>JAJZUI010000051.1 GCA_021847175.1 Pseudomonadota bacterium
CGTGGTCGCGCACAACCGGTCCGTGCACCACGCCGCCGGTACGGAACTGCGGCGCGCGCAGGCTGCCCTGACGGGCGCTGCCGGTACCCTTCTGCTTGTACGGCTTCTTCGTCGTGCCCTGAACCTCTCCCATGCCCTTGGTCTTGTGCGTGCCGGCGCGGCGCTTGGCCTGCTGCCAGTGCACCACGCGCGCCATGATGTCCGGCCGCGGGGTCGCGCCGAAAATCGCCTCGGGCAGTTCGATCGTGCCCGTCGTCGCGTTGGCGAGCGTCTTGATCTCGACCTGCATCGTCATGCTCCCGCCTCAACGAGGGCAGCCGGTTGTGGCAGCCCCTCGGGCAGCTTCGCCTTCACCGCGTCGCGCACCAGCACCCAGCCGCCTTTCGCCCCGGGCACCGCGCCCTTGAGCATCAGCAGCCCGCGCTCGGCATCCACGGCCGCGACCTCGAGGTTGAGCGTGGTCACCCGCTCGACGCCGAGATGGCCGGCCATTTTCTTGTTCTTGAAGGTCTTGCCCGGATCCTGGCGGTTACCGGTCGAGCCGTGCGAACGATGCGAGATCGAAACGCCGTGGCTGGCCTCGAGACCGCCGAAGTTCCACCGCTTCATCGCTCCCGCGAAGCTCTTGCCCTTCGAGGTACCGGCGACATCCACCTTCTGGCCGACGACGAAATGCGCGGCGGAGATGATGGCGCCCGGCTCGAGCAGCGCGTCGGCGTCCACCCGGAACTCGGCGAGCTTCGCCTTGGGCTCTACCTTCGCCTTCGCGAAATGCCCCTTGTTCGACTTGGCGACGTTCTTGACCTTGGCGCGGCCCCAACCGAGCTGCACGGCGCTGTAGCCGTCCTTCTCCACCGTCCGCGCGGCCACGACCTGCACTTGGTCGAGGTGCAGCACCGTCACCGGCACATGAGTGCCGTCATCCCTGAAAAGCCGGGTCATTCCCAGCTTCTTCGCCAGAAGTCCTGTTCTCATCATCCTCACCCCAGAGGAGCCGTCCGGCAAATCAAAGGACGGCTCTTAGGCCCAATGGTCAGTCACCGGCCTCACCGCCGCGATGGGCGGGAGCCGGCAGGTTCCTCAGATCTTGATCTCGACGTCCACGCCCGCGGCGAGATCCAGCTTCATCAGCGCGTCCACCGTCTGCGGCGTCGGCTCGACGATATCGAGCAGGCGCCGATGGGTGCGGATCTCGAACTGCTCGCGGCTCTTCTTGTCGACGTGCGGCGAGCGGTTGACCGTGAACCGTTCGATATGCGTCGGCAGCGGAATGGGGCCGCGCACCCGGGCACCGGTCCGTTTCGCCGTGTTGACGATGTCCTTGGTGCTATTATCGAGCACCCGATGGTCATACGCCTTGAGGCGAATGCGGATGTTCTGGTTGTCCATGGCGGCGACCCCGATCCTCTGAGCGTTAGGCGACGATCTTGGCGACGACGCCGGCGCCAACCGTGCGCCCACCCTCGCGGATGGCGAAGCGCAGGCCCTCGTCCATCGCGATCGGCTGGATCAGCTCGACGTCCATCGAGACGTTGTCGCCGGGCATCACCATCTCCGTGCCCTCAGGCAGGTGAACGATGCCGGTGACGTCCGTCGTGCGGAAGTAGAACTGCGGCCGGTAGTTGGTGAAGAACGGCGTATGGCGGCCGCCCTCTTCCTTGGTGAGGATGTAGCTCTCGGCCTTGAACTTCTTGTGTGGCGTGATCGTGCCCGGCTTTGCGAGCACCTGGCCGCGCTCCACTTCCTCACGCTTCGTGCCGCGCAGCAGCGCGCCGATGTTGTCGCCCGCCTCGCCCTGGTCGAGCAGCTTGCGGAACATTTCGACGCCCGTGACCGTGGTCTTGGTGGTGTCGCGCAGGCCGACGATCTCGACTTCGTCGCCCACCCTCACGATGCCGCGCTCGACGCGGCCGGTCACCACCGTGCCGCGGCCGGAGATCGAGAACACGTCCTCGATCGGCATCAGGAACGGCATGTCCTTCGGGCGCTCCGGCTGCGGAATGTAGGAGTCGACCGCCTCCATGAGCTTCAGGATCGCCTTCTCGCCGATCTCCGGGTCGCGATCCTCGAGCGCGCACAGCGCCGAGCCCTTGATGATCGGGATCTCATCGCCGGGGAACTGGTACGAGGACAGCAGCTCGCGCACCTCGAGCTCGACCAGCTCAAGCAGGTCGGGATCCGCCATGTCCACCTTGTTGAGGAACACGACGAGCGCCGGCACGCCGACCTGGCGGGCGAGCAGGATGTGTTCGCGCGTCTGCGGCATCGGGCCGTCGGCCGCGGAGACCACCAGGATCGCGCCGTCCATCTGCGCGGCACCGGTGATCATGTTCTTCACGTAGTCGGCGTGGCCGGGGCAGTCGACGTGCGCGTAGTGGCGCTTCTGGGTCTCGTACTCGACATGCGCGGTCGAGATCGTGATGCCGCGGGCGCGCTCTTCCGGCGCCTTGTCGATCTGGTCATAGGCCGTGAACGTGGCACCGCCGGTCTTTGCCAGCACCTTCGTGATGGCGGCCGTCAGCGACGTCTTGCCATGGTCAACATGGCCGATCGTGCCGATGTTGCAGTGCGGTTTGGTCCGCTCGAATTTCGACTTCGCCATCGTCTTCTCCGTGTCCGCCTCAGCGGCGCTTGGGGATTATTGAACCGTCTGCCCGGCCTTCCGGCCGGCCCGTCTTACTCTGCTAGCGTCTTACCAGCGGTAATGGCTGAAGGCCTTGTTGGCCTCGGCCATCCGATGGGTATCCTCGCGCTTCTTCACCGCAGCGCCCCGGTTGTTCACCGCGTCCATCAGCTCGTTGGACAGCCGGTCCTGCATCGTGTGCTCGCCGCGCTTGCGCGCCGCGTCGATGATCCAGCGGATCGCCAGCGCCTGGCGTCGCTCGGCACGAACCTCGACCGGCACCTGGTAGGTGGCGCCGCCGACGCGCCGGCTGCGCACCTCAACCGCCGGCTTCACGTTGTCCAGCGCCTCGTGGAACAGGCGCACCGGATCCGCCTGGCCGCCGCCGCGCCGGCGCATCACGTCGAGCGCACCATAGACGATGCCCTCCGCCGCGCTCTTCTTCCCGTCGTACATCAGCGCGTTCATGAAACGGCTGATCACGACGTCGCCGAACTTAGCGTCCGGAAGGATCTCGCGCTTGACCGCGCGGTGCCGCCTGCTCATCGCCCGCTCCTCACTTCGGCCGTTTGGCGCCGTACAGCGAGCGCCGCTGGCGCCGCTTGGCAATGCCCTGCGTATCCAGCACGCCGCGCAGGATGTGGTAGCGCACGCCCGGCAGGTCCTTTACGCGCCCGCCGCGGATCAGCACCACCGAGTGCTCCTGCAGGTTGTGCCCCTCGCCCGGGATGTAGCTCACCACCTCGTATCCGTTGGTGAGGCGGACCTTGGCGACCTTACGCAGCGCCGAGTTCGGCTTCTTCGGCGTCGTCGTGTAGACGCGGGTGCAGACGCCGCGCTTCTGCGGGCAGCCCTGCAGCGCCGGCACCTTGTTGCGCTTCGCCGCCGGCTCGCGTCCCTTGGCAATCAGCTGGTTGATCGTCGGCATACGCCCCTGTCACTCCCGCGTCTCTAAATCGCTTCCACGCATTCCTGTTGCCGTTCGCCCCTGACGCCGCCGCCGAGTCACCCGAAGCACTGCGCCCGCTCGGGTTCACACCCGGCGGGTGAGGCATGCAGGCGGCCTAGGCTTCCCCGAAGGAAGGCGGCGCCGCGAGCGGTGGGGCCATCACGAAACGACGGCCGCGCCCTGGACGGGGACGGCCGAGGGCGGCGAGGTAGCCTACCCCCCCGGCCGCGTCAAGCGTGAAAGCCAGAAAAGAGAAAGGCCGGCGATGCTCCCACCGCCGGCCTTCCATGCAGGGCCTCGAAAGCTACCCTATTCGGCGGCGACATCCTGCCCGAGTGCCGGCGCCGGGCGGTCCCGGCCGAGGCCGGTGCCGGTGCCGGTGCCCGAGGCGATCGAGCGCAGCTTGTTCATCACGCTGCCCGTCCCGGCCGGGATCAGGCGGCCGACGATGACGTTCTCCTTGAGGCCAGAGAGCCCGTCCGTCTTGCCCGCGGTCGCCGCCTCCGTCAGCACCCGCGTCGTCTCCTGGAAGGAGGCGGCGGAGATGAAGGAGGAGGTCTGCAGGCTCGCCTTGGTGATGCCTTGCAGCACCGGCATAGCGGTGGCCGGCCGCTCACCATCCGCGGTACGTTTCTCGTTCTCCGCCTCGAACTCCAGCCGGTCGACCTGCTCACCAGAAAGGTAGGTGGTGTCACCCGGATCGAGGATCTCCACCTTCTGCAGCATCTGGCGGACGATCACCTCAATGTGCTTGTCGTTGATCTTCACGCCCTGCAGCCGGTAGACGTCCTGGATCTCGTTGACGAGATAGTCGGACAGCGCCTCGACCCCGAGCACCTTGAGGATGTCGTGCGGCACGCGCGGCCCATCGACCAGTGGGTCGCCGCGGCGGACGAAATCGCCCTCCTGCACCGAAACGTGCTTGCCCTTGGGGATTAGGTACTCCGTCTCCTCCCCGATCTCGTCGTTCTTCACGATGACGCGGCGCTTGGCCTTGTAGTCGCGGCCGAATTCCACCCGCCCGTCGGTCTCGGCAATGATCGCGTGGTCCTTCGGACGCCGCGCCTCGAACAGCTCGGCCACGCGCGGCAGACCGCCGGTGATGTCGCGCGTCTTACCGCCCTCGCGCGGGATGCGCGCCAGCACGTCGCCCGCCGCCACCTCCGCCCCGTTCTCAACCGAAAGAATTGAGTCCGGTGACAGGAAGTAACGCGCGTCGCCGCCCGTCACCAGCTTGACGACCTCGCCCTTCGGCCCCTTGAGCTGCAGCCGCGGCCTGAGGTCGGCGCCGCGGGCGCTGGACTTGTAGTCGACCACCACCTTGGAGGTGAGGCCGGTCACCTCGTCCACCCGCTCCACCAGCGTCAGGCCCTCGATGAGGTCGAGGTATTCGACGCGGCCGGCGCGTTCGGTGATGATCGGCAACGTGTATGGGTCCCACTCGGCGAGCTTGGTGCCACGCATGACCTTCGCCCCCTCCTGCGTGAGCAGCCTCGCGCCGTAAGGCACGCGGAAGCGCGCGCGCTCCCGCCCGTTGGCGTCCGACAGCACGATCTCGCAGTTGCGGCTCATCACGATCGGCACGCCCTGGCTGTTGGTCACCAGGGTCACGTTGTTAAGCCTGACGGAGCCATCGTGGCTCGCCTCGACATTGGACTGCTCGGCGCCACGCTGCGCGGCACCGCCGATATGGAAGGTGCGCATGGTGAGCTGCGTGCCCGGCTCGCCGATCGACTGCGCGGCGATGACGCCCACCGCCTCGCCGACATTGACCGGCGTGCCGCGGGCAAGGTCGCGCCCGTAGCACTTGCCGCAGACGCCAACGCGCGCGTCGCAGGTCAGCACCGAGCGGATCTTCACGCTCTCGACGCCAGCCTTCTCGATCGCCTCGGACGACTCCTCCTCAATCAGCGAGCCAGCAGGCGCCAGCACCGCGCCGGAGGCGGGATCGACTACATCCTCCGCCGCGGTGCGGCCAAGGATGCGCTCGGACAGCGGGGCGACGACGTCGCCGCCATCCATCACCGCGCGCACCGTGAGCCCGCGCTCCGTGCCGCAATCCTGCTCGACGATGATGCAGTCCTGTGCCACGTCCACCAGGCGGCGGGTAAGGTAGCCGGAGTTCGCCGTCTTCAACGCCGTGTCCGCGAGGCCCTTGCGCGCGCCGTGGGTGGAATTGAAGTACTCGAGGACGGTCAGCCCCTCCTTGAAGTTGGCAATGATCGGCTGCTCGATGATCTCTCCCGAGGGCTTGGCCATCAGGCCGCGCATGCCCGCGAGCTGACGCATCTGCGCCGGCGAGCCGCGCGCGCCGGAGTGGCTCATCATCCACACCGCGTTGGCCGGACGGCCGATCTCCTGCTTGCGGATTTCCTTCATCATCGCTTCGGCGACCTCGTCGGTGCAGCGCGACCAGGCGTCGACCACCTTGTTGTAGCGCTCGCCCGCGGTGATCAGGCCGTCCTGGTACTGCTGCTCGAACTCCTTCACCTCGGCCTGCGTCTTGCGGATCATCTCCTGCTTGCTGGCCGGAATGATGAGGTCGTCCTTGCCGAACGAAAGACCCGCCTTGGCCGCCTGGCCGAAGCCAAGGCCCATCAGCCTGTCGGCGAAGATCACGCACTCCTTCTGCCCGCAATGGCGGTAGACCGCGTCGATCACGTCGGAGACGTTCTTCTTGGTGAGCTGGCGATTGACCAGCGCGAACGGCACCGCGGGGTGACGCGGCAGCAGGCGTGCGATCATCATGCGCCCCGGCGTGCTGACCACGATCTGGCGGATCGGCTTTCCCTCGGCGTCCACCGTCTCGTAGCGCGCGCGGATCTTGTCATGCAGGCCGACCGCCCCCGCGGCGAGCGCGTGCTCGATCTCGGCGAGCGTGCCGAAGGCCGGAGCCTCCTCGTCCTTGGTGACGCCGAATTTCGGCGTCTCAAGCGAGAGGTAGTAGATGCCGAGGACGATGTCCTGGCTGGGCACGATGATCGGCTTGCCGTTCGCTGGCGAGAGGATGTTGTTGGTGCTCATCATCAGCACCCGCGCCTCGAGCTGCGCCTCCAGCGAGAGCGGCACATGCACGGCCATCTGGTCGCCGTCGAAGTCGGCGTTGAAGGCGGTGCAGACCAGCGGATGCAGCTGGATTGCCTTGCCCTCGATCAGCACCGGCTCGAACGCCTGGATGCCGAGGCGGTGCAGCGTCGGCGCGCGGTTGAGCAGCACCGGATGCTCGCGGATCACCTCCTCGAGGATGTCCCAAACCTCCGGCCGCTCCTTCTCGACCATGCGCTTGGCCGCCTTGATCGTCGTGGCGAGCCCGTACTTCTCAAGCTTGGCGTAGATGAACGGCTTGAACAACTCGAGCGCCATCTTCTTCGGCAGCCCGCACTGGTGCAGCTTCAGCTCGGGCCCGACCACGATCACCGAGCGGCCCGAGTAGTCGACGCGCTTGCCGAGCAGGTTCTGGCGGAACCGGCCCTGCTTGCCCTTGAGCATGTCCGAGAGCGACTTCAGCGGGCGCTTGTTCGCCCCCGTGATCGCCCGCCCGCGCCGGCCGTTGTCGAACAGCGCGTCCACGCTCTCCTGCAGCATGCGCTTCTCGTTGCGCACGATGATGTCCGGCGCGCGCAGCTCGATCAGCCGCTTGAGGCGGTTGTTGCGGTTGATGACGCGCCGATAGAGGTCATTGAGGTCCGAGGTCGCGAACCGCCCCCCGTCGAGCGGCACCAGCGGGCGCAACTCCGGCGGGATGACCGGCACCACGGTCAGGATCATCCATTCCGGCTTCGATCCGCTCTCGGCGAAGGCCTCGATCAGTTTGAGGCGCTTGACCAGCTTCTTGCGCTTGGCTTCGCTCGTCGTGTCCTTGAGCTCGCCGCGCAGCTTCACCTTCTCGGCGTCGATGTCGATAGTGGCAAGGATCGAACGGATCGCCTCAGCGCCGATGCCGGCGCGGAACGCGTCCTCGCCGAACTCGTCCTGCTTCGCCATCAGCTGGTCCTCGGACAGCAGCTGATGCAGCTTGAGGTCGGTCAGCCCCGGCTCGAGAACCACGTAGCTCTCGAAGTAGAGGATCTTCTCCAGCTCCTTGAGCGTCAGGTCGACCATGAGGCCGATACGGCTCGGCAACGACTTCAGGAACCAGATGTGCGCCACCGGCGAGGCGAGCTCGATATGGCCCATGCGCTCGCGCCGCACCTTGGCGAGCGTCACCTCCACGCCGCACTTCTCGCAGATGATGCCGCGGAACTTCATGCGCTTGTATTTGCCGCACAGGCACTCGTAGTCCTTGATCGGCCCGAAGATCCGCGCGCAGAACAGCCCGTCCCGCTCCGGCTTGAAGGTGCGGTAGTTGATCGTCTCGGGCTTCTTGATCTCGCCATAGGACCAGGAGCGGATCTGCTCCGGCGAGGCGATCTGGATCCTGATCTGATCGAAGCTCAGGCTCGGGCCGGTCTGGCCCAGGATCTTCATCAGCTCGTTCATCCTGTCTTCCTTTCTAGAGGAAGGCCAGGGGCGGTGCCCCTGGAACCCCACCAAAGGCCCCCATCACGGAAATGGGCGGCCGTTGGAAACCATCAATTAGCCGGCCTTGCTGTTAGGCGGCCTTGCTGTCGAGCTCGACGTTGAGGCCGAGCGACTTCAGTTCCTTGACGAGAACGTTGAAGCTCTCGGGGATGCCGGCCTCGAAATTGTCCTGCTCGCGCACGATCGCCTCGTAGACCTTGGTGCGGCCGGACACGTCGTCCGACTTCACCGTCAGCATCTCCTGCAGCGTGTACGCCGCGCCGTACGCCTCGAGCGCCCAGACCTCCATCTCGCCGAAGCGCTGGCCGCCGAACTGCGCCTTGCCGCCCAGCGGCTGCTGGGTGACGAGCGAGTACGGCCCGATCGAACGCGCGTGGATCTTGTCGTCGACCAAGTGGTGCAGCTTCAGCATATAGATGTAGCCGACCGTCACCTTGCGCTCGAACGGCTCCCCGCTACGCCCGTCGACCAGCGTCACCTGGCCCGACGTGTCGAGCCCGGCGCGCGTCAGCATGCCCTCGATATCGGCCATGCGGGCGCCGTCGAAAACCGGCGTCGCGATCGGCACGCCCTTGCGCAGGTTGTCGCACAGCTCGACGAGCTGGGCGTCGTCCATGTCCGCGATCGCCTCCCCGTAGACCTGCTTGCCGTAAATCTCCTCGAGCAGGGCGAGCAGCTCGACGCGCGCGACACCCCGGCGGCGATAGGCCTCGACCTTCTCGCCGATCTGCCGGCCGATCGCCGCACAGGCCCAGCCCAGATGCGTCTCCAGGATCTGGCCCACGTTCATGCGCGACGGCACACCCAGCGGGTTGAGCACGAGATCGACCGGCGTGCCGTCGGCGAGGAACGGCATGTCCTCCACCGGCACCACGCGCGAAACGACACCCTTGTTGCCGTGGCGGCCGGCCATCTTGTCGCCGGGCTGCAGCTTGCGCTTCACCGCGACGAAGACCTTGACCATCTTCATCACGCCGGGCGGCAGCTCGTCGCCACGCTGCAGCTTCTCCACCTTGCTCTCGAAGCGCGCCTGGATACGCCCGACCGCGGCATCGAACTCGCGCTTCAGCGTCTCGATCTCCGCCGTCACGCGGTCGTCCTGCACCACGATGTGCCGCCAGCTCCCCTTCGGGTGCTCGGCGAGCGCCTCCTCGGTCAGCACCGTGCCGGACTTGATGCCCTTGAAGCCGCCGCCTGCCTTCTGGCCGAGCAGCTTCTCGCCCAGACGGTTGAGGAAGCTGCGCTCCTGGATCGCACGCTCGTCGTCGCGGTCCTTGGCCAGCCGCTCGATCTCGGCGCGCTCGATCGCCATCGCGCGCTCGTCCTTGTCCACGCCGCGGCGGGAAAAGACGCGAACGTCGACTATGGTCCCGGTCACGCCCGGCGGCAGCTTGAGCGAGGTGTCGCGCACATCGGACGCCTTCTCGCCGAAGATCGCGCGCAGCAGCTTCTCTTCCGGCGTCATCGGGCTCTCGCCCTTGGGCGTCACCTTGCCCACCAGAATGTCGCCGGGGTTCACCTCGGCGCCGATATAGACGATGCCCGCCTCGTCGAGGTTCTTCAGCGCCTCCTCGCCGACGTTCGGGATATCGCGGGTGATCTCCTCCTGGCCGAGCTTGGTATCACGCGCCATCACCTCGAATTCCTCGATATGGATCGAGGTGAAGACGTCGTCGCGCGCGATGCGCTCGGAGATCAGGATCGAGTCCTCGAAGTTGTAGCCGTTCCACGGCATGAACGCGCACAGCACGTTGCGCCCGAGCGCCAGCTCGCCGAGATCGGTCGACGGACCGTCGGCGATGATGTCGCCCTCCTCTACCGAATCGCCCACGCGCACCAGCGGCCGCTGGTTGATGCAGGTCGACTGGTTGGAGCGCATGAACTTGCGCAGCCGGTAGATATCGACGCCCTTCGTGGTGCCGTCCTCGTTGGTCGCACGCACCACGATGCGCGCGCCATCGATCTGGTCGACCACGCCGGCACGGCGCGCAACGATGGTCGCACCCGAATCGCGCGCCACCGCAGCCTCCATGCCGGTGCCGACCAGCGGCGCGTCGGCGCGGATCAGCGGCACCGCCTGGCGCTGCATGTTCGAGCCCATCAGCGCGCGGTTGGCGTCATCGTTCTCGAGGAACGGGATCAGCGCCGCGGCGACGGAGACGAGCTGCTTCGGCGAGACGTCGATCGCCGTCACGTCCTCGGGCTTCACCAGGCGGAAATCGCCCTGTTGGCGTACCGAAACGAGATCCTGCGTGAAGCGGCCCTTCTCGTCCATAGGCGCGTCGGCCTGCGCGACGATGAGCTTCTCCTCCTCCATCGCCGAGAGGTAGCGCGGCTCCTTCTGCACCACGCCGTCCTTGACCAGCATGTACGGGGTCTCGATGAACCCGTACTTGTTGACCTTCGCGTAGGTCGCGAGCGAGTTGATCAGGCCGATATTCGGCCCTTCCGGCGTCTCGATCGGGCAGATGCGCCCGTAGTGCGTCGGATGCACGTCGCGCACCTCGAAGCCCGCGCGCTCGCGCGTGAGGCCGCCCGGACCGAGCGCCGAGAGGCGGCGCTTGTGCGTCACCTCCGAGAGCGGGTTGGTCTGGTCCATGAACTGGCTGAGCTGGCTTGAGCCAAAGAACTCACGCACGGCCGCCGCTGCCGGCTTCGCGTTGATGAGGTCGTGCGGCATCACTGTGTCGATGTCGACCGAGCCCATGCGCTCGCGGATCGCCCGCTCCATGCGCAGCAGGCCGACGCGGTACTGGTTCTCCATCAGCTCGCCCACCGAGCGCACCCGACGGTTGCCGAGATTGTCGATGTCGTCGATCTGCCCGCGCCCGTCCTTCAGCTCGCACAGGATGCGCACGGTCGCGAGGATGTCCTCCTTGCGCAGCACCCGCACGCTGTCATCGGTCTCGATGCCGAGGCGCATGTTCATCTTCACGCGCCCGACCGCCGAGAGATCGTAACGATCGGCGTCGAAGAACATGCCGCGGAACAACGCCTCCGCCGTCTCCGGCGTCGGCGGCTCGCCCGGACGCATGACACGGTAGATGTCCACCAGCGCGTCGTCCCGCCCGGTGCACTTGTCCACCGCCAGCGTGTTGCGGATCCACGGCCCGTTCGCCTGGTCGACCGCGAGCGTGGGCAGCGTGTCGAGCCCCGCGCCCTCCAGCGAGGCGAGCTTCGCCTCGGTCAGCTCCTCGCCGGCCTCGGCCCAGATCTCGCCGGTGGACATGTCCACCATATCCTCGGCGACAAAGCGCCCGACGAGATCCGCGCGCCCGGCGAGCACGGTCTTGGTCTTCTCGGCGATCTTGCGCGCGCTGCGGGAGGTGAGCTTGGTGTCGGCCTCCGCCACCACCTCGCCGGTCTCCGCGTCCACCAGCGGCTCCAGCAGCTTGGTACCACGGAACGCATCCGGATCGAACGGGCGCGCCCAGCCCTTCGGCGTGCGCGTGAACACCACCCGCCCGTAGAAGTAGCCAAGGATTTCCTCGGCATCCATGCCGCGGATCTCGCCAAGCTCGATCTGCTCGCCCTTCGCCGCGCGCGCCGCGCGCAGCGCCTCGGTCGCGCGGTTGTCGAGCGCGTAGAGCAGCGTGGTGACCGGCAGCTTCCGCTTGCGGTCGATGCGGACGTAGACGAGGTCCTTGCTGTCGAACTCGAAGTCGAGCCAGGAGCCGCGATAGGGGATGACGCGCGCGGCGAAGAGATATTTGCCGGAGCTGTGCGTCTTGCCCTTGTCGTGGTCGAAGAAGACGCCCGGGCTGCGGTGCATCTGGCTCACGATCACGCGCTCGGTGCCGTTGATGATGAACGTGCCGTTGTCCGTCATCAGTGGCATGTCGCCCATGTAGACGGGCTGTTCCTTGATGTCGCGGATCGAACGCGCGCCGGTGTCCTCGTCGAGGTCCCACACGATGAGGCGCAGGATCACCTTGAGCGGCGCCGCGAACGTGAGGCCGCGCTGGATGCACTCCTCGACGTCGTATTTCGGCTCCTCGAGCTCGTAGGAGACGAACTCCAGCCGCCCGCGCCCGGCGAAATCGTCGATCGGGAAGACGGAGGTGAACACCTCCTGCAGCCCGGTGTTGGTGCGGCTGTCCGGCGTCGTGTGCATTTGCAGGAACGCCTCGTAGGAGGCGCGCTGCACGTCGATGAGGTTGGGCATCGCCACCACTTCGGGGATGCGCCCGAAGGATTTGCGGATACGCTTGCGTCCCGTGAAAGACCGCGAAATCGCGTTCATGCCAGCTCCGGATCAGTCGTTGTCGCCCGGCGAGGGGCGGAGGTATCGGATGGTTCAGTCGTCCCGGGCCCGCCGCTGCGAGGCCCGTCTCGATAAGTCACGTCTCTGGAAGTCACGTCTCGGTTCGGCGAGGCACGTCGGAAGCCCGCGAGCGGTTCGCCGCAACGGAGATCGGGGCGGAAGTGGCGCCACTTCCGCCCGCGACCCTGTCAGCACGGCAAAACCGCGTCCGTCGTCGTATGGTCAGCTCCCGTCCTACTTGATCTCGACGGTGGCGCCCTGTTCCTCGAGCACCTTCTTGATCTTCGCCGCCTCGTCCTTGTTCACGCCTTCCTTGACGGTCTTCGGCGCGCCCTCGACGAGATCCTTAGCCTCCTTCAGGCCGAGGCCGGTGATGGTGCGAATCTCCTTGATGACGTTGATCTTCTTGTCACCGGAGCTGGCGAGGATGACGGTGAACTCCGTCTGCTCCTCGGCCGCCGCCGCCGGCGCAGCGCCAGCGGCCGGAGCCGCCGCCGCCACCGCCACTGGGGCTGCCGCAGATACACCCCACTTCTCCTCGAGCATCTTCGCGAGCTCGGCGGCCTCGAGCACGGTCAGGCTCGAGAGCTCGTCCACGATCTTCGAAAGGTCAGCCATTCTCGTATTCCTCTAGATGTCGTCCGGTTGGGTCCGCCGCAAGCCCCACCGCGGGGCCGGCGGCCATGATGTTCGGCTAGGCCGCGTCGCGGCTGGCATGGGCCGCCAGAAGCCTCGCGAGCTGTCCGCCCGGCGCCTGCATGAGCCCGGCCAGCTTCGTCGCCGGGGCAAGAACCAGCCCCAGCAGCTTGGCGCGCAGCGCATCGAGCGACGGCAGCTCGGACAACGCCTTGATCCCGGACGCATCCAGCGTCTGGGATCCGAGCGCTCCTCCGAGCACCTCGAACTTCTCGTTCAGCCTGGCGAACTCGACGGCGGTCTTCGCCACGGCCACCGGGTCCTTCGACCACGCGAGCGCGGTCGGTCCCTTCAGCAGCGGCTTGATGCCCTCGAAATTGGTCCCCTCCAGCGCGCGGGTGGCCAGCCGGTTCTTCGCGACCTTGTAGTTCGCCCCTGCCGCTCGCATGCGCCGACGCAGATCCGTCACCTCGTCGACCGTGAGTCCGCGATTGCGGGTCACGACGACCATGGACGTTTCGGCGAAGACGCCGGCGAGGGAGGCGACGAACTCTCGCTTCTCCGTACGGTCCAAAGCCCGTCTCCATCGCTGGCCTGGCGCGTGTGGACCGCGCGAGGCCGGGTTGCACCAACGGGGCCGAAGCCCCGGTTCGCCTGCCCGTGAGCCGAACCCGGACGCCGCAAGGCGCTGGGCTCCACCCATCTCCCGGATGCGGGGCTTGCCCCATTACCCCTCCCCTCGGACGCACCTCGGGGCGGGACAGCCGGTCTCGGACAGGTCGGGAGCTCTCGCCCCCTGCCCGCCGGCCGCCGGATCGCTTGGAACCGGGAGGCCGGCGTATTCCGTTGCCTCAGGACAGCGAGGCGATATCCACCCGCACGCCAGGCCCCATGGTCGAGGACAGCGCCACCTTCTGCAGGTAGTTGCCCTTGGCCCCCGAGGGCTTGGCCTTGATGATCGCGTCGGCGAAGGCGCGCGCGTTCTCCACCAGCTTCTCGGCCGGGAAGCTCGCCTTGCCGATGCCGGCATGCACGATCCCCGCCTTCTCGGCGCGGAACTCGACCTGGCCGGCCTTGGCCGCGGTGATGGCACCCTTCACGTCCATCGTGACGGTGCCGAGGCGCGGGTTCGGCATCAGGCCGCGCGGGCCCAGGATCTTACCGAGCTTGCCGACCACGCCCATCATGTCCGGGGTGGCGATGCAGCGGTCGAACGCGATCTCGCCAGCCTGCACCTTCTCGGCCAGGTCGTCGGCGCCGACCACGTCCGCGCCGGCGGCCAGCGCCTCGTCGGCCTTGGCGCCGCGGGCGAACACGCCGACGCGCAGCGTCTTGCCGGTGCCGTGCGGCAGGCCGACCAGGCCGCGCACCATCTGGTCGGCGTGGCGGGGGTCGATGCCGAGGTTCATTGCGATCTCGACGGTCTCGTCGAACTTCGCCTTGGCATTCTGCTTCACCAGGGCGACCGCCTCGGCGAGCGCGTAGGCCTTGGCGACGTCGACGGTCTTGCGGGCGGCCGCGAGGCGCTTGTTCCTGGCCATGCTCAGCCCTCCACCACGGCGATGCCCATCGAGCGGGCGGAACCGGCGAGCATGCGCACCGCCGCCTCGATGTCATTGGCGTTCATGTCGACCATCTTCTGCTTGGCGATCTCGCGCAGCTGCGCGGTGGTGATGCTGCCCACCGCCGCCCCCTTGCCGGGGTTGGTCGAACCCTTCTCCAGCGTCGCCGCCTTCTTGATGAAATACGAGTTCGGCGGCGTCTTGGTGATGAAGCTGAAGGTGCGGTCGGCATAGGCCGTGATCACCACCGGGATCGGCATCCCCGGCTCCATCGCCTGCGTCGCGGCGTTGAACTCCTTGACGAAGGACATGATGTTGAGGCCGCGCTGGCCGAGGGCGGGCCCCACCGGCGGCGACGGGTTGGCCTTGCCGGCCGGAATTTGCAACTTGATGTAGCCGACGATCTTCTTCGCCATTGAACCCTCGTGTTGCCAGCCTCAGTCGAGGGACCGCGGTGCATGCGACCTGGGCGATGCCACGCACCCGAGGGGCCGCAGAACATCGCCCGGAAGTCTCCCGCGTTCCGGTTGAAGCGCGCCCATTACTCCCGGGGCGGGCCGCTTGTCGAGTCCTACATCAGATGCAGGGCCGCGGCCTGCACATAGCCGGTCTGCCCACCGACCTCGATCTCCGCCCACTGGACGAGCCGGTTCCAGATCAGGCGGCGCACGACGACCCGCTCGCCCTTGTGCAGGGCCGCGAGCAGTTCGGCGCCACGGTCCGGGCGGGCATAGACGAGGGCCGCGTCGGCCTGCACGAGCCCGACGACCCCGGCCGCCAGCGTCCGCGCGATGGAGGCGGCCGAGGGCTGCTGCGAACCGCCGACCCAGGCATAGGCGCCCCCGGCGATGGCCGCGACGAGGCCCAGGATGGCGAGCAGCCTTCCCAGCTGCGCCGTGGCCCGCGCCTTGGTCAGCTGCTGGCGCAGCTTCGCCCCTTCGATCAGCAGCCGGTCGCGGTCCCGGCGCATCGCCTTGTACGCGTCTTCCAGCGCCGGGGGGGCCGAGCCCCCCGCAACGCCACGCATGAAGATGGCGCGCAGGTCGCCGCCGGTGAGGCCCATGCGCACCGCAAGCTGCCCCACGGCGCGCCCCGCGGCCTCCGCCTCGCCGGAATCGCTGGCCAGCAGCGCCACCCGGCTTGCCAAACGCTCGGCTTCGTCGTCGGTCATGCCACCCACAGCCTAGCGCGGGGCCACGTGCTTGTCGCCCGCAGCCATCGCATGACGTAGAAACTTGACATGCAGAACCTGCTCCGCCGGGCCGCCCCGGGCTT
The DNA here is from genome assembly GCA_021847175.1 of Pseudomonadota bacterium. GTDB lineage: Bacteria > Pseudomonadota > Alphaproteobacteria > Acetobacterales > Acetobacteraceae > JAJXXT01. The sequence goes on from JAJZUI010000051.1 coordinate 15,831, forward strand.
CATCGCCGGCGCCATCGCCGTCCTCACCTTCCAGCAGGGCGCCTGGGCGCTGCTGCACGTCCTCCATCGGATGCCGCCGGCCTACCCGATGGGCGCCGTCCCGCCCCTGGGCGTGCCCTACGTCTTCGACCTCGCATTCTGGGGCGGGATGTGGGGCGCCGCCTTCGGGCTCGTCGTGCGACGGCCGGACTGGAGGACGGGGCTCGTCGTCGGCGCGCTGTGGGTTGCGGCCGATTTCTTCGTCCTGGCCCCGCTCGAGGGCGGCAGCGCCCGGGCTGGCCTGAGCCCGGCCGCCTGGCTGCTCCCGCTCGCCCTCTACCTGCCCTGGGGCGCGGGCCTCGGCCTGATCCTGGCGGGGATTTCCCGGCGCTAGATCACCAGCTCGATCAGGAACGGCCCCTTTCGCGCGAAGCTGCCGGCGAGCAGGTCGTTGAACTGGCCCATTGTCTCCGCCCGCGCGCCCTCCACGCCCATGCCGGCGGCGAGCTTCGGCCAGTCGAGATCCGGGTTGCCGAGATCCATCATGTCGAGCGCGGTGCGGCCTGGATTGGCGCCCACATTGGCGAGTTCGTGCAGCAGGATTGCGTATTTGCGGTTGGACAGGATCACCGTGGTCACGTCGAGCTTCTCGCGCGCCTGGGTCCACAGCGCCTGCAGCGTGTACATCGCCGAGCCGTCGGCCTCGAGGTTGACCACCCGTCGCCCCTTGCCCGCGACCGCGGCGCCGGTCGCCAGCGGCATGCCGCAGCCGATCGCGCCGCCGGTGATCTGCAGCCAGTCATGCGGCGCCGCGCCGTGCATGCCGGAGAAGAACGCGCGGCCGAAACTCACGCTCTCGTCGGCGATGATCGCCTGCTCGGGCATAAGCGCCGCGACCGATTGCGCCACCGTCTCGCTGCTGATGGCACCCGTCGCGGGCGCCGGCTTCTCCATCACGGGCGCCGCCACCGGCTTCGCGCCCAGCGCCTCGGCCAGCGCCGCCAGCGCCGCCGGCAGGTCGTGCTCCGGCCGCGCCATCACCTGCACCTCGGCGTCCGGCGCAGTCAGCACGCCGGGCTTGCCGGGATAGGCGAAGAACCCGACCGGCAGCTTGGCGCCGACCAGGATCACGAGCTTGTACGGCGCCAGCACCTTCGCCGCCTGGTCCACCGGATAGGGCACGCGCTCCACGGCATGGCGCCCGCGCCCGTGCTCGATGCGCGCGTTGGAGCCCTGCGCCATGATCTTGGCTCCGGTCGCGGCGGCGATGCCCGCGGCCATCGCCAGCGGCGCCTCGCGCAGCGCGCTGCCGGCGAGAATGAGCACCGCCGGCGTGCCGGAACGCAGCGCCCGCGCGGCCGTTTCGACCGCGGCCGGTGCCGTGTGCGGCGCCGGCGGCACCGGCAGCGCCGCGCCGACCACGCCGCCGGCGTCCCAGCACGTGTCGGACGGCAGGATCAGGGTCGCGATCTGCCCCGGCGACGTGCGCGCGGCCTGCACCGCCACGGCGGCGTCCGCCCCCACGTCGCGCGCATGCGACGCGGTGCGCACCCAGCCGGAGACGCCGCGCGCCCAGCCCTCGGTATCCGCGGTCAGCGGCGCGTCGAGCGGGCGGTGATAGGTCGCCTGGTCACCGACGCAGTTGACCATCATGGTGTTGGCGCGGCGGCCGTTGTGGAGGTTGGCCATGCCGTTGGCCATCCCGGGGCCGCAATGCAGCAGGGTCGCCGCCGGTTTGTCGGCGATGCGCGCATAGCCATCGGCCGCCCCCGTCACCACGCCCTCAAACAGGCCCAGCACGCAGCGCATGCCGGGAATGCGGTCCAGCGCCGCCACGAAATGCATCTCCGAGGTGCCGGGATTGGCGAAACACGTGTCAACGCCACTCGCGAGCAGGGTGCGAACGAGCGATTCGGCCCCGTTCATGCTGGTGGTCGCGGCATCGTTCATGGACTTGGCACCCTTCGCCTGTTAACCCGGCGTCCAACCTGCGCAATGACGCGCCCCGGCACAAGACGACGGGGCGCAGGAAGCCGAGGAGGAAGCGATGCCGGCCGTGCTCTACCCCGAAGTCATGTACCCCGACGATGCCATCGAGCGCGCGGCGTTCGGCCCAGGCGTTGAGGTGCGGATGCGCAACCTCGCCTCGATGGCCGACCTCTCGCCCAAGGATGCGGAGGGCGTGGTCGGGCTGATGATCATGCGCCACAGCGTGACCGGCGCGGACATGGACCGCCTGCCCTCGCTCAAGACCATCGTGCGCATGGGCGTGGGCTACGACAAGCTCGACCGCAAGGCGGCGGCGGCGCGCGGCATCACCATCTGCAACGTGCCCGACTACGGCACGATGGAGGTGGCGGACCACGCCATCGCGCTGACGCTGGCGCTGCGCCGCGGCATCGCGCTCTACCACGACACCCAGCGCGACGACCCACCGGCCGCGTGGAAGGCGATCGAGACGCCGGTGATCCGCCGGCTCGACGTGCAGACCTTCGGCGTGCTCGGCCTCGGGCGCATCGGCACCGCGGCGGCGCTGCGCGCGCGCGCCTTCGGCTTCCGCATCGTCTTCTATGACCCCTATCGCCTGAACGGCGCCGACCGCGCGCTGGGCGTGGAGCGGGTGCGCAGCCTCGAGGATCTGCTGAAGCGCTCGGACGTGCTCTCCATCCACACGCCGCTGACCCCCGAGACGCGCAACATGATCGGCGCCAGGGAACTCGCGCTGCTGCCCAAGGGCGCGGTGCTGATCAACACCGCGCGCGGACCGATCGTGGACATCGACGCGGTGGACGGCGCGCTGCGCTCCGGCCATCTCGCCGGCGCCGGGCTCGACGTGATCCCCGTGGAACCCATCGCCGAGCCGGCGCCGAAGCTGATCGCCGCCTACCGGGCGCGGGAGAAGTGGCTCGCCGGGCGGCTGATCATCACCCCGCACGCCGCCTACCACGATCCGGAATCCTGGCTCGACATCCGCGTGAAGTCGGCAGAGACGATGGCCGCGGCGCTCGCCGGCAAGCCGCAGAACGTCATCGGCCCCGACGATTTCTGACCCAAGGCGGCGCGGGCGGCGGCGCGATTGACGCACGCTGGCCCGCGCCGCAGGCTGGACGCGAGGAGAAACGGCCATGGCACATGACGACAAGAGCGCGGCGAAGCGGCTGCGCAGCCGGCGTTGGTTCGACGACCGCAACGATCCCGGCATGACCGCGCTCTACATCGAGCGCTACCTCAATTTCGGCCTCACGCGCGAAGAACTGCAGGGTGGCAAGCCGATCATCGGCATCGCCCAGACCGGCTCCGACCTCTCGCCCTGCAACCGCCACCATCTCGACCTCGCGCACCGCGTGCGCGACGGCATCCGCGACGCGGGCGGAATCCCACTCGAGTTTCCCACCCACCCGATCCAGGAAACCGGTAAGCGCCCCACCGCGGCGCTCGACCGCAACCTCGCCTACCTCTCGCTGGTCGAGGTGCTGCACGGCTACCCGCTCGACGGCGTGGTGCTCACCACCGGCTGTGACAAGACCACCCCCGCCTGCCTGATGGCGGCGGCGACGGTGAACATCCCCGCGATCGTGCTCTCGGGCGGGCCGATGCTGGACGGCTGGCACAAGGGCAAGCTCGCCGGCTCCGGCACCGTGGTTTGGGAGGCACGCAAGCTGCATGCCGAGGGCAAGATCGACTGGGAGGAGTTCATGACCATGGTCGCCTCCTCCGCGCCCTCCGTGGGGCACTGCAACACCATGGGTACGGCGCTTTCGATGAACTCGCTGGCCGAGG
>JAJZUI010000273.1 GCA_021847175.1 Pseudomonadota bacterium
CGCCAGCAGCAGCCCGATCCAGCCGCCCATGGAGGAGCCGACCAGGATCAGCGGTCCCCCGGTCGCGACCTCGATCACGGCGAGCGCGTCCGCCGTCCAGTCGCCGATGCATCCATCCTCGAAACGACCGCCGGAGGCACCGTGGCCAGAATAATCGAGCCGCAGCATCGACTGCCCCCATGCCGCGGCGGCCTCGCGCAGGGCGAGCGCCTTGGCGCCGCGCATGTCCGAGCGCAGGCCCGGCAGGAAGACGATGGTGGGCTCGCGGCCGGCATCCAGCACATAGGCCAGGCGCGTGCCGGCGCGCTCGGCGAACCTCATCCGAGGCGCACGCGCGCGGTGTCGCCGTGGCGCTCGATGGTGGCGCCGAAGGGTTTCGACAGCTCGGCGAAACGGTCGAGGATGCGCGCCGCCTCCTCGCCCGTCGCGAGCCTCGGCCGGCCGCGCCGGTGCGCGCGCTCGCCGAGGCCGAGGCCGACCGGGATGAGGTCGATGCCCGCGAGCACGCCGTCGCGCCAGGCGAGCATCGGCACCAGGCTCTCCCAGTAGCGGCGGTCGGCGGGAAAGCCGCGGCGATCGTTGTCGGTGCGCAACCGATACACCTGGCCCGGCGTCATGTCGGGCTCGGCGGAGAAGCGCTCGTAGCTGTCCGACGGCAGGCGCGGCACCAGCTCGTTCTGGCCGATGAAATTGCCGAGGCTGTAGAAGATCGGGCGGCCGCGGTAGAGCTCCATGCCGCGCAGGAGATGCGGGCCGTGGCCGGCGACGAGGCTGGCACCCTCGTCGATCATGCGGCGCGCGAAGGGCGGGATGAACTCGGCGGGATCCTCCTTGGTCTCGCCCTGTTCGTGCGCGTGCAGGCTGACGATGACGATATCGGCGAGTGCGGCGGCTTCCCGCACCCAGCGCGCGAGCGCGTCGATATCGGAGGCGCGGGCGGTCATGCGGATGCCCGGCTTCGCCGCCTCGCGGAAATTCATGGCTCCGAAGGGGAAGACCGAGGGGTCCTTGGGCGGGCGCTGAAAGCCCATGGCCAGCATCTGCTGGCGCCGCGCCTCCAGCCCCGTGGCCTCGGCGATGGCGCGCAGCTGCGCCATCTGCTCGGCGCCGATCTCGTACACCGTCTCGTGGCGCAGCGGCGCGAGGCCGGGGCGCCCGGGCATGTCCGGGCGCTGTTCCGAGGCTTCCTGCCCGCGCGCGAAGCTGGACGCGCAGGAGATCAGCGCCACCGTCGCCTTCGGGTGCGTGACGTAGGCGGGGCGGCGCGCGTCCTCGAGGTTGCGGCCGATGCCGGCGAAGGCAATGCGGCGCGCCTCCAGCGCCTCGATGGTGAGCATCAGCCCGGTGGTGCCGTAGTCGAGCGCGTGGTTGGTGGCCGCGGCGAACAGGTCGAACCCCGCCGCGCGCAGATCGTCGATCACCCAGGCGGGGGCGCCGAAATGCGAGCCGCCGGATTCCAGCGCCGGCTCGCCGCGGTAGTCGTTGGCCAGCACCTCGAGGTTGGTGAAGGCAAGGTCGGCCGCGCGGATGCGGTCGAACAGCGGCATCAGCACCGGGTCCTCGGTCGAGAGCAGGCGGCGCTGGAGGATGGAATCGCCGCTGAGGGCGAGGTTGAATTCGCTGGACATGCGGCGAGGATAGGGTCGGCTCGGAACGAAGGGAAAGACGTGGCGCGTGGCGAGGAGCGCAGGGCAGACAAGCGGCGCGGCGCGAACGCGCCCGAGGGCGACGCGCGCCAGGCGGGCGCGGCGAACCTCATCGCCGTGCTGGTGGCGGTGACGCCCGGCGAGCAGGGGCCGGCGGAGCCGATGGTGCTGGCGATCCGCGGCGGCACCACCCTGCCCTCGGGCCCCTTCCAGCTGCGCCACCGCTCGCTGCAGGCGGGGCTGCGCGGCTGGGTGGAATCGCAGACGCACCACCCGCTCGGCTATGTCGAGCAGCTCTACACCTTCGCCGACGCCGACCGCGGGGCGGACCGGGCGGGACATGTGGTCTCCATCTCCTACCTCGCCCTCACGCGCGAGGGGCCGCTCGCGGGGGCCGACGAGCCGGAATGGCGCGGCTGGTACGAGTATTTCCCGTGGGAGGACCGGCGCGGCGGCGGCAAGCTGGTGGCCGAGGCGATTGCGCCACGCCTGGCCGCCTGGGCGGAGGCCGGGGACGGCGCGGAGGGCGACGGGGCGGCGCGACGGCGGCGCGCGGCCCTGTTGTTCGGGCTCGACGGCATGCCCTGGCACGAGGAGCTGGCGCTGCAGCGCTACGAGCTGCTGTGGGAGGCCGGACTGGTGGCCGAATCGCGCCAGCACGCCGCGGCCGGCCCGATGCCCGGCCTCGCCATGGTCGGCGACCACCGGCGCATCCTTGCCACCGCCATCTCGCGGCTGCGGGCAAAGATAAAGTACCGCCCGGTGGTGTTCGAGCTGCTGGCGCCCGCCTTCACGCTGCTCGACCTGCAGCGCTGCGTCGAGGCGATCGCCGGGCGGGCGATGCACAAGCAGAATTTCCGCCGCCTGATCGAGCAGCAGGACCTGGTCGAGGAAACCGGCGCCATGGCGCGCGAGACCGGCGGCCGGCCGGCGAAGCTGTTCCGCTTCCGCCGCGCGGTGCTGGAGGAGCGGGCGGTGGCGGGCACCAAGGTGGGGGTGACGCGGGGCTGACGGCGGCGGGCTGGCGTGCGCCGGGCGGGCTTGACTTGGCTTGTGCTCAATACCAGCATATGCCGATCAATGCTCGAAGGGAGCATAAGATGGGTCATATGAGCGCCCCCACCCTCGCGGAAGCCCTCGCGCGCACCGCGCCCATCCGCGAGCGGCTCAGTGCCGTCATCCCGCCGATGGAGTGGCCGGTCTTCGCCGAGGACGTCGCGGCCATCCTCGACCTCAAGCGCGAGCGCAACGCCGTGATCCTCGCGCACAACTACCAGACGCCCGAGATCTACCACGGCGTCGCCGACGTGGTGGGCGACAGCCTGGCGCTGGCGCGCAAGGCGGCCGAGACCGATGCCGAGGTGATCGTGCTCGCCGGCGTCCACTTCATGGCCGAGACCGCGAAGCTGCTGAACCCGGGCAAGACGGTGCTGATTCCGGATACCAGCGCCGGCTGCTCGCTCGCCTCCTCCATCACGGCGCAGGACGTGCGGCTGCTGCGCGCGGCGCACCCCGGCGTGCCGGTCGTCTCCTACGTGAACACCTCCGCTGCGGTGAAGGCGGAGACGGATGTCTGCTGCACCTCCGCCAACGCGCGCCGCGTGGTGGAATCGCTCGGCGTGCCGAAGGTGATCATGCTGCCGGACGAATACCTCGCGCGAAACGTCGCCGCCGAAACCAAGGTCGAGATCGTCGCCTGGCAGGGCCATTGCGAGGTGCACGAGCGCTTCGGCGCCGCCGACGTGCGCGCGCTGCGCGAAGCGCATCCCGGCCTGGTCGTGCTGGCGCATCCGGAATGCCCGCCGGAGGTGGTGGCCGAGGCCGACTACACCGGCTCGACCGCCGGCATGAGCACCTTTGTCGCGCGCGAGCAGCCGGGGCGCGTGGTGCTGCTCACGGAATGCTCGATGGCCGACAACGTGGCGGTGGAAAACCCGGGCGTGGATTTCATCCGCCCCTGCAATCTCTGCCCGCACATGAAGCGGATTTC
>JAJZUI010000274.1 GCA_021847175.1 Pseudomonadota bacterium
GCCGAGCGGGCGCCAGGCGCGCGCGCCCGACCCGGCCGCCTGGCTCGCGGCGAGCAGCACGCTGCGGCGCGGCGACATCGCCGGGAAGAGCTGGTTGATCTGGAAGGTGCGCACCAGGCCGCGGCGCACGCGCGCGTCCGGGCGCATCCAGGTGATGTCCTCGCCCGCGAGCTCGATGCGTCCGGCGGCGGCGCGGATCGTGCCGGAGAGCAGGTTGATCAGTGTCGTCTTGCCGGCGCCGTTCGGCCCGATCAGCGCCTCGCGCGCGCCCGCCGCCAGCGACAGCGACACGTCACTGGTCGCGACCAGCCCGCCGAAGCGGCAGACCAGCCCGTGCGCCGCGAGCGCCGGCGCCGTCATCGCCGCCCCCCAGGGTCTCGCCGCCAAAGCCTGCGCCATAGCAGCACCGGCCAGGCGACCTCGCCCTCCGGTCGCGCCAGGACCAGCGCCATCAGCGCGATGCCGACCCAGAACTGCCAGTATTCCGGCGTGAGGCTCGAGAGCCAGTTCTGCACCAGGCGGAACACCACCGCGCCCGCGAGCGCCCCGTAGAGCGTGCCCGCGCCGCCGACCACCACCATCAGCAGCGTGTCCGCCGAGCGCTGGATGGAAAGCCCCTCGAGGGAGGCGAACTGCGTCGTCACCGTCAGCAGCGCGCCGGCGAGCCCGGCATAGGCGGCGCCGATCGTGTAGATGGCGACGAGACGCCGCGTCACCGGGATGCCGATCGCCGCCGCGCGGCGCGGGTTGGCGCCGACCGCGCGGACCGACCAGCCGAAGGGCGAGCGCACCAGCGCCCGCGCGACGGCGAAGGCGACGAAGAGCACCACGAGGCTGAGCGCATAGGCCGCGTGCCCGTCGAGCCCGAAGGCGATGCGCCCGAACAGCGGCTTCACGTCGAGCCCGTCCATCCCGTCCGAGCCGCCCGTGACGGAAGCCCAACGATTGGCGATCTCCCCCAGCACCGCCGCGGCGGCGACGGTCACCATCAGCCGCGTGAGGTCGCTGCCGCGCAGCACCAGGAAGCTGCTCGCGAAGCCCAGCGCCGCGGTCGCCAGCCCGCCCACGGCGAGGCAGAGCAGCGGGTCGCCGAACCCGGCCTTCGCCATGTAACCCGCGGCATAGGCCCCGAACCCGAAGAACGCGGCGTGGCCCAGCGTGACGATGCCGCCATAGCCGAGCACGAGGTCGAGCGAGAGTGCGAACAGCGCCGTGATCGCCACGTCGTTGAGCAGGGGGTGCCAGGAGCCGAGCAGGAACCAGCTCGCGGCCGCGGCGAGCCAGGCCACGGTCTCCGCCGGATGCCAGAGACGGATCCTCACGGCAGGCGCGTCACCGCGCCCCGCGGGGCGCGAACAGGCCCTGCGGGCGGGCGAGCAGCACCGCCAGCATCACGGTGTAGATGATGAAGGCGCCGAATTGCGGCAGGTAGTATTTCCCCGCGACGTCGGCGACCCCGAGCAGCACGGCGGCGCAGAGCGGGCCCGCGACGCCGGCGCTGCCGCCCACCGCCACGACGATGAGGAAATAGACCAGGAAGGCGATGGGGAAGTTGGGATCGAGCCCCAGCACCTCGGCCCCGAGCGCGCCGCCGAGCCCCGCGAGCGCGCTGCCGGCGGCGAAGCTCACGCTGAACAGGAAATCGACCTTGATCCCGAGTGCGCGCGCCGTGCGCCGGTCGTCCACCGCGGCGCGCAGCTGGCTGCCGAAGCGCGTGCCCCGGAGCACGAACTGCAACGCCAGCGCGATCGCCCCGCACAGCACGATCAGCAGCACGCGATAGACGCCGATGTCCACGCCGCCGACGTGCCAATGCGCGTCCAGCCACCTGGGCAGGTGCAGGAACTGCCGCGCCGAGCCCGCCGTCGCCGTCACCACCGCGACCGAAACGAAGACCAGCCCGATGGTGAACAGCGTCTGGTCCAGCGGCGACTTGCGGTAGATGCGGATGTAGAGCGTCTTCTCCAGCGCCAGGCCAAGCAGGCCCGCCGCCAGCGCGGCGACGGGCAGGGCGGCGAGGAACGGCACGCCGAGGCGGCCCGTCAGCACCACCGCGACATAGCCGCCGGCCATGGCCAGCGCGCCGTGCGCGAGGTTGATGACGTTCATCACCCCGAGCGTGACGGAGAGCCCCACGGCCAGCACGAAGAGCAGCATGCCGTAGGCCACGCCGTCGAACAGGATGGACAGCATGGCCCGCGTCTATCCCAGCCTGTTCGCCGTTGCGTCGTGTGCCCCGCTACTTCGCACCGGGATCGCGCACCATCGGCACCGTCGCGAACTCGACGGCGAAGATGTGGCCGCCGATCTTCTCGTTCTTGCGGATGTAGATGTTCTGGATGACGTCGCGTGTCCTGGGGTCGATCTCGATCGGGCCGCGCGGGGATTCGAACTTCATCCCCTTCATCGCGGCGACCAGCGCCGGCCCATCGCCCTTGCCCTTGGTCGCCTCCAGCGCGCGGTAGATCGTCCTGAACGAGTCATAGGCGAAGACGGCCATGAAGTCGGGCCGCTTGCCGCCGTTCAGCGCCTCGAAATCGGCGACGAACTTCTTGTTCATCGGCGAGTCGTGCGCGGCGGAGTAGGGGCCGGCCGAGACCATGCCCAGCACGACGTTGCCCATCTGGTCGAGCAGGTCGTCGTCCATCACGTCGTGCGTCGAGATGAGCTGGATGCCGGATTTCTGCAGCCCGCGCTCCACATACTGCTGGGCAAACGCCGCGCCCTCGCCGGCGGGCAGGAAAATGAAGATGGTGGAGGGCTTGTCGTTCTTCGCGCGGTCGAGGAAGGGCGCGAAGTCCGGGTTCACCATCGGCACGCGGATCTTCTCCACCACCTTGCCGCCGGCGGCGGTGAACGCCTGGGAGAACCACTTCTCCGCGTCGTAGCCGGGCGCGTAGTCGCTCACGATCGTCACGGCCGAATGCATGCCGTGCTTGTAAGCCCAGGTCGCGATCGTGGCGGCCGACTGGCCCACGGTCTGGCCCACCCGCACCGCGTAGGGCGACTTGGTGACAGCAATCGAGGCGCCCGAGCCGACCAGCAGCATCGGAATCCTGGCTTGCGCCGAGACCGGGGCGGCGGCCAGCGCCTGCGGCGTGATGCCGAAGCCGACCATGGCGCCGATGTGGTCCTGGATCACCAGTTCCTGCGCGATACGCCGCGTGTTGGCGGGGCTGGAGGCGTCGTCGCGCAGGATGATCTGGACCTTGCGACCGGCGACGGTGTCGCCGAACTGCTTCAGGAACACCTTCGCCGCGTCGTTGGCCTGCACGCCGGTCGATTGGAACGGCCCCGTCATCGGCAGGATCAGGCCGATCTTGAACGGCTCCTGCGCCCGCGCCGATACCGTCGCCAGCGCGATCAGCGCTCCCGCGGCCAGACTGCTCCAGCTCCGCATGCGTTTCCCCTATGGTTCTTGGTGGATCGGCGACTCATGCCAGCCTTACCGAAGGCTTTCAATTGAATGTTTCAAATATTCCGGGGACGATGAAGCAGAACGAATGGCCGGCGCGAGGGGGCGGCGCAGGGCGCCGCGGTACCGCGCGACATGGGGCGGGTTTTGTGGGGGAACTGGCGCGCC
>JAJZUI010000275.1 GCA_021847175.1 Pseudomonadota bacterium
TCACGATGCTGCACGACCAGGGGTGCGAGGTGGCGGCGCGCTACCGGGTCGTCTGGCCGGTGCCGGAGAACATGCGGTTGCTCTATGCGAAATTCGGCCATCCGCTGGCGCTGGAGAACGGCGACGACGGCAGCGTGCTGCCGATGCCGTCCGCCTTCGTGATCCGGCCGGACGGGGTGGTGGCGGCGGCGAAGGTGGACCCCCGGCCCTCCGTGCGGATGGAGCCGGCGGACGCGCTGGCGGCGGTGCGGGCGATGGCGCGGGTGGCGGCGTGAGCCTGGCGGGGGCGCCATCGCCCGCCCGCAAATCATTCTCTGGGAGTTGGCCGGACGCGACGCGGATTTGCGCTTCAGCCCTTATTGCTGGCGGACGCGGCTGGCGCTGGCGCACAAGGGGCTCGCGTTCGAGACACACCCCTGGCGCTTCGGCGATCCGGCGCCGGAGCCGGCCAGCGGGCCCGCGCAGGTGCCGACGCTGCGCGACGGCGAGCGCGTGGTGATCGATTCCTGGGCGATCGCCGAATATCTCGACGGCGCGTATCCGGATCGCCCGCGGCTCAACGCCGGGCCGCATGCGCGCTTCATCAATGCGTGGGCGGACACGATCCTCGACCCCGCGATCTCGCGGCTGATCGCGAGCGACATCTCGCCGCTGCTCACCGAGGCGTCGGCGGCCTATTTCGTCACGGCACTCGAGCAGGCATTCGGCATGACGCTGGCGGAGGCGACGGCGGACCGGGAGGAACGCGTGGCTGCGTTCCGGGCGCTCCTCGCGCCGGTGCGGCGCATGTTGCGCACCCAGCCCTGGCTTGGCGGCGCGGCGCCGGATTATGCCGACGACGTGCTGGGCGGCACGCTGATGTGGCCACGCTGCGTCAGCCGGTTCGCGCCGCTTGCCGGGGACGATCCGGTATCCGAGTGGTTCGCGCGGCTGGGGCGGCTCTTCGGCGGGCTGCTCGAGACCGCTCCGCGCGCGGCGGCGTGAGGGATCAGGCCGGTTCCCCGGTGGCGGGGCGGAAGAGGCCGCGCGGGTCCGCGAGAACGGCGGCGCGCTTGGTCTCGATATGGGTGATGGTGTTGGCGGCGTTCACGTGTACCACCGTCTGGCACAGCGTTGCCGGGTCCACCTTGTCCAGATGTTCCAGGCGGTTGATGACGACCAGGTCGCCAGGGCGGAAATGGCGCGCGGGCGGGCCGTTGAGGGTGATTTCGCCCTCCTCGCCGGGGAGCGCGTAGGTTTCCCAGTGGAAGCCGTTGGACAGGCTGTTGACGTGCACGAACTCGAACGGGAGCACGCCCATTGCCGACATGATGGCCGGCGGCAGGCTGATGCTGCCTTCGTAGTCGAGCAGCGCGCCGGTGACGCGGCCGCGGTGCAACTTGGCGGTGACGAAGATGCGCGCCATGGGGGACTCCGGTTGCGGGCACCGGCAACCTAGCCGGGCGATGTTGCCGAGCGCTTACTGGCTTATGACGTAAGGGTAAAGCGCCAGGAGTCTGTCAAGAAATCGCGCCCTCGGCGACCCGCAGATCGGCTGTTGCCGGGAGGGCGGCGATGGCGGCGCGCAGGCCGGCGAGCATGGTGGCGAGCGCCATGCTGGGGGCGTTGCGGTGCGCCGCCGCCTGCTGCGGCAGGTAGGGAAGGTGGATGAAACCGGCGCGCATGCCGGGGCGAGACGTCGCGGCGAGGTGGGCGGCGCGGAAGAAGACATGGTTGCAGGCGAAGGTGCCGGCGGTGTGGGAGACCTGCGCCGGGGCGCCGGCCTCGCGCATCGCGGCCACCATCGCCTTGACCGGGACGGAGGCGAAATAGGCCGCGGGGCCGCCGGCGACGACCGGGCGGTCGAGCGGCTGGTCGCCATCGTTGTCCGCGATGCGGGCGTCGTCGAGGTTGACGGCGACGCGCTCCACCGAGAGCTCCGTGCGGCCGCCGGCGAGGCCGAGCGCGAGCACCACGTCCGGCGCCGCGGCGGCGATCGCGGCGTCGAGCGCGGCGTCGAGGCGCGCGAAGGCGACCGGCAGGATGGCGGTCGCCAGCGTGAGATCCGGCGGCGGCGCGGCGGCGATGGCGGCGACGAGGTCGGCCGAGGGGTTGCGGGTGTCGCCCGCGAAGGGCTCGAAGCCGGTGAGGAGCAGGCGCATGCGGCAAGGCTAGCGCGATGTCTGCCGCCGTGGAACCGGTTGGACGGAACGGTGCGGGCGGAGCGGCGCCGGCCCATCGGGGGCGTGGGCTCCTCCAACCTCCTGGAGCGGCGGGGCGAGGTGACACGGGGGTTCGGGATCGCGGAAAGGCCTGGCGCGGCGCGAAGCGATGGCGGTGGGGGAGGCGCAACGAGACGGGGGGAACGGGTTGGCAACGAGATGGCTCGGCAATGGCGTGACCGGCGGGGCGGAAAGCGCAGCTGGGGTCGCGAGTCGCCAGGACTCCACGATCATGTCGAAACGGCTCGATGGACTCCCGCATTTTGTGTCCCTCGGGCAGGAGTGACGAGAACGTTAAGGAGACGAACCGAAAGTCATCTGATGTTGACCGGCACAAAACTTCACTTGTTGCATTTTTTCGCCGTTTGTCGCGTCCGACTGGCCGCGTGTCGTGGCACGATCCCACGCGGACGGGCGATTCCGGCCTTGCGCAGACGAGGACTCCCACGTGTTGCGCCAGCCCCATCGCCCGGTCCCAGATCTTGGGCTTTCTCAGGAAATGAGGCGATAAGGCTTATTTAACAAATGTGACGCAGGCTGCTGGGCATCTGCAAAGAAGATGCGTGCAGGCGGCTGGAGCGGGCGGCGCGCTTCATAAAAGTATCCTTGATCTGCCCCAATGTTCATTCGATCATCATGAACGAAGCGAAAGGGTGCAAGAGCGTAACGGTGCATTTTTTGCTTCGGACGACACCCAATCGGCTCCGGTCGCATGGTGCGGCGGGGGCCATAACCCGGAGAGGACACTGGACATGTTTACGACCCTGACTGCTGTTTATGCGCCCCGCCTGTTCGCGCTGATGAAGGACCGCAAGGGCATCAGCGCGGTGGAATACGCGGTGCTCGCCGTTGGTATCGTTGCCGTGGTCGCCGGTGCCGCCGCGACCCTCGGCCAGAATGTCGGGACCGTTTTCGGCAACGTGAGCGCGAGCCTGTAACCGACCCGAGGAGGAGAACATCGCCGGCGCGTGACACCCCGCGCCGGCGTTGATCCTCCGCCTCCCGCGTCAGGCGGGTAGGGCGGCTAAGCCCTGTTCCGAGTATCGCGGGACCGGGCCGCGTTCGATGCGCCGGCAAGTCGATCGCGGCGCGATCGCCCGTTTGCGATCAGGCATTTTGCACTGGGGTCCGTGATCCGGGGGCCCGGTCAGGTGCGCTCCATTTGTGCCCGCTGCGTTGGGCATTCCAGCTCCCCCCGCCAGGAACAACGCCACGGCGCTGGCCGTTCCCGATCGTCGGCCAGGTCCCGCTCGGGCGTTTCTGTCCCGATGGCTCGTCCTGCATGGTCCGTCCGGTGCGTGAAGTGGTCTGCCGCGGACGCTGATCGCCGCGGCGCTGCTGCTGCGCCTGTGCGCCGACGGGCTGCCCGCG
>JAJZUI010000276.1 GCA_021847175.1 Pseudomonadota bacterium
CGGACCGGTGTCGTGCTGGCAACGCCGGGCTCGCGGGTAGTACGGATCCAGGACACCGGGCTCGACCAGATGCTGCCGGTCGACAATTCGCTGGAAACCAGGCTGGTCGCCCGCGCGCCGCTGGCCGCCCGCAAGCCCGACCTCGTGCACCGAATTGTCCTCGGGGGCGGCATGAAGCCCTATTCGTGGTCACTGAATGGGGAGTTCTGGCCGAACATCACGCCGCTGATGCTCCGGAAGGGCCAGCGCGTGGAAATCGAGATGGTAAACCATTCGATGATGGCTCACCCGATGCACCTGCATGGCCATGCGTTCCAGGTCGTCGCGGTGAACGGTCGGCCGTTGAATGGTGCGGTGCGGGACACCGTGCTGGTGACGCCGATGATGGGCAGTGTGCGGATCGCCTTCGACGCCGACAACCCCGGGCGCTGGGCGCTGCATTGCCACAACCTCTATCACATGATGACGGGCATGATGACGGAGGTCCGCTACGACGGTATCGAGGTCTAGGCCAGCGCAGGTCGCGGCTCATGTCCACGATAAGGGGAGCGAGGTTGTTCGGCTCCCACCTTCGCGGTGAGGTCTTGTCAACCGAGGCCGTCGGGCTTCGGGGCGGCGAGACGAAGAACGCGCGGCGCAAGGATCGGAAGGACGAACAGCGTCAGGATCGTTGCGGTTGCGAGGCCGCCGAGGATGACGATGGCCATCGGCCCCTCAATGGCGTCGCCGGGGGAGCCGGTAGCGAGTGCGAGCGGAAGCAGGCCGAGGGCGGTCACACAGGCGGTGATCAGGATCGCCGGAAGCCGGTCGGCCGCGGCCTGTCGCGCGACATCTGCTGACCATGGTTTGCCGCTGCCCTCCATGAGTCGGCGCATGTGGATCAGGAGCAGCAGGCCGTTGCGCAACGTGAGGCCGAACAGCGTTGCTAGACCGACCATGGCGCCAAGTTCGAGATGGCCACCAAGGAAGGCCCAGGTCGCCGTGATGCCACCGGAGAAGGCAACCGGCATAATCGCCATCATGAGCACAACGGCCCGCGCCTCGCGCAGGGCGAGCGCGATCAGGATCAGGATGCCGGCAAGCGCGATGGCGGCGTGGATGGCAAGCTCGCGCCGCGCGGTACCGCCGGCGACTGCCGTGCCGCCGTAGCGGACGTAAACCCCCGTGCCCAGCCGAAGCCTGGCAAGCCGCTGGCGCAGGCTGCGGATCACCGGGACAGCATGGCCATGCGCGACCTGGACGGTGACGACCTGAACGCGGCGGCCGTCGTTATGCAGGATCTGCGCCGGAACCCGTGTCTGGCGAATTGTCGCGATACGGTCGAGGGGCACGATCATGCCGCCTGCCGCCGCGACCGGGAGGTCGCCGATTGCAGCCGGTTGATGGCGGAGTTCTGCGGGCAGCGTGACAACGATCGGCTCAACGAGAGTACCGCGATAGACATGGCCGACGGTGGCGCCTGAATAAGCGATCTTCATCGCCTCGAGCGCCGCGCCGGGGGTAATGCCGTATCGCAGCATCGCCGCGCGGTTCAGGTCGATCGCGAGGGCGGGCACCTGCTGGACTGCCGCCATGCTTGCTGCGCGCACGCCAGGCACCCCGTGTGACGCCGCCACGATCCGCGCCGCTGCGATGTCGATCGCATCGAGGGAGGGGCCAAATACCGAAACGGATACCGGGGCGGTGACGCCGGAAAGGCTTTCATCGACACGCTCGCTAAGAAATGTGCGCGACCACCAGGACAGGCCGTCGATATGGTCGACCGACGCCAGGATCTGCCGCGTCGATCGTTCGACGTGGCGGTTGCCGGTCTCGCTGAGCGTGATGTCGATCTCGGCCTTGTTCACCCCGGCATGGCCGTTGCTCATCGAAGCGCGGCCGATATGCATCACGACATCCCCGACCGAGGGGAGGTTCTCGAGCGTGTGGATCGCGAGCCTGCCAATGGCGAGCATCGCGTCGATCGACGTGCCAGGTGCGGCGAGATAATGGACGATGACGTCGTTTTCTCGAAAGCGCGGCAGGAATCGAATTTGCAGCAGCGGGACACTGATACCGGCCAGCAGGATCAGGGCGAGCGCGGCGGCGATGAAGGCACGTCCGTGATGTTCCAGCCTGCCGAGAGCGCGGCGATAAGCCGGGCGCAGCAGTGCGATCGGCGGCGTGTGGTCCGCCGCCGCGGTGGGCCGAACCAGGAGCAGCGCGGCGAGGGCCGGAGTAAGGACCAGCGCGACGACGAGTGACGCGCCGATCGCAGCAATGTAGGCAATCCCGAGGGGGGCGAAGAGCCGGCCTGCGACACCGCCGAGTGCGATCACCGGGGTGAAGGCGATGGCGACGGCGGCGCTGGCGAAAATGATAGCACTGCGCACTTCCAACGATGCCCTGAAGATGACGCGGAGCGGTGGTTCCGGGCTGCCGGCGATGCGGTTCTCGCGCAGGCGGCGGGTGATGTTTTCGACATCGACGACCGCATCATCGACGAGTTCGCCGAGTGCGATCGCAAGCCCCGCGAGCGCCATCGTGTTCAGCGTGATCCCGAGGGCCGTGATGATCGCAGTGGCGGCAAGCAGCGAGACCGGGATAGCCACAAAAGAGATGACTGAGGCCCGCCAGTCGCGCAGCGCGATGAGCAGGACAAGCAGGATGAGCGCCGCGCCGATCAGCAGCACATGGCCGAGATCGGCCAGTGCGACATGAATGAACGTAGCCGGCGTGAAGGCTCTGGGATCAATCTCGATCCCTTGCGCCTCAAGGCCCGGCGTCAGCCGCGCGACCGTTCGGGCTGCCTGGTCGGCCACCGCAAGCGTGTTCGCGCCATAGAGCGAGGAGACGATCATCAGCAGGCCGGGGTGACCGTGGATCAGCGCCGCGCCGTAGCGGGGCGGCGCCGATAACCGGACGCTTGCCACATCGCCGAGGCTGATTGGCGCGCCGTCGCTTGTGCCGAGCCAGGTCTTCGCGAGGACGGCAGCGGTGCGTGCCTGACCGTGAGGGGCGAGCACCAACCGCTGGTTGCCGTTGTCGATGAAGCCGGCGCCGAGCACGGCGCTGCCGTGCCTTGCGGCACGCGCCACATCCTGCATGGTGAAGCCGGTGGCGATGAGCGATCGGGGCTGGACCTCGACATTCAGCTGTGGCGGGCGTGCGCCGAAGATCACGACATTCGCAACGCCGGGCACCGCTTGCAGGGCGGGCCGTAGTCCGGCTTCGGCGATAGCGGTCAGACGTTCGAGGGACATGCCGCGCCGGGCGTAGAGCCCAATTTCGAGGGCGGTGCCAGTGGAGGACTGCATCGGCGCAAGGCGGGGCAGGATCCCGGCCGGGAGCACCCCGCCAAGCTCGCTCAGACGCCCGGCGACGCGCTGCCTGTCTTGATAGGGATCGGTGCCGCCGTGAAAGACGAGATGGATGACAGACAGGCCCGATTCCGAGGACGAGCGCATCTTCGCGAGCCCGGGCAGGCCGGTGAGGGTGCGTTCGAGGCGATCGGTGACCACCTGCTCGGTCTGCAGCGCACTGAAGCCAGGCGCCGCTGTCTGGATCACGACTGTTGGGGC
>JAJZUI010000277.1 GCA_021847175.1 Pseudomonadota bacterium
TGAGCGCCTCCGTAATGAGCGCCCCGGCCGCCCAGCCACTCGACCGGCATCGCCTGCTGGTCCTCGGCCTGGTCTGGGCCATCCTGCTGCTCTGCCCGTTCTGGATTCCCTTCATCGGCGGCTACACCTCGCTCGGCACCCGCATCCTGGTTCTGGGCCTCGCCGCGATGTCGCTCAACTTCCTGATCGGCTTCACCGGCATCGTCAGCTTCGGCCACGCCGCTTATTTCGGCCTTGGCGTCTACGGCTGCGGCCTGATCCTGCGCTACGTCACCGCCTCCACCCCGCTCGGCCTCGTCGCCGGCATGCTGCTCGGCGGCCTCGCCGGCACCATCATCGGGGCGCTCATCACCAAGCGGCGCGGCATCTACTTCGCGATGGTCACCATCGCCTTCCAGCAGATCTTCTACTTCATCGCCTACAAGTGGAACGGCCTCACCGGCGGGTTCGACGGCCTGCGCGGCTTCACCCGCGCCAACATCAATCTCGGCTTCGCCAACCTCGACATCATCAAGAACGACTACGTGTTCTATTACTTCGTGCTGTTCGTCTTTGCGATCGTGGCCGGCGCCATGGGCCTCATCCTGCGCTCGCCCTTCGGCCGCACCCTGCTCGCCATCCGCGAGAACGAGCGCCGCGCCCGCTTCCTCGGCATCAACATCGAACGGCACATCTGGCTCGCCTTCACCATCTCCGCCTTCTTCATCGCCATCGCCGGCGGGCTCTACGCGCTCCTCAACAACTTCGCCGACCCGTCCTCGCTCTACACGGACCTCTCGGGCGAACTGGTGATCATGTGCGTGCTTGGCGGCATCCGCGTCTTCTGGGGCCCGCTCCTCGGCGCCGCGGTCTACGTCGTGCTGCAGGACTGGATCTCCTCGCACACCGTGAACTGGATGTTCTTCGTCGGCCTTATCTTCGTGGTCGTCGTGATGTTCTTCCCCCGCGGCCTGCTCGGCATCATCCGCCGCCGCAGCAGCGAAGCATGAACGACACCCCCACCCCGAGTGCCACGCATGACCGACATCCCTCAGCACGAGCCCCAGGCATGAGCGACACCCCGATGCTCGAGGTCCGCAACGTCACCAAGGCGTTCGGCAGCCTCATCGCGGTGCGCGAGGTCTCGCTCACCGTCCAGCGCGGCGAGCTGCGCGCCATCATCGGCCCCAACGGCGCCGGCAAGACCACGTTCTTCAACCTGATCTCCGGCTTCTTCCCGCCGACCAGGGGCCAGATCGTGTTCGAAGGCCAGGATGTGACCAACCTCGCCGTTCCGGAGCGCGTGAAGAAGGGTATGGCCCGCACCTTCCAGATCACCGAGGTTTTCCCCGAGCTCACGGTGCACGAGAACGTGCGCATCGCGGTCGAAGTGGCGTCCGGCTTCGCGCTGCGCCCGCGCCTCTCGGGCTCGGAGCGTGCCGGCGTCAACCGCGCGCTCGACCAGCTCCTGGAGCGGACCCGCATCACCGACAAGGCCAGCCGACTGGTCGGCGAGCTCGCCCATGGCGACCAGCGCATCGTCGAGATCGCGATGGCGCTGGCGCTGAAGCCCCGCCTGCTGCTGCTCGACGAGCCCACCGCCGGCATGGGCGAGCAGGAAACCTTCGAGATCGCGGGCCTGATCCGCCGCCTGCACCGCGACGAAAACTACAGCATCGTGCTGGTCGAACACGACATGCGCCTGGTCTTCCACCTTGCCGACCGCATCACGGTGCTCGCCGAGGGCGCGCTCCTGGCCGACGGCACACCGTCGGACATCGCCGCCAACCCCGACGTGCAGGCCGCCTATCTGGGGCACGCAGCATGAGCGCGATCGAGATCGAGGGCCTGCACACCTACTACGGCAAGAGCCACATCCTGCACGGCGTCTCGCTCAGTGTCGCGGAGGGCAAGCTGACGACGCTGCTCGGCCGCAACGGCGCCGGCAAGACCACCACGATGCGCAGCGTGATGAACCTCACGCCGCCGCGCGAGGGCCATGTTCGCGTCTTCGGCCAGGAAACCACGCGCTGGCCCACCTTCCGCATCGCCGCCCACGGCGTCGGCTACGTGCCGGAGGGGCGGCGCATCTTCCCCAACCTCTCGGTCGAGGAAAACCTCAAGGTTCCTCTGGAGCGCCCGGGGCCCTGGACCATCCAGCGCGTCTACGAGCTCTTCCCCCGCCTCGAGGAGCGCAAGATGAACCGCGGACGCCAGCTTTCCGGCGGCGAGCAGGAAATGCTCTCCATCGCCCGCGCCCTGCTGCTCAACCCGCGCGTGCTGATCCTCGACGAACCGTCGCAGGGCCTCGCCCCGCTCATCGTCCGCGAGGTGTTCCGCATCGTCTCGCAGATGCGCGACGAGGGCATCTCCATCCTTCTCGTCGAGCAGAACGTGCGCATGTCCCTCGAGGTCGCGGACCACGCCTACGTGCTCGACGACGGCGCCATCGTCTACGACGGCCCCGCCGCGGAACTCGCCGCCGACGAGGAGCGCATCCAGTCCCTCGCCGGCGCCACCGCGGAGGAGTGGGAAGAAGCCCCGCAGCAGTAGGGCGCTGACTCGCAGCCAAGATCTGGCGGTGGCGGCGAGGCTGACGGCGGCAAGGGAGTTCCGGGCGAGGCGGTCGTATCCGGTGGCGATCCAGCAATAGTCCTTGAGCCGGTTGACCATTTGCTCGATGGCGTCGTGGCCGTGGCCAGCAGCGGCATCGAACGCCAAAAGCAGCCGCTCGCTCAGCCAGAATACGTCGCTCATCTCGCCGTATCCCAACCAGCACGCGCGAACCACAACACAGCGCGCCGGGCCAACCCCTTTATCGGTCCAGACACTGGCGCGTCCCGCCCTTCCGCAACGGGCCCGCCCGTTGCATGCTCACGACCGCAAAGCCACGGAGGCGGACCATGCGGCGCAGAACCATGTTGACGGGAACGGCGGCGGCCACAGCGGGGGCGATCGCCGCGCCAGGCGGGGCGGAGGCCTTCGTCACCGAGGGCAAGCGCCGTACTCTCGTCTTCTCCGGCGGCCAGCCCGTCCCGGTGCTCGACCCGCACGTCAAGTACGATTACTCGACGCGCCTCATGCAGCAGTCCATCTACGACGCGCTGCTCAAATACATCGACAACCCGCCCAAGATCATCCCATGGCTCGCCAAGTCCTGGGATGTCAGCAAGGACGGCCTCACCTACACGTTCCACCTGGTCGAGAACGCCAAATTCCACAACGGCGACCCGCTCGACGCGGAGGCGGTGCGCTTCTCCTACGTGCGCGGCCTCAAGCTCAACAAGGGCGTCGCCTGGATGCTCAAGGCGCATCTCGACCCCGCGGGCATCAAGGTCGTGGACCCGCACACCGTCGCCATGACGCTGAAGGAGCCGTTCCCCGGCTTCATCTCCTTCGTGCCCTGGTGGTTCATCGTGAACCCGAAACAGGTCATGGCCGAAGCGAAGAACAACGACTACGGCCAGGCCTTCCTCATCGCGCACGAGGCCGGCTCCGGCCCGTTCAAGATCAACCGCTGGGACCCGCAGGCAGCGATGGTGCTCGATGCCGTCCCCGATTACTGGCGC
>JAJZUI010000278.1 GCA_021847175.1 Pseudomonadota bacterium
TCACCGCTGACCTCACCTATACCTATACCGACGCGCGCGACCTCACCGCGCACACGCCGTTGCTGCGCCGCCCAAAGAACCGCGGCACGATCGACGCGCGTATCGAGCCCATGCACGGCCTCGTCATTGTGCCGCAGGTCGTGCTCACCAGCGCCTTCGACGACTACATCGAGAACGACTTCGGTTTTCCCGTTGGCCCCGGCCTTTCGCCCGGCGGTGCCTACGCCAATCTCGCGGTGAACTACCGCGTGCGCCCCCGGCTCACTCTCTTCGCCGACGGGCGCAACCTGTTCAACGCGCGGTTCGAGCCAGCCAACGGCTACGCTATGCCAGGCGCCTCGGTGATGATGGGCATGCGCGCGGGATTCTGAGGTCCGGAACCATAGCAGGGGCCCTTGCTCCGCCCGCCTTGCCGACCGCGTGGGTTGCCTACCCGTTCGCTCCCGGCACCCACAGCACGTCGCCGCCCGCGCGCGCGTTCAGCTCGCGTGACAGCACGAAGAGATGGTCGGAGGCGCGGTTTAGCAGCCGCAGGACCGCGGGGTTGATGCCTTCCGCGCGCAGCACCGCCACCCGCCGCTCGGCGCGCCGCAGCAGCGTGCGCGCCACGTGCGCCTGCGCCGCCGCCGGCGTTCCCCCGGGCAGCACGAAGCTCGCGAGCGGCACCAGGCCCGAGTTCATCGCCGCGATCTCTGTCTCCAGCCTTGCCACCGGCGCGTCCGTCACGCGCAGCCGCTCTTCGCCGGCGCCCGGCACTGCGAGATCGGCGCCCACGTCGAACAGATCGTTTTGCAACCGTGACAGCATTGCGTCGGTCGCCGCGTCCCCGGCAACCAGGCAGCGCAGCACGCCCAGCGCCGCGTTGGCCTCGTCCACCGCGCCGATTGCCTCGATCCGCGCCGTGTCCTTGCCCACCCGCGCGCCGTCGCCGAGCGAGGTCTCGCCCGCATCGCCGCCACGCGTCACCACCCGGTCGATCCTGACCATCGCTGCTCCTAGGGCCCGAACGTTACCGCGATCTTGTAGATGCTGGGGACCGGATTGCCACCCTGCGTTGCCGGGGTGAAGTGCCAGTTCCGCAGCCGCGCCACCGCCGCCTGATCGAGCAGCGGATAGCCGGAACTCTTCACCACTTTCACGCGATCGACAAACCCGTCCGCCGCGACATAGACCCACAGCGCCACGGTCCCTGCTTCACCCCGCCGATAGGCCGCGGGTGGATAGGTTGGCGCCAGGTTGCCCTGGTCCGGCTGCGTCGTGGTCACGACGCTCTTGTTCTTCTTCTGGACGACAACCGAAGGCCCGCCGAGGCTGCCGAATTCCATGGGCAGGCTCTGCCGCGCCGGCGCGGCCGTTACCGTTGGTCTCGGAGGCGGCGCGGGTTTCGCCGCCGGCTTCGGACGCGGCGGCGGGGGCGGGGGCGGTGCCACCGCCACGGTCCTTGGCGGCTGCGGCATGGGCGGCGGGGGCGCCGGCGCGGGTGCCTTCGCGATGGTGGGCGGCGACCGGGCCGGTGCGGGCTGGTGGATCGCCGGCGGCTTTGTCGCTGGTGCTGGCCGCGCCGCCTGCCCGCCCCTGGTCCTGTGGTTGCCCTGACCCTTTGTCAGCAGCACCTGCACCGTCGGCTGGTGGAGCGGCTGCAGTGGTGCCGGCACCACCGGCCGCCACAGGATGGCGAGCAGCACCGCGCCATGCACCAGCAGCGAGATCCCCGCCGCCAGCGACATCCGCCGCGTCCGCGTCCGTTGCAGCGTCGCCCGTTGTATCATGGCAACAACCGCGGCGTGGGGTCGCTGCCCACCCGCATCCCGAACGCCGCCGCCGCCGCCGCCAGCACATCGCCGGGCGCCCCGTCCGCCACGATTGCACCGCGCTGCATCACCACCGCGCGCCCGGCATGGCGCATCGCCAGTTCCACCGCGTGCAGCACCACGACCACTGCGGCACCCGCCGCCGCCTGGCGCCGCAACAGCGCCATCAACGCCTCGGCCGCCGCGGGGTCGAGGTCGGAGGTCGGCTCGTCGAGCAGCAGCACCTTCGCCTCGGTCGCGAGCACCCGCGCCAGCATCGCCCGCCGCGCCTCGCCGCCGGAGAGCCGATCGACCCGCGACGAGGCCAGCGCCGCAATCCCCGCCGCCTCCAGTGCGCGCGCGACGGCGCCCGTGTCATGCCCGTGCGGCAGCCGGCCGAGTGCCGCTACCTCGGCCACGGTCATCGCCCAGGCCGCGCGCGCGCCCTGTTCGAGCCACGCCACCTCCCGCGGGTCGCGCCGTGGCATGCCCGGCAGCAACCCCGCCAGCGCCAGCAACAGCGTCGATTTTCCAGCCCCGTTCGGCCCCACCACGGCGCACAGCTCGCCTGGTCGCGCGGCGAAGCTTATTCGCTCAAGCACCACCCGCCTGCCGCGCGAGACCGTTATGTCATCGAGACGAATCATCGCCGCGCCAGCGCCACCAGGAAGGGCGCGCCAAGCAGCGCCGTCAGCACACCCAGCTGCGGCTCCGCATGCAATGGCAGGACCATCGGCGCCAGCCGCGCCAGAAGGTCGGCCGCGAGCAGCAGGCACGCGCCGCCGAACAGCGAGGGCCACAGCAACGCCCCCGGCCGCTCGCCGACCAGGGGCCGTAGCAAATTCGGAACGATCAGCCCCACGAACCCGATCCCGCCCGCGACCGCCGCCCCGGCCCCTACCGAGAGCGCCACGCCCGCCGCCGCCCAGCGCCAGGTCGCCGCGGCCCCGAAGCCGAGGCTCGCCGCCGTCGTCTCGCCCAGGGCCAGCGCGTCGAGCCGCTTCCCCAGGCGCAGCAGCATGGCGCAACCCACCGCCACCGGCCCCGCGGCCAGCACTGCGGCCATCGGCGTCTTGTCCGCGATCCCGCCCATTAGCCAGTTGTCCAGCTCGGCCAGCGCGAACGGGTTCGGCGCGAGCGCCATCGTCAGCGCCAGAAGCGCCGAGGCGATCGAGGCCAAGGCGACGCCCGCGAGGATGAATGCCAACCCCGTTCCCGCCCGTGCCGCGAACCCGAACAGCACCGACCCACCGAGAGCCGCCCCCAGCAGCCCCGCCAGCGGCAGCGCGAGCGGTGAGGCGGCGGCCAATCCCCAGTAGAACGCAATCGCGCCGCCGAGGCTCGCGCAACCGCCGATGCCGAGCAGGCCGGGATCCGCCAGCCGGTTTCCCATCGCCCCTTGCAGCACCGCCCCGGAAAGCCCGAGCCCCGCGCCCACCGCCACGGCCAGCACCGTGCGCGGCACCCGCAGCAGCCACAGTATCGCGGCCGGCGGCACGCCGAGCCCGGCGCCGCCCACCAGCAGACTCGCGACCGCCAGCAGCACCAGCAGCAATGCCAGACGATGCGTCATCGCAACAGGTGCACGGCCCGCGCACTCCACGGCCCGGGGCAGACCACGAGCCGTGCCGGCACAATCGCGCGCGGAATGCCCGCGAGCACCGGGTGCATCAGCACCGCGTCGGCGAGCGAGGGGAAGCGCGGCATCCCCGGCACCACCAGGAGCTCCGGCGGATGCGCCACCAGCGCCTCCAGTC
>JAJZUI010000052.1 GCA_021847175.1 Pseudomonadota bacterium
TGCTGGTGGAACGCGGCGCGCGCCAGGTGCGGCTGACCAGCTTCGGCGAGGAGGCGGCACGGCGCGTGCGCGAGATCCTGCGTTCGGTCGACGAGTTGGGCGACGTCGCCCGCGCCTCGCGCGACCGCCTGACCGGGCGGCTGCGCATCGGCATGATCCCGACCATCGCGCCCTATCTCCTGCCGGCGGTCATCGCCGACCTCAACCGCACGCATCCGGAGCTCGACATCCACGTGCGCGAGGCGCTCACGTCGCGCCTCATCGACGAGCTGACGGAGGGGCGGCTCGACACCGCCATCCTGGCACTCCCGGTCTCCGAGGCGGCGCTCGCGGAGATTCCGCTCTTCACCGAGAATTTCCTGCTGGTCCGCCCGGCGGCGGATGCCGGGCTGCCCGTGCCAGGCCGCGAGGCACTGCGCGAGATGAAGCTGCTGCTGCTGGAGGAGGGACATTGCTTCCGCGAACAGGCGCTCGCCTTCTGCGACATGGAGGGCGCCCAGCCGCGGGAGATGATGGATGCCAGCTCGCTCGCGACGCTGGTGCAAATGGTGGGCGCCGGGCTCGGCGTGACGCTGATCCCGGAGATGGCGGTGGCGCTGGAGACCCGTTCCGCCGAGGTATCGGTCGCGCGCTTCGCGGACCCGCAGCCCGCGCGCACCGTCGGCATGGTCTGGCGCAAGGCGAGCCCGCTGGTGGGGCCGTTCCTGCAATTGTCGGAAGCCGTCGCCGAGGCCGTGCGAGGCGGCCGCTAGGAATAGAAGCCCCGCGGCTCCTCCTTACGGAGCCGGAATATCCGTCCCCAGGTGGAACAGGCAATCCCCGCGGACTGTCCGCCCGGGGATGCGCCGCACCAGCACCAGCCCGTCGCGCGCGAAAGTCTGCACGGAGGGTTCGCTGCCTGGCGTCTCCGGCGTGTGGATGCGCGCGGCCGGCTGGCCCGCCTTCACCTCCGCGCCGGGCTCGGCCAGCGGCTCGAAGATGCCGCTTTCCCGTGCATGCACGAAATAATCGTCGCCGCCCACCGCGACGTAGCGCGTCGCCCCCGGAACGGCGCGCGAGGCGGGCAGGATGCCCATGTGCGCGAGCAGGTTGATCACGCCGCGCTCCGCGATTGCGAGCCCGTCGCGGTTCAGCGTGCCGGCGCCGCCGAGTTCCGAGCCCATGGTGGGAATGCCAAGCCGCTTGGCCGCGCCCGTCAGTGTGCGGTCCGCACCCGTGCCCTGGCTGCCCGCCGCGACATAGGCGAGCGGGGCCGCGAAGGCCGCGAGCGCCGCCTTGGTCCTGGCGAAGCGCGCGGCGTCGTCGTCGCGCTCGATCAGCGCGCAGGGCGTGTAGTTGAGCGAGGAGCCGCCGGAATGCAGGTCGCAGGCGAGGTCCGCGAGCGGCGCCAGCTTCTGCGTCACGTAGGCCGCGATCTGCTGGGTCGGCGTGCCGTCGGCGTCGCCGGGAAAGCTGCGGTTGAGGTTGCCGGCGTCAATCGGCGAGGTCCGGCTTCCGGCCATCGCGGCGGGAAAGTTCATCATCGGCAGGATGATGACGCGGCCCTTGATCTCGCGCGGGTCAAGTGTGCGCGCGAGGTTGGAGAGCGCCACCTGGCCCTCGTACTCGTCGCCATGCGTGCCGCCGGTGAACAGCGCCGTCGGGCCGGCGCCGTTGCGCACGACCGTGATCGGGATCGGGATGAAGCCGTAGGCCGATTCATGGACGGAATGATAAAGCCGGACATAGCCGTGCTGCTTGCCGTCACGCCCGAAATCCACCTCGGCCATCAGGCGCGTCGGCTTCGTCTCGCTCATTGTCGTTCCCCCGTTGCCGTCGCGGCGTCAGGCCGGCTCTCGCGCCATCAGCGCCGCGACCGCCTGATCCACCAGTTCCTGAATGATCGCCGCGACCGGCTGCACCTCGGTGACCATCCCCACGGACTGGCCGGCCATCACCGAACCTTCCTCCACGTCGCCCTCGATCACCGCGCGGCGCAGCGCGCCGGCCCAGAAATGCTCAATCGAGAGCTGCGCTTCCTCGCGCGTCATCTCGCCGGATTGGAACTTGCGGATCATCTCCGCCTGGTACTCGAGGAACCGTTTCGTTCCTGCATTGGACAGGCCACGCACCGGGATCACCGGGAAGCGAGGGTCGAGCTGCACGCTCGGCACCGCGTCGCGGGCGGCGGCTCGGATGAAGGCCCGCTTGAAGTTCGGGTGCGCGATGCTCTCGGCGCTCGCCGCGAAGCGCGTGCCAAGCTGGGCGCCGGACGCGCCCATTTCGAGATAGGAAAGGATCGCCTCGCCGCGCCCGAGCCCGCCGGCGACGAACACCGGAACCTCGCGCAGGTGCGGCAGAATCTCCTGCGCCAGCACGGTGAGCGAGACGGGGCCGATATGCCCGCCGGCCTCGCTCCCCTCGATCACGATCGCATCCGCGCCGCTGCGCACCAGCCGCTTCGCCAGCACCAGCGCCGGCGCGAAGCAGACGAGCTTCGCCCGTTCCTTCACCGCGCGCACCGCGGGGCCGGGCGGGATGCCGCCGGCAAGCACCACGTGGCCCACGCCCGCCGCGAGCGTCACGCGGATCAGGTCTTCGAGCTCGGGGTGCATGGTGATCAGGTTCACGCCGAACGGTTTCCGCGTCAGCGCCTGGGTCGCCGCGATCTCCGCCTCCAGCAGCGCCGGCGTCATCGCCCCGCAGGCGATCACGCCGAAGCCGCCGGCGTTGGAGATGGCAGAGACCAGGTGGCGCTCGCTCACCCAGCTCATCGCGCCACCCATGATGGCCACCTCGGTGCCGAGGAACTCCGCCCCCCGGCGCCACAGCGCGTCGAGCCGCGCCCGCGCCGCCGCCCGCCGCCCGTCCGGGCCGTCGTCAGGCATCGAGGCCGTAGGCGGTGTGCAGCGCGCGGACCGCGAGCTCGGTGTAGTCGGCAGCGATCAGCACCGAGACCTTGATCTCGCTGGTCGAGATCACCTGGATGTTGATGCCCTTCGAGGCCAGTGTCGCGAACATCGTGCTCGCCACACCGGCGTGCGAGCGCATGCCGACGCCGACGACGCTGATCTTCGCGACATCGGAATCGGCGAGGATCGCGCTGTAGCCGATCTTCTCCTTGGCGGCCTCGAGCGTCGCCTGGGCGCGCGGCAGGTCGGCGCGCGAGATGGTGAATGTGAGGTCCGTCGTGCCGTCCGCGGAGACGTTCTGCACGATCATGTCCACATTCATGCCCGCCTCCGACAACGGCCCGAAGATTGCGGCCGCGATCCCCGGACGGTCCGGCACGCCACGCACGGTCATCTTCGCCTCGTCGCGCGAGTAGGCGATGCCGCTCACGATCTCCTGTTCCACGATCTCCTCCTCGTCAACCACCAGCGTGCCGGGCTTGTCCTCGAAGCTCGAGAGCACCTGCACGCGCACGCGCTCCTTCATCGCCAGCTCGACGCTGCGCGTCTGCAAAACCTTCGCGCCCACGGAGGCCAGCTCCAGCATCTCCTCGTAGGCGATGCGCGGCAGCTTCTTCGCGCGCGGCACGATGCGCGGGTCGGTGGTGTAGACCCCGTCCACGTCCGTGTAGATGTCGCAACGTTCGGCCCTGAGGGCTGCCGCGAGCGCCACCGCCGAGGTGTCGGACCCGCCGCGGCCCAGGGTCGCGATGCGCTGGTCCGGCGCCACGCCCTGGAAGCCCGCGACCACCGCCACCTGGCCTGCCTGCATGCGCCGGATCAGCTCCGCGCCCTCGATCGAGGCGATGCGCGCCTTGCCGTGCTGGGCATCCGTCCGCACCGGGATCTGCCAGCCCTGCCAGGAACGGGCATCGACCCCGATCTCCTGCAGCGCAATCGCCAGCAGCCCGGTCGTCACCTGCTCGCCGGTCGCGACCACGGTATCGTACTCGCGCGCGTCGTGCAGCGGCGAAAGCTGCTGGCACCAGGCGACGAGCTGGTTCGTCACTCCGGCCATGGCGGAAACCACCACCGCCACCTCGTCGCCCGCGTCCACCGCGCGTTTGACGCGCCCGGCGACATTGCGGATGCGGTCGAGGTCGGCGACGGACGTGCCGCCGAATTTCATCACGATACGGGCCATGGATCGGGCGGGGCGGTTGCTTGTGCGGAAGGGCGGCGTCACATAACGGACGCGCGCAGGCGCGGCAACATCGGAGCCCAGATGGCAGAGAGGGGGATGGCAGAGCAGGCGGAAATCGCGGGGTTCGAGCGGCTGGCGTCGCGCTGGTGGGACCGGCGCGGGCCGATGGCGCCGCTGCACGCCATGAACGCGGCAAGGGTCGGCTGGATCGCCGGGCGCGCGCCGGCGGGGGCGCGCCTGCTCGACGTCGGCTGCGGCGCCGGCATCGCCGCCGAGGCCTTCGCCCGCAAGGGCTTCCGCGTCACGGGGCTGGACGCCGGGTCGGCGCTGATCGCGGCGGCCCAGGCGCACGCGGACCCGGCGCTGGGCATCGCCTATCGCGCCGGCACCACCACGGACCTCATCGCCGAGGGGCTGCGCTTTCCCGTCGTCACCGCGCTCGAGGTGATCGAGCACGTGGACGACCCGGCGGGGTTCGTCCTGGAACTGGCCCAATTGCTGGAACCGGGCGGGTACCTGTTCCTCTCCACCGTCAACCGCACGCCGGCAAGCTTCCTCACCGCCAAGATCGGCGCGGAATACATCCTGCGCATGCTGCCCATCGGCACGCATGACTGGAAACGCTTCATCAAGCCGGGGGAACTCGGCGACATGCTGCGCGACGCGGGGCTGCGCGTGACGGATATCGCGGGGCTGGCCCCGGGGCTGGCCGGCTGGCACACCGTGCAGCGCCCTGGAACAAACTACATCATCGAGGCGCGGGCTTAGGCGAGGCTCGGCCTCGGCCCGCCAGGGCCGACGGCCCGGGCCCCGTCAGCTGTCCGCCCTGGGAAGCCAGGGGATGCGGCTGACCTCGATCCCCTCCTCGGCCAGGGCCTCGGCTTCCTCCGGGCTCGTCTCGCCGTAGATGCCGCGGCCGTCGCGCTCGCCGCTCTTGATGCGTCTGGCCTCGGCGGCGAACTCGTTGCCGACATAGTCGCAGCGTGCCTCCACCTCGGCGCGCAGCTTCTGCAGCATGGCGCGCATCTCGGCGGGCATGCCGGGGATGCTGGCGACCGTCTGGTCCGGCTTGGCGGGCAGCTTCGCCTCGGCGGCGGGCGCAGACGCCTCGGCCGCCGGCTCCGGCTCGCGGCGGTTGCGCGCGGGCGCACCCTTGCGCGGCACCGCGGGGGCCATCAGCGCCCGCTCCACCTTCACGTCACCGCAGCGCGGGCAGGCGATCAGCCCGGCGGCGGCCTGTTGCTCGAACCCGGCGCTGTCCACGAACCAGCCGTCGAAGCCGTGGTCCGCAGAGCAGCGAAGTTGGTAATGAATCATGCCCCAAAATATGGGCATGCGGGCACCAGCGGCAAGCGACCGCCCCGGGGGGACGTCACTCGGCGGCGAGCAGCTTGTCCAGCTCGCCGGAGCGATCCAGCGCCACCAGGTCGTCGCAGCCGCCGATCGAGCGGCCGTTGATGAAGATCTGCGGCACGGTCGTCCGCCCGCCGGAGCGTTCGACGGCCTCGGCCCGCGCCTTGGTGCCGCGCGGCGCGTCGATCTCGCGGAACGCGGCGCCCTTGCTGGTGAGGATGTGGATGGCGCGCGCGCAGTACGGGCACCAGGGCTGGGTGTAGATTTCGATCTCGGGCATCGGCTCTTGCCAGGATTATTGCTCGTCGGTGGCCGTGAGGTGGCGCGATCGCGGCTGCGCCGCAAGCCCTCGAAACATGACATCACGCCAACGCATGGCGACCCTCTTCCTTCGTTCCGCCTACGCGCGCCTGAATGCCCGCGCAAGCGCCAGCACGTCGACGCTCGCCGCCCCTGCCTCCCGCAGCACCACCGCGCAGGCGCCGGCCGTGGCGCCGGAAGTCAGCACGTCGTCCACCAGCAGCACCCGCCTGCCGCGCAGGGCCGCCACGCGCGCCGGCCGCACGGCGAAGGCGCCCGCGATCTCCCGCGCGCGCTCCTCGCGGCCAAGCTCGCCCAGCGGCGCCGTCGGGCGCGTGCGCACCAGGGCGTCGAGCAGCGCCGGCACGCCCGGCCCCGACAGCGCCCCCGCCAGGACCGCCGCCTGGTTGTAGCGCCGCTCGAACAGGCGGCGCCGGTGCAGCGGCACCGGCACGATCACCTCCGCCTCCGCCAGCAGCGCGGCACCGGCACGCGCCATCAGCGGCGCGAGGTGGCGCGCCGTCTCCGGCCGGTCGGCGTATTTCAGCGGCAGCACCAGCCTTCTGGCGATCGCATCGTAGGCGAGGGCCGCGCGGGCCCGGCGCCAGGAGGGCGGATGCTCGCGGCAGTCGCCGCAGACGAGGCTGGCACCGCCCTGCCCCGCCGCCTCGAACGGCACGCCGCAGCGCTCGCACAGCGGCGGCGCGATGAGGTGCGCGCGGGAAAAGCACGCGGCGCAGAACTGCCCGGGCTCGGCGACCGGCGCGTCGCAGGCGAGGCAGAGCGGCGGCACCAGCGCATCCAGCGCCAGCCGTCCCCACCGCCTCAGCGCGGGCAGCGCCAGCCTAGGCGCCGAAACGGACGGTCCCATCCCGCTCGACCTCGCGCACGAGATCGATCTCCCAGGAGAGGTAGTCCTTCATCGCCGCCTCGACGCCGCTGTTGCGGTCGTAGGGGCGCAGGTAGACATCGGCGCAGGCCTCGTCCGGCGGGTTCGTGCGGTCCGCGTCGACGGCGAGCCCGGCCGCCCGCCACGCCGCCATGCCGCCCTCCATCACCCGCACCCTCGCCCCCGAGATCACGGCGACCTCGGTGGCGGCGAGGGCGGCCAGCCGCCCGTCCTCGCTCGTCACCACCACCTCGCCGGCGCCGGCGAGCTTCTCGCGCAGCCGGCCGAGGCGGGTGCGTATGCCCCACAGCGCCCCCGGCGCGTGCCCGGCGCGGTAGGCGAGGCTGCGCGAGAGGTCGAGCACCGGCGTGCCCGGCGCGATCGCGGCCGGCGCGACCGCGTCCACCAGCGGCAGCACCGGCGTGTGCAGGCGCGGCAGCGGCGGCAGGTCCGCCATGCGGATCGTATAGACCTCGCGGTTTCCCATCAGGCGCAGCCAGGCGGCGGTCATGGCCGCGCGCACGCCGTCGTCGTCCACCAGCACGATGCGCGCGCCGCGCACCGCGATCCAGCGGTCGGTCGCCTGCACCAGCTGCCCGCCGGGTGCGTTGCGCGTGCCCGGCGCGTGGGCGGCCGCGAACTCCTCCGGGGCGCGCACGTCGAGCACGTGCAGCGTGCGGGCGTCGTCCGCGGCAAAGCCGGCCAGCGCGGCGCTCTCGATCGGGCGCACGCCGGCCTCGCGCGCGAAGGCCTCGGCGCGGGCCAGCGCGATGTCCGCGCTCGCCGGGCGACCCGGGGCATAGGTAGCGGTCTCCCCGCGCGCCGGCACGAGGCCCGCCAGTTCCCAGCCCATGGTGCCGTTGCGCAGCGCCACCACCTTGTTGGGGATGCGGGCGCGGCGCAGGCTTTCGGCACCGAGGATGGAGCGCGTGCGCCCGGCGCAGTTGACCACCACCAGCGTCTCCGGGTCCGGTGCGAGGTCACCGATGCGGTAGACCAGCTCGCCCCCCGGCACGTCGATGCCGGTGGGGATCGACATCACGCGGAACTCCTCCATCGGGCGGGAATCCAGCACCACCATCCGGCGGCCGGAGCGGATCCAGGCATCCAGCTCCGGTGCGTCGACGCTTTCGGTACCGTAATGGTGCTCGACCCACTCGCCGAACGCCTTGGAGGGAACGTTGACGCCGGAGAACAGCACGTGGCCGGCTTCCGCCCACGCCTTCGTTCCGCCCTCCAGCACCGAGACGTCGGTGCCGCCCATCTTCTCGACCAGGCTCGCGAGGCGCTTGGCGAGCCCGGTGCCGTCGTCGACGCAGACGATCCTGGTACGCGGGTTGGGCAGCAGCCCGGGCAGCAGCAGCTCCGCGCGCGACAGCGGAACGTTGACGGCCCAGAACAGGTGGGAGGCGCCGAACTCCCCCTCCTCGCGCGCGTCGAGGATGGCGAGCTCGTGGCGATCGAGGATCCAGCCGCGCAGCGCGTCGGCGGAGACCTGCTTCATCGCCGGCCGCCCGCCGCGCTCATCCGCGCGGCGCCGAGGTCGGCTTCATGAAGTTGCGGTTGTAGGGGATCGCCTCGCCCTTCTCGTCATAGGCCATGCGGTTGTCCAGCTTCTCCAGCGCCAGGCCGTAGCAGTGCAGGTGGCGCGTCGGCACGCTGCCGGTGGTGTGGATGGAATGGATGTCGTCCGGCATCAGCGCGATGCCGCGCCCGGGCTCGACCATGATCTCGCGGTCGACCAAAAGCCGGCCGGGCTCGCGGCGATAGACCTTGTTCAGCTCCTGCCCCTCGACGGCGACCACGACGGCCCAGGTGGTGTGGTCGTGCGGCTTCGTCTCGTTGCCGGGGTTCAGCGCGTTCATGTAGAGCGCGAAGCGCCCGTCCGGCTGCTCGTCCAGCAGATAGCGGTTGGAGCCCTTCTTTCCCGGCTCCGGCGGCGGAAACTCGCCGCTGGGGAAGAGGTGCTGCTGCCGCGCGAGCGCCTGCAGCTCGCTCTCGATCCTGGCCAGCGCGGCGCGGCTGACGCCCTCCGTGGCCTCGATCGCGCGGATGCGGCCCATCGTGGCCTGGACGGCGGCGGCGCGGGCGGCGCGGATGTCGGTCGCGTTCATGGCTGGTCCTCCCGTTCCCTTGACTGCCGGCGAGGATAGGCCGTGGCGGCGGCTGGCGTCCATCGCAGGTTGCGCCCGTGCCGGGCGGGCACGGGTTGCCGCGCCGGGCGGGCTGGGGCACGCACGCGGCATGCAGACCGTCTTCGACCGCGCCGCCGTGCGCCGCCACCGCGACCGCGCCGCCGCCACCGTGGGGCGCGTGGCGCCGGTGCTGGCGGATGCGGCGGAACGGTTGCTGGAGCGGCTCGACGACACCACGCGGCGCTTCACGACCGCGCTCGACATCGGCGGGCGGGGCGTGGTGGCGCCGCTGCTGCGGGCTCGCGGCATCGCGACGACAAGCTGCGACCTCTCGCCGCGCATGGCGGCGCTGAGCCCCGGCGCGGTGGCGGCGGACGAGGAGTGCCTGCCCTTCGCCGACGAGAGCTTCGACCTCGTCGTCGCCTCGCTCGCGCTGCACTGGGTGAACGACCTGCCCGGCGCGCTGCTGCTGATCCGCCGGGCGCTCAGGCCGGGCGGGCTGTTCCTCGGCTCCATCCCGCTGCTCGGCACGCTCGCGGAACTGCGCACGGCGCTCGGCGAGGCGGAGGCGGCGCTGCTGGGCGGGGTCTCGCCGCGCGTCTCGCCGTTCCCGGCGCTGGGCGACTGCGCCGGGCTGCTGCTGCGCGCGGGGTTCTCGCTGCCGGTCGCGGACGCGGAGGAGATCCGCCTGCTCTACGCGGAGCCCCTGATGCTGCTGCGCGAACTGCGCTGGGCGGGGGAGGCGAACGCGGTTGCCGAGCGTGACCGGCGCACGCCGCCACGCGCGCTGTTCGCCGCGGCACTGGCCGCGTTGCCGCAACAGGACGGGCGCGCGGTCGCCACGCTGCGGCTCGGCATGCTCACCGGGTGGAAGGAGGTCGCGTCACCCGCGCCTTCTACGTCACCTTCGTGATCGCCCAGCGCACCTGCTGGGGCCCGTCCGCGTAGCCGGTCAGCGCCACCTGCTCCGAGCGGCGCGGCTCCGGGCCGCCGAGGTAGACGCTGGGCTCCAGCGACATCCGCGCGCCGTCCGCGCGCAGGCGCCAGCCGCTGCCGGACGGCAGGCGCAGCAGCACCGCCTCGCCGTCCTGCTGCAGGCTCGCGTCCACGCTGGGATGGAGGTGGAAGCGGATGACGAAGGGCTGCGGGCTGTCCGCCTCCACCGTGTCCTCGCCGCGCAGGTCCTCGCCGCTTTCCGCGAGGTAGAAGCGGCGGACATGGATGGCGCCGAAGACGCGCTTCCAGCCATCGTGGGAGAGGTGCAGCCAGTGCGCGCCGGTGGATTCCTCGTGGCGCGCGTCCACGTGCTGCGGCCGGCGGCCGAGCCCCTCCTCGCGCACCTCCGAGGACGATGTGTCGGCGATGACCAGCGTCGAGTGCGCGGCGGTGTAGCGCAGGCCCTCGCGCCATTCGTGCGTCGCGGCCAGCGCCGTGCCGCAGTTCACGATCATGCGCTCGCGCCCTACCGAGAACTCGAAGGACAGCGTGCCGGCATGGGCGAGCCGGTCGAGCCGCGGCGGCGGCGGCGCGGCGCCGTCGACGATGACCAGGCTGCGCCCGGCGGCGAGGCGGTAGAAGCCGCCGTCGGGCAGCGACATGGCCGGGCGGGTGGCACGGCCGGCCTGCGCCAGCACCAGTTCCACCGGGCGCGGCCCGTCCTCGCGCGAGGCGTTGAACACCGCCATGCCGCCGTCACCGTGGCGCAGCACGCGCAGCGCCGCCGCGAGCCGGTCGATGGCGCCGGCGAGGATGGGTGGCGGCTCGGCCCGGGCAGCGGCGAGGTGGAGGCGGATCTCCACGAGGTCCGCCAGCACCGCGAGCATGCGCGCGGGGCTGCGCTCGGCGTGGCTGCCGTCGGGCAGGATCTGCCGCTCCAGTTCCTGGCCCAGCACCTTGAGCGCGCGGGTGAGCAGCGAGCCGTGGTCCGGCAGCGCGGCGCCGGCGGCGACGACGCCCTTCACCGCGGCGATCGCGCGCGAATCCATCTCCTCCGTCGGCAGGGCGGCGGCGAGCGCGCGGGCGTCCGCCACCAGGCGCGCCATGAGGCGCTGGCGGAACGCGTCGTCGGCGGTCGCGGCGAAGAAGTCGTAGTGCGAGAGCCAGGCGCAGAGCCGGCTGCCCGCGACCTCCGCGAGCGAGACCTGGCCGTCCGGCTGGGCGTCGAGCCAGGCGTCGACGAGGTCGCGGGCGCGCACGCGCGCGGCGTCGGTGCCGAGTGCGCGCAGGTCGCGCAGCCAGCCGAAGCCATGGGCCGCGGCGCGCAGCAGCGGCAGGCCGCCGCCGGGCGAGTTGGCCTGGGCGAGGAAGCCCTCCGGCCAGATGCCGATCTTGCCGCCGGCGAAGTCCAGCGAGCCGCGCAGCAGGTTGGCGCCGCGCGCGGCGTCACCCGGCCAGGGGTCGCGCAGCGGCAGGGCGGGCGCGTCCGGCACGCGGGCCATGGAGAGCGGCACGCGGGCGAGTTGCTGGCGGCCCTGGCGCCACCACCGGCTGATGGTGCCGCTCATCTATCCGCTGGGCCGCAGGGCCGCGATGGCGGCGGCGTAGTCCGGCTTGCCGAACACGGCCGTGCCGGCGACGAGCACGTCAGCACCCGCTGCGATGGCCAGGGGCGCGGTCTGCGCGGTGATGCCGCCGTCCACCTGCAGCGCGATCTCGCGGCCGGAGGCATCGATGGCGCGGCGCAGCGCGGCGAGCTTCGCCATCTGCGAGGGCAGGAATGCCTGGCCGCCGAAGCCGGGGTTCACCGTCATCACGCAGATGAGGTCGGTGACGTCGAGTACCGTGAGCACGGAATCCACCGGGGTCGCGGGGTTGAGCACCACGCCGGCCTTGCAGCCCAGCGCCGCGATGCTTTGCAGCGAGCGGTGCAGGTGCGGGCCCGCCTCCGGATGCAGCGCGATGTGGTTGGCGCCGGCGGCGGCGAAGGCCTCCAGGTAGGGGTCCACCGGGGCGATCATGAGGTGGACGTCGAACGGGATCGGCGTCAGCGGGCGCAGCGCCCTGATAAGGGCGGGGCCGAAGCTGATGTTGGGGACGAAGTGGCCGTCCATGATGTCGAGATGCAGCCAGTCGGCGCCCGCGGCGGCGACGGCGCGGACCTCGTCACCGAGGCGGGTGAAATCCGCGGCGAGGAGGGAGGGGGCGATACGCACGGGCATCCGCTGGTTCTAGAGGCGGGGCCGAAACCGGCACAAGTTTTCGCGCCCGGCCGCGGCGCTCCCACGCCGCCGGCTTGATCTGCGTCACGGCGGGAGGAGCGGGATCGGTCCAGATAAGGCCAACTCGGAAGGTGGAGAGCATGGTCTCGACGTTTCGGCGAGGTTTCATCGCTTCCTCGGGCGCAGCGCTGGCGTTGGCCTTCATCCCCTGGGTGCCGCCGGCGGACGCGCAGGGGTCGGAAACGCTGTCGCCAGACGTCATACGCCAACGCTACATGGCCGCGCCTCCCGAGGCGCTGGGGGCGAGTTGCATGGGGGTCGACTACCTGCACAACTATGTCAGCCTGATCCCGAAGCTGAACAACCTCAGCGTCACCACGACCTTCTTCGGCCCCCCGGTCACGATCAACAAAGCGAACGTTGACAAATACCTGAAGCTGCTCACCGAGCGGCAGGACATCTGCGCCTCCGTGATTGAGAAGCGCGGCTATGAGTCGTTTGCCGGCACCTACACGGCGCGCGCCAGCCAAGCCTGCGCCGAGGCCAGGGCGCCGGCCTACCTCACCAACATCGACGAGCTCACCCAGGGATCGCCGCCGAGCCGAGGCAGCGTGGAGACCATCACCCAGGAGGGCTTCCGCGTGAGCATGGTGAACAAGGCACTCGCCGCCGCGAACCCGCAGGCGATCCGGATCCAGGGCGTGGCCATCGAAAAGGCGCTCACCCTCCAGGACGGCCTCAGCCCGGACTTCTCCTACACGGGCTCGCGGTCGGGCCGCGACATCGTGATCCGGCCGATGACGGCGGCGATCCGGCGCACCTGGGAGGGCTACCCCGCCGCCTTCCCCCGGCCGGACTGGACGGCGCTGGGGAAC
Organism: Pseudomonadota bacterium; assembly: GCA_021847175.1. GTDB lineage: Bacteria > Pseudomonadota > Alphaproteobacteria > Acetobacterales > Acetobacteraceae > JAJXXT01. The sequence goes on from JAJZUI010000052.1 coordinate 12,785, forward strand.
TGCGTGATCACGCTGTCGCCGCTCGCCGCACCGTAGGGCAGCGCCCAGCCGGCCGCCCTACGGCACGACCGCGGTGAACAGGAAGACGCCGAGGATCACCAGGTGCACCGCGCCCTGCAGCACCGTGGTGCGCCCGGTGCCGAGCGACAGCGCCGCGGTCAGCAGCGACAGCGCCAGCAGCACCGTCTCCTTGGGGCCGATGCCGAGCGCCAGCTGCCAGTGCGTCGCGATCGAGACGGCGGCGACGGCGGGGATGGTGAGCCCGATCGAGGCCATCGCCGAGCCGAGCGCGAGGTTGAGGCTGGTCTGCAGCCGGTCGGCGCGCGCCGCGTGGATCGCGGCGAGACTCTCCGGCAGCAGCACGATCGCGGCGACGATCACGCCGACCAGCGCCTCGGGCGCGCCGATCGCGGCGACGCCTCGCTCCAGCGCCGGCCCCAGCGACTTGGCGAGCAGGATCACGCCACCCAGTGCCGCCAGCGCCAGCAACCCGCTGGTCGCGACGTGGCGGCCCTTCGCCGCCTTTCCCGCCTGCTCCGGTTCTGCGTCGCGCAGCTCCACCTGGGGCAGGAAATAGTCACGGTGGCGGACCGTCTGCACCAGCACGAACACGCCGTAGAGCACGAGCGAGACGATGCCGACGAAGGCGAGCTGCCCGGTCGAGTAGTACGGCCCCGGCGCGGTCGTCGTCGTGTTCGGCAGCACCAGGGTGATGACCGAAATCGCGGCGATCGCGGCCAGGGTCGCGCTCACGCCGTAGAGGCTGAAATGCTGCTCGCGGTGGCGCGAGGCGCCGAGCAGCAGGCACAGCCCGACCATGCCGTTCAGGATCAGCATGATGGTGGCGAAGACGGTGTCGCGCGCCAGCGTCGCCTCGCCCTTGAGCGAGAGCGAGACGATCAGCGCCACTTCCATCGAGGTCACCGCCAGCGCCAGCAACAGGGTGCCGAACGGCTCGCCCACGCGCCGCGCCACCACCTCCGCGTGGTGCACGGCGGCGCGCACGCAGCCGACGAGTACCACGCCGCGCGCCGCCGCCAGCAGCGGGTGCGCCAGGCCGCCCGCCCGCGCGCCGAGCAGCAGCCAGCCGAGCAGCGGGATGATCCACGTCCAGGGCGGAATGCGCGCCTTGGTCAAGGCCGGACTTCGGCCACGGCGCGGGCCCGCCCGGCACGCGCGCGCGGCGCCACCGCGTGGGCAAGATCGTGCATGGCGCGAAGCATGCCCGCCCGCCCCTTGCCCGGCAACCTGGTGCCGCGCAGTCTGCCGCCATGGAAAAGGGCATCGGAATCTCCGGCATCGCCGGGCGCATGGGCCGGCTGGTGGCGGAGGAAGTGGCGGCGGCGGGACTGAAGTTTGCCGGCGGCGTCGACCGCGAGCCGGCGGAGGGGCGGTTCGCCGACATCGCGGCCCTCGCCGCGGCCAGCGACGTCGTCGTCGATTTCTCCCATGCCTCGGCCGCGGCATCCAACGCGCGCGCCGTCGCCGCCGCCGGCTGTGCCTATGTCATCGGCACGACCGGGCTCTCGGCGGCGGACGAGGCGGTGCTGGCGGAGGCGGCGGCCCGCGTGCCGGTCGTTTACGCCGCCAATTTCTCGCCCGGCGTGAACCTGGTGCTGGCGCTGGCCGAGCGCATGGCCGCCGCCCTGCCGGCGGAAGCCTACGACGCCGAGATCCTGGAGATGCACCACCGCCAGAAGGTGGACGCGCCCTCCGGCACCGCCATCGCCATGGGCCGCGCCGTCGCCCGTGGCCGCGGCCACAAGCTCGAGGGACACATGGAGAGCGGGCGGGACGGGCATACCGGTGCGCGGGGGACCGGCGCCATCGGCTTCGCGGCGCTGCGCGGCGGCCAGGTGGTGGGCGAGCACACGCTGCTGTTCGCCGCCGGCACGGAGCACATCGCGCTCACCCATCGCGCCTTCGACCGCCGCGCCTTCGCCACCGGCGCGGTCCGCGCCGCCCGCTGGGTCCATGGCCGCAAGCCCGGCCTCTACGGCATGGCGGACGTGCTCGGGATCGCCCCGCCGGCCTGACCCGGTTTTCGCCTGACCCGGTTCCTTGACCCCATGGGGTCTTTCCGCCATTGACCCCCGCGGTTTTCAACGGCCGGGGCAACGAACAGAAATGCGCGACAAGGGCGAGTATCTCTTCACTTCCGAATCGGTTTCCGAGGGGCACCCGGACAAGGTCGCCGACCGGATCAGCGACACCGTCCTCGACGCGTTCCTCGCCGCCGACCCCTACTCGCGCGTCGCCTGCGAAACCCTGGTGACCACCAACCGCATCGTGCTCGCCGGCGAGACCCGCGGGCCGGACACGGTGACGCACGAGCTTCTCACCCATCTCGCACGCATGGCCGTGCGCGACATCGGCTACGACCAGCAGGGCTTCTCCTGGCGCAACGCCGCGGTGCACGTCCACCTGCACGCCCAGTCCCAGGACATCGCCCAGGGCGTGGATTCGGCCGGCAACAAGGACGAGGGCGCCGGCGACCAGGGCATCATGTTCGGCTACGCCTGCACCGAGACGCCGTCGCTGATGCCGGCACCGCTCTACTACGCGCACCTGATCCTGCGCCGGATGAACGAGATGCGCCGCAACAACGACGTCGCGGTGCGCGGCCTGCTGCCGGATTCCAAGAGCCAGGTGACCCTGCGCTACGTGGACGGCAAGCCGGTGGGCGCCACCTCCGTCGTCGTCTCGACCCAGCACGAGGACGATCTCGAGCAGACCGAGATCAAGCGCATGCTGCTGCCCATCATCGAGAGCAGCCTGCCGCGCGGCTGGATGCCGCCGGAGCACGAGATCTACGTGAACCCCACGGGCAAGTTCGTCATCGGCGGCCCGGACGGGGATTGCGGGCTCACCGGGCGCAAGATCATCGTCGACACCTATGGCGGTGCGGCCCCGCACGGCGGCGGCGCCTTCTCCGGCAAGGACCCGACCAAGGTGGACCGCTCCGCCGCCTATGCCTGCCGCTACCTCGCCAAGAACGTCGTCGCCGCGGGGCTGGCGGAGCGCTGCACGCTGCAGATCAGCTACGCGATCGGCGTGTCGCACCCGCTCTCGGTCTATGTGGACCTGCACGGCACCGGCAGGGACGTGGACGAGACCAGGATCGAGAAGGTGCTCCGCGAGCTGGTGAACCTCTCCCCGCGCGGCATCCGCGAGCACCTGCACCTCAACCGGCCGATCTACGCCCCGGCCTCGGCCTATGGTCATTTCGGCCGCGATCCGGACGAGGAAAAGGGCACCTTCACCTGGGAAAAAACCGACCTGGTGGCGGAGCTGAAGCGGGCCTTCGGGCGCTGAAGCCACCCGCGGAACGCCTCTACGGCCGCAGCCGCGGCCACGCGCTGCGGCCGCGGCAGAAGAAGCTGCTCGAGGTGACGCTGCCGCGCCTGCGCTTCGACCTCGCGCAGGCGGCGGACCCGCTCGGTGCCTTCACGCCGCGCCCGCACTGGCTGTGGCTCGAGGTCGGCTTCGGCGGCGGCGAGCATGCGCTGGCGCAGGTGGAAGCGCATCCGCGCACCGGCCTCATCGCCTGCGAGGTCTACGAGAACGGCATCTGCTCCCTGCTCGCGAAGCTGGTGGCGGAGGGTGCCGAGGAAACGGGGAAGCTGCCGCCCAACCTGCGCATATGGCCGGACGACGCGCGCCCGCTCATCCGCGCCCTGCCCGCCGCCTCGCTCGACGGCCTCGTGCTGATGTTCCCGGACCCCTGGCCCAAGGCGCGCCACGCGCGCCGCCGCTTCGTCCACCCCGCGAACGTGGCGGAGGTGGCCCGCGCCATCAAGCCCGGCGGCGTCTGGCGCATCGCCAGCGACGATCCCGTCTACCAGGCCTGGACCGTGGACGTTCTGGCAGCGCAACCATTCTTCGACGTGCCGGCGCCCGCGCGCGAGCGCCCCGCCGGCTGGCCGCCGACGCGCTACGAGGCGAAGGCCGTCGCCGCCGGCCGCACGCCGCTGTGGTGGGAGCTCACGCGAAACGCCGCCGCCAGGTGAACGTGGCGCCCACCGCGTAGTTCCACACCAGGCTCATCACCGCGCCGGCGACGCCGCCGACCCACCACGCTTCGTGCGAGGTGCCGACGAGGAAATCGGCGACGCCGAGGTTGCCGATCGCGCCCACCGAGCAGATCGCGGCAAAGATGATGAGGCCGCGCACCTTGCGCCGGCCGCGCAGGCGCAGGTCGCCGAAGGTGATCACGTTGTCGAGCTCGAAATTGGCGTAGATCGCGACCGCCGTCGCCAATGCCTGCGCGCGCGTGAACCCGAGGCCCGCGAACAGCCCCAGCCGCAGCACCGCGAGATGCCCGGCGAGCCCCACCAGCCCCACGATCGCGAACAGCACGAAGCGCACCGGCACGGTCTGGCGCAGCATCTTGTCGAGCAGCAGCAGCGCGTAGTCGAGCATCACCGAGACGTTCATCTTGGAATCGCCCGCGACGCGCGCGCGGAACGTGTACGGCACCTCGACGATCCGGGGCGGCGTCGGCAGCGAGGCGATGAGGTCGAGCAGGATCTTGAACCCCATCGCCGACAGCCGGCGCATCGCGCGGTCGTAGGTGTCGCGGCGGATCATGAAGAACCCGCTCATCGGGTCCGCGACCTGCACCTTCAGCAGCACCTGCGACAGCCTGGTGGCGAAGCTCGACATGCCGGCGCGCGTCGCGTCCCACTCGCCGACGCCGCCACCCTCGACATAGCGGCTGCCGATCGCGATCTCCGCGCCGTCGCGCAGCGCCTGGAGCATGCGCGGCAGGATCCGCTCGTCGTGCTGCAGGTCGCCGTCCATCGCCGCGATGAAGGGGGCGAGCGTGGCGTTGGCGCCCTCGATGAAGGCGGAGGAAAGCCCGCGCCGGCCGACCCGGTGCAGCAGCCGAATGCGCTTGTCGGCGGCGGCCACGTTCGCAACCGCCTCACGCGTGCCGTCGGTCGAATCGTCGTCGACGAAGACCGCTTCCCAGTCGATGCCGCCGAGCGCCCGCTCCAGCGCCGCGACGAGGGGGGCGACGTTGTCGCGCTCGTTGAGCACCGGGATGATGATCGCCAGTTCCGCCATCGGGGCGGCATGCCATGGGACCGGGCCGCGCCGCTAGCCTGGGCGCCCCGGGCCGGAAGACCCGTCAGAGAAAACTCACGGGATCGACGTCCACCTCGATCCGCGCGTCTGCGCGCACCTTCACCTGCGCAAGCCACGCCCGCAGCAGCTTCTGCGGCGAGATGTCGCGGCGCGTGCGCAGCAACAGCCGCCGCCGGTGCCGCCCGCGCAGCAGCGCGAACGGTGCCGGCGCCGGGCCGAGCACGGAGATGCCCGGGCCCCGAGGCGCCGTGCGGCCCAGCGCGGCGGCCAGCGCATCGGCCGCGGCATCTGTCCCCGCGCTCACGATCAGCGCCGCGAGCCTGCCGTAGGGCGGCCAGTTTCCCACCTGCCGTTCCGCCGCCTCGCTGGCCATGAAGGCGTCGAAATCGCCGGAGAGCAGCGCCTTCATCACCCGGTGTTCCGGCTCCCAGGTCTGCAGCAGGACCCGGCCCGGCGCCTCCGCCCGTCCCGCGCGCCCGCCCACCTGGTGCAGCAGCTGGAAGGTCCGCTCCGCCGAGCGCAAATCGGCGCCGCCCAGGCCGAGGTCGGCATCCACCACCCCCACCAGCGTCAGGTGCGGGAAATGCCAGCCCTTCGCCACGATCTGCGTGCCGATGACGAGATCGACCTCGCGCGCCGCCACCGCCCGCGCCGCCGCCGCCGCCGCCGCCGGACCGGCCAGCGTGTCGCTCGCCATCACCAGCAGCCTGGCCCCGGGCCAGCGCTCCCGCACCTCCTCCGTGATCCGCTCGATGCCGGGCCCTACCGGCGCCAGCGTGTCCGCCGCGCCGCAGGAGGGGCAGGTGGCGGGCGGTGGGATCGTGTGGCCGCAATGGTGGCATTGCAGCACGCCGCGCGCGCGATGCTCCACCAGCCAGGCCGTGCAATTCGGGCAGGCGAAGCGGTGTCCGCAATGCCGGCACAGCGTCAGCGGCGCGTAGCCCCTGCGGTTCAGGAACAGCATCGCCTGCTCGCCGCGCGCGAGCGTCCCCGAGACCGCCTCGATCAGCGGTGGGGCGAGGAACTTTCCCCGCTCCGGCGGCGTCGCGCGCAGGTCGATCGCGGCGACCTCCGGCATCACCGCGCCACCGTGCCGTGACGGCAGCGAAACCCGCC
>JAJZUI010000279.1 GCA_021847175.1 Pseudomonadota bacterium
GCCCCTGGCGGGAGGACATGCTCGCCGCGCCCGCCGCAAGCGTCGCCGCCGAGGTGCTGGAGGCGCACCACCGCAAGGCGGCCCGGCTCGGCCGCAAGCTGAAGCGGCTGGACACCCCGGCGCTGCACCGGCTGCGCATCCGCGTGAAGAAGCTGCGCTACGCCGCCGAGTTCCTCGCCCCCTACGCGCCCGGCAGGGGCACGAAGCGCTACCTCGCCGCACTCAGGGACCTGCAGCAGGCGCTCGGCACCTGGCACGACCTCGCGATCGCCGAGGCGCGGCTCGCGGCGCTGCACCCCGCCGGCGCCGCCCCGCTCGCGGACTGGCTCGCCGGGCACGAGGCCGCCCAGCGCGAGGTGGCGCGGCAGGCCTGGCGCCGCTTCGCCCGCCGCAAGCGGTTCTGGGATCGGACCTGAGGCGCCGGCATGTCCGGGAATTCACCTGCCGCCGGCCATCAAATTGCCGCGCCGCAACCTCATATTAACAGGCTCCTCATGTCCAGGGACAAGACCATGCGCATCGCACAACGCTCCCTGATCCTCGTCCTCCCGGTCGCCCTCGCCGCCTGCGCCGTGGCGCCGCCCACCGGGCCGGACGTCATCGCCATGCCCGGCAAGGACAAGACGCTGCAGGCCTTCCAGCAGGACGACCTCGCCTGCCGCCAGTACGCCTCCCAGGCGACGGGCGGCGTCTCGCCGGCCCAGGCGGCCACCGGCAGCGCGGTCGGCAGCGCCGTGGTCGGCACGGCGATCGGCGCCGCGGCCGGTGCCGCGCTGGGCTCGGTCAGCGGCCAGATGGGCGCCGGGGCGGCGATCGGCGGCGCCACGGGCCTGCTCGCCGGCTCCGCCATCGGCGCCTCCAACGCCGGCCTCTCCGCCGGGGAGCTGCAGTTCCGCTACGACACCGCCTATGCCCAGTGCATGGCCGCGCGCGGCAACGAGGTCGCCCCGCCATCCTCCGGCTACCCCGCCGCCTACCCGACGCCCTATGCCTACCCCTACCCGTACCCGGCCTATGCCTATCCGCCGCCGCTCTACGCCTATCCGCCGCCGGTGGTGCTGCATTACGGCTGGTACCCGCGCTACCGCTACTGGCGCCGCTGAGCGCGGCGAAAGGGGTGGGCGCCCACATGCCTGCCCCGCGCGCAACCGCTTGCGCCGGCGCGCCAAAGCAGCCATAGGCAGCGCGTTGCCGGCGCACGCGTGATCGGCGCGCCCCATCGTTCCCACGACAGCGCGCCCGGCCCGGCACCTTTTCCCATCCGTTCGCCCCGCATTCACGCGGGCTTGGCGAGCATCGCAGCGCCCCCTTCGCGCGCGGCATGAGCCGTGCCCAGGGCGCCGGAGATTTCCCGTGCCTCAAGACTTCGCCTCCCTCGGCCTCGCCGAGCCCCTGCTGCGTGCCCTCCAGCGCACCGGCTTCACCGTGCCGACGCCGATCCAGGCCGACGCCATCCCCCACCTCCTCGCCGGGCGCGACCTGCTCGGCATCGCCCAGACCGGCACCGGCAAGACCGCGGCCTTCGCGCTGCCGCTGCTGCACCACCTGCACACGGCACGCGCCGCGACCGCGCCCCACACCACCCACGCGCTGATCCTGGCGCCGACGCGCGAGCTGGCGCTGCAGATCATCGAGAGCATCAAGGCACTCGGCGACCAGCGCCTGCGCATCGCCGCCGTCATCGGCGGGCAGAGCCGCGGGGCGCAGGTGCAGCGCCTGCGCCCGGGTGCCGATATCGTCGTCGGCACGCCCGGCCGCGTCCGCGACCTCATGGGCACCAACGAGCTGCGCCTCGGCGCGGTGCGCCATTTCGTGCTCGACGAGGCGGACCGCATGCTCGACCTCGGCTTCATCCGCGACATCGAGCGCATCGCCGCCGCCCTGCCGGCCGCACGCCAGTCCGCCCTGTTCTCCGCCACCATGCCGCCGGAGGTCGAGAAGCTCACCCGCGGCATGCTGCGCGACCCCGTCCGCGTGGCGGTGACGCCGGCGGAGATGGTGGTGCCGCGCATCGCCCAGTCCGTGCATTTCGTGCCGCAGGCGGAACGCGCGCGGCTGCTCGTCGACCTGCTGGGCGACCGGGCGCTCGCGCGCGTCATCGTCTTCACCCGCACCAAGCGCGGCGCCGACCGCGTCGCCGAGGCGCTGGAGGATGCGGGCCACGGCGTGGCGGCGCTGCACGGCAACAAGAGCCAGCCGCAGCGCATCAAGGCGCTCGACCGCTTCCGCGACGGCCGCGCCCGGGTGCTCGTCGCCACCGACATCGCGGCGCGCGGCATCGACGTCGCCGCGGTCTCCCACGTCATCAACTACGACCTGCCGGCGCAGCCCGAGGACTACGTCCACCGCATCGGCCGCACCGCGCGGGCGGGTGCCAGCGGCGAGGCGATCTCCTTCTGCGACCCCGGCGAGGCGAAGATGCTGCGCGCGATCGAGCGCGCCGCCGGCTCCGCGATCGCCGTCGCCGGCGGCGAGCCGGCGCTGGCACGCGCCCCCGAGGCGATGCCGCAGTTCGTCCGCCCGGCGCGGCCGGCGGGGCAGGCCCGCCGCCGTTTCAGGCGCCGCGCGGCCTGAGGGCCCAGTGACCCGAGGGCCCAGTGACCTGAGGGCCCAGTGACCTGAAGGCCAGGTAAGGCGCAGGCGGCGGGGCGCTCAGGCCCCGCCGTGATACGCCTCGATCCGGTAGCCGTCGGGATCGATGGCGAAGCCCGCGTAGTAGTCGGGCCCGTAGTCCGGGCGCGGGCCGGGCGCGCCGTTGTCCTTGCCGCCGGCCTTGAGCGCCGCCTTGTGGAACGCATCCACCGCCTTCCGGCTCGGCGCGTCGAAGCAGAAATGCAGGCCCGAGCGCATGTCGGCGGGCACCGGGTGCGCGGTCTCGTTGAGCCACCATACCGGCGCGTCCGTGCCGTATCCGGCATAGCCCTCGCCATGCGCGAGGCATCTGGCGCCGATCGCGCCGAGGACGGAATCGTAGAATCGGCGGGCCGCGGCTACGTCGCGAACGCCGATGGAGACATGGTTGAGCATGGCAAACCTCCTCCCTTGCATGACGGAGACCTATATAACCAGCATGACGGTTAGAAGGATGCCGCCGCGTCGCCGGGATGTCAACCACCATGATGGTTAGGGGAACGCCGCGCCCGGCCCTGCCGCCCGAGGCGTGTCTGGATTTCGTCAACACCCGCTACTGGCGCGGCAAGGCGGAGCCCACGGAAACGCTCCACGGCGCGGCCGACCTCCTCGCCTGGGCGGCCGCGCACGCCGGCGCGCCACCGACCGCGCCCGGCCCCGGCCTGTTCGAGGCCGGGATCGCGCTGCGCGAACTGCTGCACCGGATCCTGAGCGCCCGCGCCGCCGGCGAGCGCGTGGCCGAGGCCGACCTCGCCGCCCTCGACGCGGCGCTGGAGACGGCACCGTCGCGCCGCTCGCTGGTGGCCGTGGGCGACGGCTACGCCTGGCACACGCGGCCCAGTGGACCAGAGGGCGGGGAGCAACCGTCCGGGGC
>JAJZUI010000053.1 GCA_021847175.1 Pseudomonadota bacterium
CCATGCACCCCTGGCTGCACCACTACAATACCGCCCGACCACACGCCGCACTCGCAGGAAAGCCACCGATCTCAAGACTCACCAGGGACAACCTCCTTGGTAGCGACATCTAGAGCAACCTCCGATCTGATTGAGCCGTTCCGGCTCGATCAGATCGGAGATAAGTTGCTCTAGACTCATAGGTTTCTAGAGCACGACCGTCCGACCGGATGATTCCATCAGGTCGGACCGTGCTCTAGAGTCTGTCAGCGCTTCCTTGAAGCGCTGACAGACTCTAGCCCCTTGTTTACGCGTCTGTTTATCCGCCTCCGGCGATCCTGCCTGCGGCGGACAGACGCAAGCGTCGATAGCGACATCGCGGGCCGGGGGTAGCGGCGCGCCGGCATCCTGGTATCTTCCGGGCCGACATCGTTTTGGCAGGAGGGACGCAAGTGCATGTGCTGATTACCGGCGCGGCTGGCATGATTGGTCGCAAGCTGTTGGCACGGCTGGTCGCGGATGGCGGCGTCGCCGGGCGCACGATCGATGCCCTCTCGCTGGTCGATGTCGTGGCACCGGAGCCGCCGTCGGGTTTCGGCGGTCGTGTCACGGCCTGGGCGGCGGATCTCTCGGCTCCGGGCGAGGCTGCCCGCGCGGTCCAGGCGCGTCCGGATCTGATCTTCCATCTCGCCGCGGTCGTATCGGGCGAAGCGGAGGCTGATTTCGACAAGGGCTACCGCGTCAATCTCGATGGCACGCGTCTGCTGTTCGAAGCCATTCGCGCGCTCGGCCTGACCGAGCGCTATGGTCCCAAGATCGTTTTCACCTCGTCGATCGCGGTGTTCGGGGCGCCGTTTCCCGAGGCGATCGGCGACGAGTTCTTCACCACGCCGCTGACGAGCTATGGCACGCAGAAGGCGATCGGCGAGTTGCTGCTCGCGGACTATTCGCGGCGCGGCATATTCGACGGCATCGGTATCAGGCTGCCGACCATCTGCATCCGCCCGGGCAAGCCGAACAAGGCTGCTTCCGGGTTCTTCTCCGGCATCCTGCGTGAGCCATTGGCGGGTCAGGAGGCGGTGCTGCCGGTTGGCGAGGATGTGATGCACTGGCACGCAAGCCCGCGCGCGGCCGTGGGCTTCCTCGTCCATGCCGCCTCGCTCGACCTCGCCCCTCTCGGCGCCCGGCGCAACCTCACCATGCCAGGGCTCGCCGCGACCGTCGGCGAGCAGATCGCGGCCTTGCGCAAAGTTGCCGGGGACGGCGCCGTCCGGCTGATCCGCCGGGAGCCAGACCCGACGATCGCCGCGATCGTCGCCGGCTGGCCGCGCCGCTTCGATCCCCGCCGGGCTCTGGACCTCGGATTTCGGGCCGAGACGTCATTCGAGGACATCATCCGGGTCCATATCGAAGACGAACTCGGAGGCCGGATCGGCGGCTGAGCGCACGGCGCGCCCACGGCCGATGGTGGCCCGGAGACCATCGATGGTTCGGGCTGCGGCCTTGCGGGGAATCGCCGTCAGCTTTGCGAGGGCATTGTCGATTGTTTTGAAATCGGGGCTGTAGGTCAGATATCCCAGCTTCAGGGAAGCCCCTCGATTCCATCGGGTCGGCAAAGACTCTCGTCCACGGGGGCAAGTACAAAATTAAGCCGGTGGCAGCGTCACGTTGCAGGCATCGAAGGCAGCAAACAGTCGCGCGGCGGCGGGCGGCTCCAACTTGAGATGCGGCGGGCGGATCGTCGTCCAGGCGGTATCGCCGCGGTGTCGCGCGATCAGCGCCTTCAGGCCGGGGATCAGGGGCGCCGAGGTGACCGCCTTGCGCAGTGCCGAAAGCGTCTGCTGCGCCGCGGTGCCCGTTTGGCTGTCGGGTGCGCTATAAACCGCGGCGTTCACTGTGGATGACACGTTGGAAGCCGCGCTGATGCTCCCCGCCCCACCGATGAGCAGCAGATCGCGCAATGCGCCATCGTCGCCGCAATAGACCTCGAACCCGGCGCTGGCGAACGCTTCGACGTAGCTCCGCGTGTTGGCGAAGTCGCCGCTGCTATCCTTGATACCCTTGACGACGCCGGGGAAGGCGCGAAGGAGCCGGGCGATCAGATCGAGCCCGAAGGGCACCGCCGATTGGGCTGGAAAATGGTAGAGATAGAAGGCGATCCCGGGGCCGACGCGCTCGATCACGGTGGCGAAATATGCAAATAGCCCGTCGTCGGAAGGGTTCTTGTAGAAGAAGGGCGGCAGAGCCAAAACGCCCCGGCAGCCGAGTTCTGCGGCGCGGCGCGCGAGCAGGACCGTGTCCGTCAATGCCGGTGTGCCGACGCCCGGTAGCAGCACCCGAGCGGGAATGCCGCGCTCGATCAATCCCTCCATGATGGCGAGGCGCTCGCCGACGCCGAGGCTGTTGGCCTCGCCGGTCGTGCCGAGGATGCCGAGTCCGTTGCAGCCGTTCGCCAGCAGCCAGCGGCAATGGGCGGCCATGCGGTCGAGATCGACCGAAAAGTCGGCGTGCATCGGTGTCAGCACGGCGGCGTTGACACCGCCGAACAGGGCATCGCGCATCATGGCAGGGATTCCTTGGCAACGGGCGCCGGCTTGGGGCGGCGAATGACGGGGGAAACGGCGGGCGTATGCCGGGCGCGGGGCATGCGCCCGGGCCAGGCGGCGACATGGTCCTCGAGCGCGCCGGCGTCCCGCTCGCTCATCGCTCGCCCGCGCACCGAGACGCCGGCGCGATGGACGCTGTCCGGGTCGCCGGTGCGCAGCGGATGCCAGTCCGGCAGGTCCTTCCCCTCGGCCAGGCGGCGGTAGGCGCAGGACGGGGGGAGCCAATCGATCGCCTTCAGCGCCGCTGGCGTCAGCTGCACGCAGTCGGGCACGCGGCGGCGTCGATGGGCGTAGTCGCTGCAACGGCAGCTCGCGAGGTCGAGCAGGCGGCAGGCGACATTGGTGAAGGCGAGCGCCCCGGTCTCATCGTCGCGCAGCTTGTGCAGGCAACAGCGCCCGCAGCCATCGCAGAGCGATTCCCATTCCGCACGGGTCATGTCCGCGAGGGTCTTGCGGGTCCAGAACTGGGCGTCCATCGGCGCAGTCTAGCCGAGCCTGCGGCCGTGCGAAAACCACCGGATCAGTGCGCAGGTTGCAGCGGGGTCGGCAGGCTCTCCTGCCTCACCGGCGCGCGCCCCGACGGTGCCTCGGCGGTCGGCGGCGCCTGGGAAAGAGGTTCCTGCGGCGCGGCGGCGTCGGGCATCGGAACCTTCTGGGTGCTGCCATAGCGTGCCAGCATCGCGCGCAACGGGTTGGCGCCGGGGTTGTTCGCCGTCATCTGGATGACGATCTGTCGCGCACCGTAAGGCTGGCCGTAATAGGCTTGGTTCCACTCCGATTTGACCGAAAACAGGCTGCCGCCGAGGGTGATCCCGGCATAGAGGCCGCGCGACTGTGCGAAGGCCAGGATATCGGCGCGCAGAGCCGCCGTCGTCGCGCCCTCGACGCCGACCCCCGCGGTCGCGAAGCTCACCGATGCGTCCCCTCCGAGCTTGAACTGGCTGTCGAGCAGCGCGTTCAGCCCCCGTTCGGTGAGGACCATGAAAATCACCTCGGCATCCTGGATGCCGATCTGCAGGCCGAAACTGGCACTGCCGATCGTATAGAACGCCGGCGCCGACCACGAACCGGCGCCATCGCGCGCCACCAGCACGCAATCGCCGCCGGCGCCGCCGAAGAAGAAGCCGGCGCGGAATATGCGCGGGCAAATCATCACTGCCTTGGATTGGCGCAGCGTGCTGGTGCGCTGCTGATCCGGCGGCTGGCCGAGCATTTCTTCCACCGTCAGCGTTGCGCGGTCGACGAGTGTCTGCTGTTCGCCCTGGGCGTGGGCCAGGGCCGGCAGCAGGGTCAGCAGCAGGATGGCGGCGAGGCGCAGCATGCTATGTCCTCCGATTCGCGGCCGGGACGGTCGCGGAGACTCTGCCGGCCGGCGTCGCTCCGGCGCAAGCCGCGGTGGATCACCACTCCCGCTCCGGCGCGACGGAGTGGTTGACGCACACCACGCGCCAGGCGCGGGCATGGCGTTCGAGCCGGGTCAGGGAGAGATTCTGCACCGAGAGATGCAGGGCCGTGTCGGCGGCGATGCTCAGTGCGTGGGCGACGGCGGCGCGGATCGCGCCGCCGTGGCTGACGATCACGACGTCATCCCCGGGATGGCGGCCGGCGAGGCGCTCGAGGGTCGCGCCCACGCGCAGGATCACGTCCGCCATGCTCTCTCCGCCCGGCGGGCGTTCCTGGCCCGAGAGCGGCCAGAACGCGTGCGCCGGCTCGCGCAGGCGCGCCGGCAGATCCGCATGGGGCAGGCCCTGCCATTCGCCGAGGTCCTGCTCCATCATTCCAGGCTCGATGCTCGTCTCGCGCGCGGTGTAGCCGGCGGCGAAAATCGCGTCCGCGGTGCGGTGCGTGCGGCTGAGCGGGGTCACGATCCATTGGGCGGCGCGCGGCAGGGTGTTCGCCAGCAGCCGGTAGGAGTCCGCCTGGGCGACGAGGCTCTCGGCGCACAGCGGCACGTCCATGGTCCCGTAGAGCACGGCGCGCGCGTTCTCGGCGACGATGGCGTGGCGGATCAGCCAGAATCCAGTTGCAGTCATTCTCCGATCACCAGCAAGGCTCCCCGTATGCGCGCGGTGCGGAACTCGAACACGAACAGCGCCACGGCAGCCGCCATCCATGCCAGATTGAGACCGCTTGCCCAAGCCAGCTCGGCCCACGGCATGGTCGCGCCGCCCAGAACGGCGCGCATGCCTTCGAACACATGGGCGGCGGGCAGCGCGCGGGCAACCGGGCGCAGCGTCGCCGGTAGCACCGCGACCGGATAGAACACCGCGGCGAACGGCGTCAGCCCGAAGAGGACCGTCCACGACAAGGCTCCGGCGCCGGCGCCGTGGCGCAGCACCATGGCAACCACGCCGAGCGCCACCCACCAGCCCATCACCAGGAGGTTGACGAACAGCGCCAGCAGCGCCGGGCCAAGGAGGAAGAGGTTGTAGGCGTAGAGCAGCCAAGCCAGCGCGATCGCCGGCACAACGCCGACGGCGACGCGCAACGCCGAGAGCACGAGGAAAGCCGCGAGCATTTCCCACGGTCGGAGCGGGCTGACGAAGACATGGCCGAGATTGCGCGACCATACTTCCTCGAGGAAGCTCATCGAGAAGCCCATCTGGCTGTGCAGAGCGACCTCCCAGAGCAGCACGCCACCGAGGAAGGTGGCGGCCGTGCCGGCCAACGCGCCGCCGGAGCCGTTCAGCACGTAGCGCGCGGTGAAGCCCCAGATGGTCATCTGCAGCACCGGGCCGTAGGCAAGATCCAGCAGCCGCGGCCACGACCGACGGTAAAGGGCGAGATGGCGGTAGATCAGCCCCCAGATGCGGCGGGCGGAGGCACTCACGCCGCGATCTCGGGGCGACCGCGGGCGATGTCGAGGAACACCGCCTCCAGGTCTGCCAGCCCGTAGCGTGCGATCAACGCCGCCGGGCTGCCACGATCGACCAGTCGGCCCGCGCGCATCACGAGCACCTCGTCGCAGAGCCGCTCGACCTCGGTCATGTTGTGCGAGGCAAGCAGGATCGCCGCGCCGGTTTCGGCGCGGTAGCGCAGCAGCCAGGCGCGCAGCCGGTCGGCCGTATCAGGATCAAGGCTTGCGGTCGGCTCGTCGAGCAGCAGCAGGGCGGGACGGTTGACCAGCGCCTTGGCAAGCGCCACCCGCGCCTTTTGGCCAGCCGAAAGCTGGCCGGCAGGCCGGTCGAGCAGCGGTGCCAGCGCGAAGGTCTCGGCCAGCTCGCGGATGCGTGCCTCCAGTCCGCGCACCGAGTAGAGATGGCCGTAGACGCGCAGATTTTCCGCCACTGTCAGCCGATACGGCAATGCGACATAGGGCGAGGAGAAATTGATCTGCTGGAGCGCGGCGAAGCGGTCACGCGCCATGTCGTGGCCCAGAACGCGGACCGAGCCGGAATCGGCCGTGATCAGCCCGAGCAGCAGCGCCAGCGTGGTCGTCTTGCCCGCGCCGTTGGCCCCGAGGAGGCCGACGATGGCGCCCGGTGGGACACGGAAGTCGATGCCGTCGACGGCAACGGTGGCGCCGAAGCGCTTGCGCAGCGCGCGGACATCGATCGCGTCCACGTCCGCCTACATCGACGGTTTTGGTCCGGGATCGGACACCGGGGGAACCAATGGGGTCGGTGCCGTGTCAGTTGGCGGCAGCGACAGGGTCTGCGGCTTCGGCGAAGCCGGAGCGGGATCGGTTGCCGGCGCCTTGCCGTCGAGCGGCTGCTGCTCGACCGGTTTGGGCACTGCGCTGCTGGGCGTGCTCGTCTCCTGCAGCCAGTCGTGCAGATTGTGACGGACTTCGTATTCGAACTCGATGTTCATGTCGTCCATCATGCCCTTCGTCAGGGTATAGAGGAGCGGACGCAGCGTGGCGTCGGTGGCGTCAGGCGGCAGCGTGCTGTTGCGCGCGGCCGACGCCTCGGCAAAGCCGACGCGGTTGTCCCCGCTGGTGTAGATGTCCAGCTCCACCGTGACGTGCCCGCCGATCACCGCCTCGCCGCGATGGAGCGAAGCATCCTGGATGCGCAACACCGCGCGGCCGGAACTGCCGCTGGCTACGAGACGGTCCTGGGCCATGCGCCGCAGCGCGTCGAGGGGGCGCATCGGCGACAGCCAGGAGATATCGTCGGAGCTCGGGGTCCAGCCATCCGCCACCTCGATGCTGGCGACATTGAGGTAGAGCGGCGTCAGATAGCTATAGTTCGGCGGCGGGAAGCTCTGGGCCGGCGCGGCGGGCTCTTCGGCGCAGCCGGCGGCCAGCAGCAGCGTCAGGGCCGCGGCGGCGCGCCCGGCGATTCGGGGGAAGACGCGCGTCGGATGAGCGGGGACGGCGGACACGGGCGAAGCCCTCCTGCGAGTACGGGGTATCCCGCCAGCGTGAACGCGCCGGGCGCTTGCGGTCAACCGCGTCCGCGCAGGCTGGTGCGCGGGAACCCGAAGCCGACATTGCAGAATTCGCAGTTCATGACGATCTCGCCCTCGGTTTGCATCTCGTCCAGCTCCGCGGCGCGGAACGATTCGAGGATTTCGGCCAGCCGCGCGCGGGAACAGCGGCACCCGAAGGCGAGCGCTCGCGGCGCGTTGGTGGCGACGCCCTCGGCGCCGAACAGCCGAAACAGCAGGCTTTCGGCCGGCAGAGCATCGTCCAGGAGTTCGCCGTCCGTGAGCGTCCCGGCGAGCGTCAGCGCGGTGCGCCAGCTTTCCTCCTGGCCCGCGGCGTCGAGCATCGGATCGACCCCGCCTCCGCCGGCGATGCGTTCGAGCACCAGCGCCCCGGCGCGCCAGCCATCGGCGGTGGAGGCGGCGGCGAGGTGGACGAAGCTGCGCAACTGTTCGCTCGTCTCGAAATAATGCCCGGTCATGTCGGCGAGACTGGCGCCGCTGATGGCGACGATGCCCTGATGGCGCTCACGGTCCGGTCCCTGGTCGACGCTGAAGGCGAGGTAGCCATTGCCCATCAACGCCCCGGCATCTGGCGCAGGGTCGCGCGCGAGCAGCGCAGCGAGCGCTTCAGCGTCGACCCTGGCGTAGGAGCGCAGCGCGCCGAGTTCCGTGCAGTCGGCGAGCAGTGTGCGCACCGGCCCGTCGCCCTTGCTCTGCACGCTGAAGGAGCCGCGGAATTTCAGCGCGGTCGCCAGTGCCGCGGCGAGCGCAAGGGCCTCGCCGACGAGGCGAGCGACGACCGGGTGGTGATCGTGACGGGTCAGCAGCGCGTCGGCCAACGGTCCAAGCCGCACCAGCCGCCCGCGCACCGGGCGAAGCGGCAGATGGAACCCGAGCACGCCGCGCGGCACCACGAGATCGGGCACGGCGGGGCGCCCATGATCGAGAAAGTCGGGGATGTCAGACATTCCGACAAGATAGGCGCGCGCGGTCTGGCCTGCCACCACCCTCTTGCCGGCGCGCGGCGACCGGGTTCTGCTCGCGTTCCGCCACAGGAGGGGGAAGGAACGCGATGCGGGCCGTGGTGCATGCGGATGGGCGGTTGATATTCGCCGGGCGGACCTATCGCGCGGCGCTCGGGCGGGGCGGTGTGCGCCCCGACAAAGAGGAGGGGGACGGCGCCACCCCGGCGGCGCTGCTGCCGCTGCGGCGCGTGCTCTACCGCGCTGACCGCGGCCCGCCGCCGCTCTGCGCGCCGCCGCGGGAGCCGATCGCGCCGGATGACGGCTGGTGCGACGACGCCTTCCATCCGGACTACAACCGCATGGTCGGCCTGCCTCACCCCGCGCGGCACGAGGCACTGTGGCGGCCTGACGGGCTCTACGACATCGTCGGCGTGCTCGGCTGGAACGACGCGCCGCCCGAACGCGGCCGTGGCTCGGCGATCTTCCTCCATATCGCCACCGACGACTACGCTCCGACAGCTGGCTGCGTCGCGCTGGCGGCCGCGGACCTGCGCGGGGTGCTCGCGCAGGGCCTCAACGAAATCCTCGTCCTGGCCGACTGAGCGCGCTCAGCCAGCCCGATTTTCCACCAGGTCGTCCACCACCGCCGGGTCGGCGAGGGTGGAGGTGTCGCCGAGATTATCGGTTTCGTTGGCGGCGATCTTGCGCAGGATGCGGCGCATGATCTTGCCCGAGCGCGTCTTCGGCAGGCCGGGCGCCCACTGGATCGCATCCGGCGCCGCGATCGGGCCGATCTCCTGGCGAACCCAGCCAATCAGTTCCTTGCGCAGCGCGTCGGTCGGTTCAATGCCGACCTTCAGCGTCACGTAGCAATAGATGCCCTGACCCTTGAGGTCGTGCGGAAAGCCGACGACCGCTGCTTCCGCGACTTTCGGGTGCGCCACCAACGCGCTCTCGATCTCCGCGGTGCCCATGCGGTGCCCGGAGACGTTGATGACGTCGTCCACCCGACCGGTGATCCAATAATAACCGTCGGCGTCGCGGCGCGCGCCGTCTCCGGTGAAATACAGGCCCTTATAGGTGGAGAAATAGGTCTGCACGAACCGGGTGTGGTCACCGTAGACAGTGCGCATCATCCCCGGCCAGGCGTCGGCGATGCAGAGATTGCCTTCGGTAGCGCCCTCCAGAACGTGCCCTTCGGCATCGACCAGCAGCGGCTTCACCCCCGGCAGCGGCAGAGTGGCGCTGCCCGGCTTCTGCGCGATGGCACCGGGGAGCGGCGTGATCAGGATGCCGCCCGTCTCCGTCTGCCACCAGGTGTCGACGATCGGGCAGCGCTCCTCGCCGACCACGCGGTAATACCAGAGCCATGCCTCCGGATTGATCGGCTCGCCGACGCTGCCCAGGATGCGCAGCGACCTCCGCGAGGTCGTCTTCACCGGCGCCTCACCCTCGCGCATCAGCGCGCGGATCGCCGTCGGCGCGGTGTAGAAGATATTGACCTGGTGCTTGTCGATGACCTGCCAGAAGCGCGAGGCGTCCGGATAATTCGGCACACCCTCGAACATCAGCGTCGTGGCGCCGTTGGCGAGCGGGCCGTAAACGATGTAGGTGTGGCCGGTGACCCAGCCGACATCGGCGGTGCACCAGTAGATCTCGCCCGGCTGATAGTCGAACACCAGATCGTGCGTGAACGCGGCCCAGACCATGTAGCCACCGGTGGTGTGGAGCACGCCCTTCGGCTGGCCGGTGCTACCGGAGGTATAGAGAATGAACAGAGGGTCCTCGGCATTCATCTCCACCGGTGGGCAGTGCGGCGAGGCCTGAGCCATCAGCGTGTCGTAGCGATGGTCGCGCCCGGGCACCATCGGCACGTCACCGCCGGTGACCGGCACGACGATGACGTGCGTCACCTCGGGGCAGGCCTTCAAGGCCGTGTCCACGTTGGCTTTCAGCGCCACGCGCCGACCGCCGCGACGGCCCTCGTCGGCGGTGATGACCACCGCCGAACTGCAGCCCTGAATACGTCCGGCAAGGCTGTCGGGCGAGAACCCGCCGAAGACGACCGAGTGGATCGCGCCGATGCGCGCGCAGGCCAGCATCGCGACGGCGGCCTCGACCACCATCGGCAGGTAGATCGTCACCCGGTCGCCCTTGTTGACCCCGAGCGAGCGGAGGACGTTGGCAAGGCGGCAGACCTGTTCGTGGAGCTCGCGATAGGTTACGCGCCGCGTGCTCGCCGGATCGTCCCCCTCCCAGAGGATGGCCGTCTGGTCCGGCCGCGTGGCGAGATGGGCGTCGAGGCAGGCGGCGGAAGCGTTCAGAGTGCCGTCCTCGAACCATTTGATCGAGACATCGCCTGTGAAGCTCGTGTTCTTGATGCGCGTCGGCGCCTTGATCCAGGGAATACGCTTGGCCTGTTCGGCCCAGAAACCGTCCGGGTCGGACGCGGCGCGCGCCACCATGGTGCGGTATGCCGCGGCGTCGACATGGGCCTTGGCGGCGATCTCCGGCTTGACCGGAAAAATCTGGTCGGTGGACATGGCAGCGCTCCCGAGACGTTTGGTGGCGGCGTGACCCGCTCTGGACTCGTCACCGATGCCGCAAAAATGCCGCGGCGTCCAGGGCGCGCGCGGCGGGCGAGAAAGGAACCCCGCTTACTTTCACATCTGTTTTCATAAGCTTGAACAAAACGTCGGCAAGCGGCCGGCCCGCTACATGTGCCCGGGCAGCCAGGTCGAGAGCGCCGGAAACCCGATCAGGATCGCCAGACGGACCAAGTCGGTGGCAACGAAGGGCAGCACGCCAAGGAACACGGTCGACATCGCCACGTCGCCGACCACGCTCTTGATCACGAACACATTCATGCCCACCGGCGGGTGGATCAGCCCGAGCTCCACCGTCATCACGATGATGACGCCGAACCAGATCGGGTCGAAGCCAAGGGCGGTGACGACCGGGAAGATGATCGGGATGGTGAGGATCACCATCGCCATCGCGTCCATCACGCAGCCGAGCCCGAGATACATCGCCATGATGACGAGCAGAACCCCGTAGCGGCCGAGGCCGAGGCCGGTGAGGAACGCCGTGACATGCTGCGGTGTCTGCGTGACGGTGAGGAAGTATCCGAACAGCAGCGCGCCGATCAGGATGGTGAAGATCGCCGCGCTCGTCCGCAGCGCCCGCGTCAGACAGTCGAGGAATTGCGTCGCGGTCAGGCGGCGCCGGGCAACCGCGATGACGAAGGCGCCGCCCGCGCCCATGCTCGCGGCCTCCGTCGCGGTGAACGCGCCGCCGTAGAGTCCGCCGATCACGAAGAGAAAGAGAAGCGTGATCGCCCAGACCGAGCGCAGCGCGGCCAGCCGCTCCGGCCAGCCCGCCCGCGGCCCCTGGGGCAGGAAGCGGGGACGCGCGAGGCCGATCGCGCCGATGGTGGCGAGATACATCGCCACCGCCAGCATCCCCGGCACGATGCCGGCAATGTAAAGCCGGCCGACATCCTGCTGGGTGATCAGGCTGTAGACCGCGAGCACGAGCGAGGGCGGCAGGATCGCCCCCAACGTGCCGCCGGCGGCGATCACGCCGGTGGCGAAGCTCTGCGGGTAGCCGAAGCGGCGCATCTCAGGGTAGGCGACCGCCGAGAATGTCGCTGCGGTGGCGACGGAGGAGCCCGAAATGGCGGCGAAGCCGGCGCAGGCGGCGATCGTCGCCATGCCGAGCCCGCCGCGGCGATGGCCCAGAAAGCGGTTGGCGGCATGGAACAGCTCCGTGCTCATGCCCGAGGCGGACGCGATCGTGCCCATCAGTAGGAACATCGGGATGACCGCGAAGCCGGCGTCGGTCGCGGTGCGGATCGGCGACTGTGCCAGCAGCCGCAGCGCCGGGCCGAAACCGGAGATCAGGCCGAAGCCGCAGACGCCGACGATGCCCATCGCCACGCCCACCGGGACGCGCAACAGCATCAGCGCAAACAGCACGACGAACCCGGCAACGGCGATCAGCGTCGGATCGGGCATGGCGGTGTCAGTGATGCGCCGGTGCGGCGCCGGATGCGGCCGGGCCGACGCGCTGGCGGACGACGCGGACGAGCATCAGCAGCGCGGCCGCCAGCGTGCCGAGCCAGGCGACGAGGAAAAACGGCCAGACCGGCAAGCCGAGGTCGTAGGTCGCCTCGCCCGAGCCATACGCATCGAGCACCTTCAGCCCCATCGCCCAGCAGAATGCCGCCATCGCGACGAAGGTCAGAAGGCTGGCGAAGGCGTCAAGGCCGCGGCGGGCCGCCGCGCCGAGCGTGCCCCAGAGCAGATCGACGGTGATGTGCGTGCCGCGATAGCCGCTCGCGGCGATGCCCCAAAAAATCAGAATGGCGAGGAAGTAGCGGCTGAGGTCGTAACTGTCCGGAATCGCCCAGGAGAAGACGTAGCGCAACGCCACCGAGATGAAGGTGAGCGCGGTGACGAAGGCGAGAAAGGCGCCGGCGAGCCGCTCGGCGCCGTCGATGAAGCGGTCCAGCATGGATCAGTAGCCGGCGTGATTGGCGGCGATGCTGGCGCGAAGCGCCGCGTCGATCGCCGCCGGGTCGGCGCCCGTGCGCCGCACGTCGGCAGCCCAACGGGCATGCAGCGGCTCCGCCGCGCGCTTCCAGGCCTCGAGCTGATCGGGCGTGAGCTCGATGAGCTCGTGGCCCGGCTCGGCCTTCACCTTGGCCCGACCGGCATCTTCGAAGTCGGCCCAGGGGCTGGCGAAGCGCACGGCCCACTCGGTCGTGCAATGGGCATCGATCACCGCCTTCTGCGCCGGTGCCAGCGCTTCGTAGCGCGCCTTGTTCAGAACCCAGACGAAGCTGGTGACGTAGAGCTGCGCGTCGATGTGGTAGCGTACGGTCTTGTCGATTCCGAACAGAACCAGCGACCCCCACGGGAAGAAAATGCCGTCGGCGACCCCGCGTTCCAGCAGGTCGCGCGCGCCGGGGGCGGAGGCCTGCACGTTGGTGCCGCCGAGCAGGGTCACGAGATTGCCGATGGTGGCGTTCGCCGGGCGCATCTTCAGCCCGCGCAGATCCTCCGGCGCGACGATCTTGCGCCGGGCATGCAGCGTGCCGGGGGCGTGGATGAAGGCGAAACAATACCGCACGTCCTTCATCTCGCGCGCGGCATAGGCGCGGTACCAGGCGTCGAGCGCGGCGGTGCCGCTCCGGGCGTCCTTGTACTGAAACGGCAGATCGGAGGCGGCGATGATGGGGAACCGGCCCGGCTGATAGCCCGGATTGACGTAGGTGCCGTCGGCGATCCCGTCGCGCGCCATGTCGTAATGGTCGAACGCCTTGCCAAGCTGTTCCGCGGGGAAGATGGCGGCGGTGATGGAGCCGTGGGAATCGGTCTTGATCGAATCCGCCCATGCCTGGATCGCGCCCTGCAGCGGGTGCGAGGGCGGCACCCAGTGCGAGAGTTTCAGCTGCACGGGGGCATCCTCGGCCCGCGCCGCCGGCATGAGCGGCGTGGCCGCAAGGGCGATCAGGGCCAGCACTCCGGCGATCTTCATGACGTTTTCCCCAAATTGCCGGCCATGCTGGCCGCTGCAGCCGCTGTCGGCAAGGGGGTTAGCCGTAGCCGAAGCGACGGAGGAACGGCGCGAAATGCCCGCTCAGACGTGCCTGGTCTTCGGGAGTGATGCGAGCGCGCCATTTGCCGACGAGGCGGTCGCCGATATGGTTGCGATGGATCTGGGTGACGCGGTCGTAGAGGTCGGCCGTCGCGTCGCCCTCGAGGCGCTCCGCCGGCAGGCTCGCCACCGAAGCGGCTGCCGCGCGGACAGCCTCGCTTTCGTAAGTGGCAAAAATGCGCTGCTGCGCCGCCGCGTCGGCGGGCAGCCGCAAATGGGCGGCGATCGCCGCGACCGTCTCCGGTCGGGCGAAGAACCCATCCTCGTAGCGCAGCACCGGATAGCCGCGCTCGGCCCAGGGCAGCAGCCGGTTGCAGCAGGCGTCGATGGCGGCGAGCGCGGCCGGTGGCGCAACCTTGAATCGCTCCACCAGCGACAGCGCGGCATCGCGCGGATCGCGCACCGAGAGCAGCACGGCCGGGCCAGCGAGTTCCATGAATCCATCGACCTCCGGCTCGCCACGGTGCATCTTCCACACCACCCGCCGCGCCGGAAGCTCCGGATGGGTCAGCACTTTGGCGACGCTGTCCGAATACAGCGCCAGCACGCCGTCGGCGCCGAAGGCCGCGAGATAGAGCTCGCGCACGACATTGAACACCCAGGTCGAGGCGCTGCCGTAAAGCCCCTGCGTCAGCACCACCCTCGGTGGCGCGGCCTCCGCCATCTCAGCCGCTGAGCGGCGGCCGTCGGTCGGCCCAGGGACAGGCTCGCTCGAACGCGGCGGCGGCCTGCAGCACCCCGAGATCGTCGAAGCGCCGGCCGACAATCTGCAGGCCGACCGGAAGCCCATCGCGGGTGAAGCCGCACGGCACCGAGATCGCCGGATTGCCGGAGAGATTGAACGGGTACGAGAATTCGGCCCAGGAGATCCAGTCCCAGGGATGGTCGGGCCAGTTCGCTGGCATCAGCCGCTCGGCCGGAAACGCGGGGACCGAGACGGAGGGCGTCAGCAGCAGGTCCCAATCGCCGAAGAAGCGGTTGATCTCACGGATATAGGCGTATTTCCGCTCGCGCACACGCTGATAGCCCGTCATCGTCGTCGCGGTACCGGCGCGGATGCAGGCGACGAGCCCTGGGTCCATGCGCGCTTCCCACTCGGCGAGCGCCGGCGCGTGGATGGCGAGATGGGCCGGCCAGAGACCACGGATCAGCTCCGGCCCCGTTGGACCCCAGGAAGGCGTGACCTCCTCGACCTTCGCGCCCAACGCAGCGGCGAACCGCTCCGCGGCGGCGCTGACCAGGGCAGCGACCTCGGGATCGACGCGGGCGTGGCCGAGATCAGGGCTGAAAGCCATCCGCCGGCCGGCGATGCCGCGGTCGAGCTGCGCCAGATACGGCGCGGGCGGGGCTTCGAGACTGGTGTGGTCCCAATCGTGCGGCCCGGCCATCACCTCCAGCATCAGCGCGGCATCGGCGACGGTGCGCGTCAGCGGGCCATTGTGCGAGGAATAGTCCGTGTTCGAGACCGGCCAGTTGGGGATGCGGCCATAGCTGGGCTTGAAGCCGACGACGCCGCAGAAATGCGCCGGCATGCGGATCGAGCCGGCGCCATCACTGCCCTGATGCAGTGGCCCGAAGCCCGCCGCGGCACCGGCGCCCGCGCCCGCCGACGAGGCGCCGGCATTCAGCCCATGGCGCCACGGATTATGTGTGATGCCGGTTGCCGGGGAGCGGCTGACGCCGGTCCAGCCGAACTCGGACGTCGTCGTCTTGCCGAGGATGATGGCGCCATGGGCCTTCAGCCGGGTCACCATCGGCGCGTCTTCCTCGGGCACGAAGCCGTCGCGCAGGTGCGAGCCATATCCGGTGGCGATCCCCGCCGTCCAGGTGAGGTCCTTCAGCGTCACCGGAACGCCGTGCAGTCGTCCGGTCGCTTCGCCGCGCGCGAGCGCCGCCTCGGCCGCCCGGGCGGCGTCGCGGGCGGGCTCGGCGAGCAGGGTCGCGAAGGCGTTGATGCGCGGCTCGAGCGCCGCAATGCGCTCGAGCACCGCCTCGACCAGCTCGACAGGGGACAGGGCACGGGCACGGATCAGCCGGACGAGGTCGACAGCCGGCGTGAAGCAGAGGGTCTCGGCGTTCATCGCGCGCCTCACGCCGGCATAGGCACGCGCTGGGTGAGCGGCGTGGTCCAGCCGAATGGATCCGGCGCGGTGCCGTACTGGATGCCGACGATGGCGTCATAGAGCCGCTGGGTCAGCTCGCCGATCCGCCCGCCATTGATCGTCACGCGCGCGTCGCGATAGCCGAGCTCGCCAACCGGAGAAATGACCGCGGCGGTGCCGGTGCCCCACATCTCGGTGAGCGCGCCGCGGCTTGCCGCGGCGAGAACCTCGTCGATGGCGACCGGCCGCTCGGCGACCTTGATGCCCCAGCTTTTCAGCAGCGTCAGCACCGAATCCCGCGTCACGCCGGCGAGGATCGCGCCGTTCAGCGGCGGCGTGATCACCTCGTCGCCGATGCGCAGCATGATGTTCATCGTGCCGACCTCGTCGAGGTAGCGGTGCTGCACGCCGTCGAGCCACAGTACCTGGGTAAAGCCGGCGCGGGCCGCCTCCTCGGCGCCGTGCAGGCTGGCCGCGTAATTCGCCGCCGCCTTGATGGCACCAATTCCACCAGGCACGGCACGGACGTGGTTGTCCATGGCCAGAATCTTCACCGGGTTCATGCCCTCGGCATAATAGGCGCCGACCGGGGACAGGATGACGTAATAAAGGTAGCTGGATGAGGGATGCACCCCGAGGAACGTCTCGGTGGCGATCACCGTCGGGCGGACATAGAGCGCGGTGCCGGGCTTGGATGGCACCCACCGCTGATCGATCTCGATGAGCGCCCGAAGGCTCTCCTGCACCAGCGCAGGATCGAGCTCCGGAATGCACAGCCCGGCGCAGGAGCGGTTGAGGCGGGCGGCGTGGGCGGACGGGCGGAACAGGCGGATGACGCCGTCCGCGCCGCGGAACGCCTTCAATCCGTCGAACACCGCCTGCGCGTAGTGCAGGACGCAGGTGGCGGGATCGAGACTGAAATTCTGGTAGGGCACGATGCGTGGGTCGTGCCAGCCACGGCCGTCGTCGTACTCCATCATGAACATATGATCGGTGAATACGGTGCCGAAGCGCAGCGTCTCGTCGGGAGGAGGCGTGTTCGGCCGGCTGTTCAGGGTCACGGCGATCTGGGTCATGGGCGTGGTCTCCGGGGCGGAAGCTTGGGCACCGGGCGTCGCCACGATTGCGTCGAGGCGCGGCCGGGCCGAACGGGCGATGCGCTATCTTGGCGCGGTTTGCCGCGTCTGTCTCTCCCACCGGGCCGGGCCGGGGGCAGGCATGCCACGCAAACTTCATCATGCCATCCAGCGTCCGAATAATGGGATATGCCTCATGTATTGGGCATACGCGTGGGTTTGCCCCAGATAATGGCACGCATTGACGCGATGCCATTTTTATCATCAAACGATCATCGCAAAAGCCGCCGGCTTCCGATGATTTTTCCGATCAATTAGCGTTTGCTCACACCGGCGTGAGTGGCGTTCATGCTTGCATTTTCTTGCGCCACGGATTAACAGGGGTCGGGAAAGCAGAGGAGCCTCCGTTCATGGCTGTCGTAACCGTCCCAGGTGCTGGCACAAACACCTATCAGTTGCAGTACAACACTTCGACGAGCGCAGGCATTGCGACCCAGCTTCTGCAGACGATCTACGCTGCGAACGTATCAGGGACGCTTTTCCCGCAGGTTTATAGCCAGTCAGGGTCGACGGCGAACGTTCCGAGTGGCAAGCTCGGCGAGCTGATCGCCGATGGCAGTGCCGGAAATACCAATGTTGTTGCGCCCACGGGCTATCTCGGGCTGATCGACGCCTCGCCGACCGCCCCGGTCACAATCTCCGGTGCTGCGCAGTCGAACGAGAGCGTGCTGGGCGGGGCCTCGGACCTTACCTTCTATACCAACGGTGGCTCCGGCACGCTCGTCGGCGGCGACGGCAACAATGTCATCGCCAGCCCCACGGCGAGCGGCGGAGCCTGGACGCTCAATCTCTACGGGACGGGCAACACGTCGGTCTATGGCGGCGCCGCCAACGATCTGATCCAGAGTGGTGGTGGCCATAATCTATTCTTTCTCGGCTCGGGCACCGACACCGTCTATTCCTCCGGCGCCGATACGGTCATTGCCGGCACCGGCAACACCACGGTCGCGACCTCTGCGCCGGGCGCCTTCGTATATGGTGGGAATGGCAGCGACCTCCTGGTCAATGCGGGCGGCGCGGATACATTCTCGGCCGGCGGCGGTGCGGAAACCATCTTCGCGGCGTCGAGCGGCGGTTTGTATTTCCTCAATACCAGCCCCAATCTTGAGTTTGTCGCGACCAGCGCCGTCGCCTCGACCATCGTCGGTGGCTCGGGCAACGCGACATTGTTCGGTGGTTCGGGCACCAACCTGATTTTCAGCGGCCAGGAAAACACCGTCGCCGACTTGCAATCGTCCAACAACACCATTGTTGGCGGCTCCGGCAATTCGACCGTCTATGCCGGTACCGGGCACGACACGATGTTCCAAGGCTCGGGCCAACTGCTTTACGACGCTCAGCAGAGCAACAGCATCATCGTCAGCCAGGCCAACAGCCCTGGCGGTACTTTCTTTGCGTATAATGGCGGGCAGGTCGCACTGTTCGGGGCGAATAACGGCAACGTCTTCGTTGCCGCCATGGGCAACGCCACGCTCCAAGGGTCCGGCGCGTCGGGCAACAATACATATTTCGCCGGGACCGGGGCCGACAGCATGATCGCCGGCAGCGGCAACGACACGCTGGTCGCCAGCACCGGGGCGGCGACGATGGCCGGCGGTGCGGGTATCGAGACCTTCATCTTCGCCAAGGGTAGTGCTGGCGGTACCGATCTCATCCAGAACTTCACTGCCCAGGATCAGCTGAACTTCTACGGCTACGGCAGCAATGCGATCGCGTCGCAGCAGGTGGTGAACGGATCGCTGGTCATCACCCTGACCGACAACACCAAGATCACATTCCTGAACGGAACGACGATCAACGCCGGTCAGATCCATAATCTCTGACGGGCGAGCCAGGACACTAGAGCAATTTCAGTCTGACTGGAAATATCCGGCATGACGGAAGTAGTTACTGCATTCGGCGGGGCTGAAGGTGTCGGCGGCCGGGCCGAGCGCCTTCCACAACTCGTCCATCGTTCGCAGCGCCT
>JAJZUI010000054.1 GCA_021847175.1 Pseudomonadota bacterium
CGCGCGGGGGCCGGGATGCTTTACGTGACGCACGACCAGGCGGAGGCGATGGCGATTGCGGACCGCATCGGCGTGATCGACGGCGGGCGGCTGCGCCAGGTGGCCGATGGGCGCACGCTGTACCGCGAGCCGGCGGACGCGTTCGTGGCGCGTTTCGTGGGGCGCGGGGCATTGCTGCCCTGCGTGGTGGTGGAGCGCGGGACGGTGGAGATCGGCGGGCGTCGGATGGCGGCGCGGATGCCGGCGGCGATGGCAATGGGCGCGGGGCCGGGCAAGGCGCTGGCGCTGATCCGGCCGGAGGCGGTGCGGGTGGACGCGGAGGGGCTGCCGGCGCGGGTGGTGGGAGCGCGGTATCGCGGCGGCGGATGGGAGATGGTGCTGGCGCTCGCGGACGGGGAGGTGCTGATGGACGTGGCGGACGGAACGCCGCCCGATGGGGAGGTGCGCGTGGCACTCGATCCTCCGTGGATCATTCCCGGCTGGTAAGCGGGGCGGCTCCGCGCCATGCTGCGCGCATGAAGCGTTCCCTGTTCCTGATCGCCCCCTTGCTTCTGGCGCTGGGTGGCTGTGCCGCGATGTATACCGGGCCGCGCAGTTCCGCGACCGAGCAGCAGATCCGCGCGTGCGAGACGCAGGCCGACCAGATCTATGCGCTGCGGCACCCGAATGCGACCTACCAGTCCGATACCGAGGCGGCTGGGGTGGGCACGCCGTTCTCCGGCGCGATCGGGCGCAGCACGCCGCAACTGCTGGCTGGGCAGCATTCGCGCTCGGAACTGGTCAACCAGTGCCTGAACGGTCAGACCGGGACGGCGCCGATCAACGTGAAGCGGCCGAAGCCGCAGCCTTGAGCGTGGAGACGCCGGACCATCGGGGAAATCGCCTTTCGCGAACTCGTGCCCTCGGACCCTGATGGGGGTGCTCACGCCTTTTCATGCTCGTGGATGGGCCGATTTTGAAATTCCGTTCTCCGTGGCGTGAGATTTCAGATTCGGGGTCGATGCTGGCCGGGATTTTCCAGCGGCGCCCGCTGGTCGAGTTCTGGTTATGCCTTCTGGCCGGTGGACTCCTCTCGCTGGTCGACCGGACCGACGCGAACTGGGACCTTCAGAACTACCACCTCTATGCCCCCTTTGCCCTGCTGCACGGACGCCTCGCGCTCGACTATTTCGCTGCCGGGTTTCAGGCGTATCTCAATCCGATTGCAGATATCCCGTATTTTCTTGCGAAATGCGTCATCTTTCCTGATGCGCCGCGCGTTGTTGCGTTTTGCGCCGGGCTGCCTTTCGGACTTCTTGCTTTTTTCCTGCTGAAGCTCGCGCGCCTTCTCACGGGTGGCGGATGGATCGCCGTTCTCGCGGCGCTGATCGGCCTCACCGGCGCCACGACGTTGTCGGAAGTGGGTACGAGTTTTGGCGACATCCTGGTCGCCGACCTGATCCTGCCCGCCCTTTTCGTTCTGCTCGCCCGCCGCGGCCGAGCCCCGGTCGTTGCCGGTGCGCTCGCCGGCCTTGCGGTCGCGCTCAAGCTCACGGCTGCGATCTACGGCCCACCTATGGTTCTCCTGCTGGTGATGTCGACCGGGGGGTGGAAGGCACGACTGCGCGCGGTCGCTGCATTTGGCCTTGCCGCAGGGGTCTTTTTCATCCTCGGTTATGCTCCGTGGGCCTGGCTGCTCTGGGAACGCTTTCACGATCCGGTCTTTCCGCTGCTTGGGGGCCTCTTCCATTCGCCGTGGGCGCCTGCGGTCAACCCGCGCGATCTGCGCTTCCTGCCCAAGACGGCGCTGCAATGGGTCGCCTATCCGTTCTACTGGATCGAAGGCCGGAGCTTCGTTGTTGGCGAAGAGCCGATCCGTGACCCGCGCTTCGCGCTGGCATATGTCGCGCTGGTGACGATCGTCGCAAGTGCGGCCGGACTGCTGCCCTGGCGACAGCGGCGCCCCTCGCCCGCGCTCGTTGCCTTCTGGTGGTTTTTTGCCACCAGCTATGTGATCTGGCTCATCCTCTTCTCTATCCTGCGGTATGCGCTGCCGCTCGAGGTGTGCACCGGAATTGTCGTTGTCTCCGTTCTTCGGCATTACTTTGACGAACACAATACCCGCCGGGCTTCGCTCGCGCTCCTTGTCCTCTGCCTTGTGGTCACGCAGTCGGTTGGATGGGGACGCATAGGCTATGACAAGTCCCTGCTCGCCCGCCCGCTGCCGCGG
Organism: Pseudomonadota bacterium; assembly: GCA_021847175.1. GTDB lineage: Bacteria > Pseudomonadota > Alphaproteobacteria > Acetobacterales > Acetobacteraceae > JAJXXT01. The sequence continues at coordinate 2,210 of JAJZUI010000054.1, forward strand.
CTGCCGCGTCATGCACTCGTTTTCGTCTCCGGAGTGCCGCTTGGCTTCGCGGAAGTTCCTCTTGCGCGCCCCAACAGCCGGTTCGTGGATCTTCAGCTCGCCCTCGCGAATGCGGCCGAAAGACAGGTCGTCTTTTCGGTGCTCGCCGCCGGAGCACCGGTCCGGCTCCTCACCAATCGCAAGCCCGCAGCCAGCGCCGGGGCTCTCTCGCAGCTTGGCCTCGGGCTTGCCGCGTGCACGCATATGCCCAGCGCGGTCCAACAGGGGATTGAGCTGTGCAGGCTGCGCCGCGCAGACTGACGACAATCCGAAAGTGTCTTGGGAGGAACGAGAGATGGAGACGCCGGCGGTGGAGCTTGCCTGGGATGTGGGGTGCGCGGTGGGCGAAGGCTGCCTGTGGGACGGGGCGGCGGGGCGTGTGTTATTCTGCGACATTCCAGCGGGACGGATCCATGCGCTCTACCCCGCGGACGGGCGGCGCGAGACCTGGCAGCTGCCGGACCTGGTGGCGAGCTTCGGCCTGTGCCGCTCGGGGAAGCTGATCGTGGCCCTGTCCAACCGGTTCGTGCGTTTCGATCCGGCAACGGGCGCGGTGGCGGATTTCGCGGGGCCGGTCGACGAGCCACCCGAATGCCGCCTCAACGACGGCAAGGTGGGGCCGGACGGGTGCTTCTGGGTCGGCGGCATGGACCGCGACGCGCGGCGGCGGCCGATCGCCTCGCTCTATCGGGTGCGGCCGGACGGCGTGGTGGAGCGCAAGGGCACGGGGTACCGGATCTCGAACGGGCTCGCGTGGTCACCGGACGGAAAGACGATGTACCACGCCGACACGCCGGAGGGGCGGGTCGATGCGTGGCGGTTCGAGGCTGCAACGGGGGAGATCGGCGAGCGGCGGGTTTTCGCGCGGCTCAGCGAGGCGGAGGGGAAGCCGGACGGCGCGGCGATGGACACCGCGGGCGTCTATTGGTCGGCGGGGGTGACGGCGGGGTGCGTCAACGGAATCGGGGCCGATGGGAGCGTACGGCGGCGGATCGTGGTGCCGGTGAAGACGCCGACCATGATCTGTTTTGCCGACGAGACGCTCTATGTGACGAGCCTGCGGCGCGAGGAGGGCGGCGACGCGCACGCCGGCGGGCTGTTCCGGCTGCCCGCGCCCGCGGTGGGCGCGCCGATCCCGCTCTTCGCAGACTGACGCGCTACCAGCGCCGGCGAATCACCAGCGTCTCGGCAGCCTCGATCATACGGCGGGAGCAGAGCGCGGCCTCGGTCTCCTCGGCCATGGCAGGCGTTTCCTGCGGCAGATAGTGGTCAGAGGGGACGTAGCCCATGGCGTCGCGCGCGTCGTCGAGACGCCAGCGCATCCCCTCGTTGTCGGAAACCAGGTTGAACACGCCGAAGCGCAGGGAGGCTGGTGCCAGCACGGATTTCTCGAAGCCCTGGCAGAGGTCGCTATCGGAGAGCCACATGCGCTGGCCCCAGAGGCCCCAGCCCATGTGCGTGCCCGGCTGGTTGGCATGGTCGCGCTGGCAGTAGCCGATGCGCAGGGCGATGGTGGAGATGCCGTGGATGTCGGCCCAGGCGCGGCCGAGGCGCTCGGCGAAGAGCTTGGCGGCGCCATAGGCGTTGACCGGGTAGGGTTCAGTCGCCGCCTCCAGCGGTGCGGTCTCGAAACGATGCCCGGCGAGAACCCAGTTGGAGCTGGCGAAGACGACGCGCTTCACCCCTGCCCTCACAGCGGCGCCGTAGACGTTGAGCGTCGCGTCGATGTTGTTGGCCTGGACCGAGGCCCAGGTGGCGCTGGGACGCGGGTCGCCCGCCAGGTGGACAACGACGTCCGCGCCGGAGAAGGCATCGGTCCAGCTACCCCATTGGGCGAGATCGGCGGCGAGGATCGCCGGGTCGTCCGTGCCGGCGCGGTCGAGCAGCATCTGTTCCCAACCGAGGGAGGCGAAATGCGGGCGCAGCCGGCGCGCGAGCGCACCCGCGGCCCCGGTCATCAGGATCTTCATGTCATGCTCTCCTGACCAGAATTAGTAGTGCCAGAGCGTACCGTCGGCGAGGCGCACCACCGGCAGGAACGAGGGGTTGTAGGGGAAGCGCGCAGCCGCGGCCTCGTCGAGCGTGACGCCGTGGCCGGGTGCCTCGCCGGTGGTCATGCCGCCGTCGGCGTAGCGCCAGGCGGCGTGGAAGACCTCCCCGGCCTCCGGCGCGTGGCCGGCGTATTCCTGGATGCCGAAATTGGGGAGCGCACGGCCGAGATGCAGTGCCGCGCCGAAATTCACCGGCGACATGTCCGGCGCGCCGTGGAAGGCGGTGCGAATCTGGTAGAGCGCTGCGAGATCGGCGATGCGGCGCACCTGCGTGATCCCGCCCGCGTGCACCGGGGTGACGCGGATGTAGTCGATCAGTTGCTCCTCCATCATGCGACGGCAGTCGTGGATGGTGTTCAGCACCTCGCCGACGGCGAGCGGGGTGGTGCTGGCGCGGCGGATGAGGCGCAGCACTTCCGGGTTCTCCATCGGCACCGGGTCCTCGAGCCAGAAGAGGTTGAGCGGTTCCGTTTCTCTGGCGATACGAGCGGCCTGGATGGGGGTGACGCGGTTGTGGATGTCGTGCAGCAGGTGAAGTTCCTCGCCGAACCGCGCCCGGACCGCGGCGAGCATTCGCGGGGCGAAGCGGGTGTAGGCGTCCGGATCGCGCGTGATTTCGGCGGGCAGTGCGGCAACGCCATGCGGGAGCGGCGGAATGAACGGGTGTTGCGGCTCGCCAGGGACGTCGCAATGCAGGCGGATGGCACGGAAGCCCTTCTCGCACAGGCGGGCGACGTCGTCGCAGAGGGCCTCGATGTCGTGGCCGCGGGCGTGCGGGTAGCAGAGCATGCGCTCGCGCGAGGCACCGCCGAGGAGCTGGTAGAGCGGCATACCGGCGGCCTTCGCCTTGATGTCCCACAGCGCCACGTCCACCGCGCCGATCGCCGCGAGGGCGACGGGGCCGCCGCGCCAGTAGGCGCCGCGATAGAAGTATTGCCAGGTGTCCTCGATACGGCCGGCGTCGCGGCCGATGAGTGAGGGGATCACCTCGTGTTGCAGATGCGCAACGACGCCCGTCTCGCGGCCGTTGACCGTGGCGTCGCCGATGCCGGTGAGGCCGCCCTCGGTCTCGATGACGAGGGTGACGAAGTTGCGCCCTGGCGCGCAGACGACGACGCGCGCCGCCCGGATGGTCATGTCCTTCATGCCGCCTGCCTCCGTGCACCAGCCGCGAGCCGTGCGAGCATCACCTCTCGCGTGACGCGCACATGCGCGGCGCCGAGATCGGCCGCGCGAGTGGCGTCGCGCCTACGGAAGGCCGTGAGCATCGCGTGGTGTTCCCGCGCAACGCGCTTCAGATAGCCGGGCTCGTGGCCGACGCGGCGCACGAGCATGCGGCCGAGATCAATGTAGCGCGAGACGGGGTCGACAATCAGCGGGTTGCCGCCGAAGGTGTTGATGCAGGCGTGGAACAGACGGTTGGTCTCGCTCACCCCCGCCGTGTCCTCGGCGTGCACCGCGGCGTCGTGGCGGGCCTGGATCGCCTCCAGCCGGCGCAGCTCCGAGAGCGGCGCGTCTTCCGCGAAGCGTCGGGCGGCAAAGGATTCCAGCGCCTCCCGGACCTCGTAAATGTGCAGCAGGCGGGTTGCGTCCAGCCCGTGCACGCGCGCGCCGCGGTTGGGGAAGATCTCGACCAGGCCTTCGCCTTCCAGCAATTGCAGCGCTTCGCGCACGGGCTGGACGCTGGTGCCGAGCCGGTCCGCGACCGCCTGCATGCGCACCCAGCTGCCCGGGGCGACGATGCCGTCCAGGATCTCCTGGCGCAGGGTCTCGGCGACGCGCCGGTAGCCGGTCGCAACGGCGGGCGCGGGGAGCTCCCCCACGATCGGTATTGGCTTCGGCACGGCGACCTCACCTGCAAATCATATACGATCTTGACTCATTTGATATGATACGCAAGCCTGTCGGCGCGTCCAGGCGAAACAAACAACAGCGGGAGGGTCAACGATGGCAGGCAGGAAGAGTGTGGTGACGCGCCGGGGGCTCGCTCGCGGCGCCGCGGGGATAGCGGCTGTGGGAACGGGTCTGGCGGCTGCGCACGTGAAGGCAGCGCCGCTCACGCTCAAGATGTGGATGCACCTGCACCCGCCGCGGCTCGCCATCGACAAGCAGATCATCGCCGAATTCGAGAAGGAGAATCCCGGCGTCAAGGTTGAGTACCAGGTCTTTCCGCCATCGAATTATCCGACGAAGCTGCTGACCGCGTTCGCCGCCGGTGCCGGGCCCGATTTCTTCAACTGGAGCTCGAGCTTCATGGCGCAGTGGCATCACTCGGGGATCGTCGCCCCGCTCGATGTCGCGGCCATGGGCTACAAGGACGAGAAGGCGCTCACCAGCCAGTATCTCAGCGGGTTCGCGGGCGCGGAGTACGGCGGCGCGCTGTACGGTGTGCCGAGCGAGGTGAGCAACTGGTGCGTCTATGCCAACAACAAGATCTGGCAAGCGGATCATCTCGATCCCGCGACGGCCTTTCCAAAGACCTGGGAGGAGATGGCGACGGTCGCGGGCAAGCTGACGCTGCGCGACAAGTCCGGCAACCCGACGCGCCGGGGTTTCGACTTCGACTGGGCCAACGCCAACATCTACTACGGCACGCTCAGCACCATGATGCACCAGCTGGGCGTGGATATCGTCGACGAGGCGAAGAACGAGGCCAACCTCGACACGCCGGAAGCGCGGCAGGTGATGCAGTATTATGCCGACTGGGTACGCACCTGGAAGCTCGGCGGGCCGCAATACATCGAATCGCGCATCGCCTTCCTCGACGGGCAGATGGGTGCGGAGGGCACCTTCGGCATCTGGGGAATTCCGCAGATGGAGAAGGCGAAGATCGATTTCAGCGTGCATCCCGCGCCGCGTTTCGCGAAGGGTACGAATGTCGGCTTCGACGCCTACGCGTTCTACATGATGGCCAATGCGCGCTCGCCGAAGCCGGTGCAGGCACTGGCATGGAAGATGGCGCGCGCCTATGTCGACCACGCTCCGGAGCTGTTCGAGCGCGCGGGCCTGTTCGTGCCGCGGCAGAACGTGATCGATACGCAAGCTTTCAAGACCAACCGCTGGGCGCCGGTGTTCCTCGACGAGCTCAAGATCGCCAAGTTCTCGCCGCGCATCGTGCAGATCGCACGCGTCGAGGCGGCACTCGTCGCGGCGCGCGACCAGGTGCTGCAGGGCGGGCAGAAGGTGGGGCCGGTGATGGCGGATCTCAACCGCCAGGTAAACCAGATCCTCAAGGGCGGCTGACGCAGAGGCCCCAGCCCTCGCCGTGACGAGCACAAGGACCATGGCCCTCGCGGGCCCCGCGCCGGTCGCCTCCGGCCGGCGCCGCTTGATGCGGCCGCATTGGTGGGGGCTGATCTTTGTCCTGCCGGCAGTGCTTTTCTTCGCCGCGTTCAGTGTCTTTCCGGTCCTCTATGGGCTTTGGCTGAGCCTGACGCGCACCAGCCTGCTCAATCCCGGGCATTTCGTCGGGCTCGGAAACTACGCGGCAATGCCGCGCGATCCGCTGTTCGGCACGGCGCTCGCCAACACGCTCGAGTTCGTGCTGGGTAGCACCGTTCCGGTGTGGATCGGCTCGTTGCTGGCGGCGCTGCTGTTCAACCAGAAATTCCCCGCGCGCGAGTTTCTGAAGACGCTGTTCTTCCTGCCGGTGCTGCCGCCGCTCGCGGTCGTGGCGGTGGTCTGGAAGGTGCTGCTGAACCCTAGCGGGGCAATGAGCTGGCTCACCGGCTGGATCGTGGGCAAGGAACAGATCGCCTGGCTCTACGATACCACCCTGGCGCCGATCATGATGATCGTGGTGCACGACTGGGCGGCGATACCGTTCTACATGATGATCTGGCTTGCGGGACTGGCGACGCTGTCGCCGGAGCTGAGCGAGGCGGCGTCGCTCGATGGCGCTGGGGCGTTGCGGGGGTTCTGGTACGTGGAGCTGCCGCAGCTGCGTGGGACGACGCTGCTGGTGTGCTCGCTTTCCACCATCGGCGCGTTCCAGACCTTCGTGCTGCAGTACGTGCTGAGCCAGGACCACGGCGGGCCGGTGAATTCGACGCTGGTGCTCGGCCTGCTGATCTTCAAGGAAGGGTTTCAGTTCTTCCGCATGGGCTATGCGGCGGCGATTTCCGTGGTGCTGTTCCTGATGATCCTGCTGGTGACGCTGATTCAGATCCGCCTGGGGCGCCATGGGGCCTGAGCGCGGGAGGCGGCGCGTGCTCCGTTGGGTGTGGTTCGCAATCGCGCTTGTGCTCGCGTGCGTCTTTGCGTTTCCGTTATGGTTCATGGTGACGTCCGCGTTCAAGGCAGAGTCCGAGATCATGGCGGTGCCGATCCACTGGCTGCCGCACCATTTCCAGTGGCTTGGGCAGTTCCGGCTGGCGTGGCGGCAATCGCCGGTGGGGCGCTATCTGCTCAACAGCTTCATCGTCGCCTTCGTGCAGGTGGCGGTCACGGTGTTCTTCGGGGCGCTGGCGGGGTTCGGGTTCGCCAAGTACCGGTTTCCGCTGCACCGGTTCCTGTTTTTTTTCGTCATCTCGACGATGATGATTCCGTTCCAGATCCTCATCATCCCGCTGTTCATGGAGGTGCACGCGCTGGGCTGGGGCAACAGCTACGCAGGGCTTATCGTTCCGGGGATGATGAATGCGTTCGGCGTGTTCATGATGCGCCAGTATGCCGCCGACCTGCCGAACGAGCTGCTGGAGGCGGGACGCGTGGACGGTGCGGGGGAGTTCCACATGTTCCTGCGCATCGTGCTGCCGCTGCTGGTGCCGGCGCTGACGAGCCTCGGTATCCTGGTTTTCATCTGGAGCTGGGGCGCGTTCCTGTGGCCGCTCGTGGTGGTGCAGGACCGGCACTTGCAGGTGCTGGCCGTGGGGCTCACGGATTTCAGCCAGTCCTATTCGCGGCCGCCGGAATGGGGGGCGGCGATGGCGGCCTCGACGCTGGCGACGCTGCCGATCGCGGTGCTGTTCGCGTTCTTCCAGAAGTATTTCGTCCGCGGGCTGACCGCCGCCGCGGTGAAGGGGTAAGCGGCGCCGCGACGGCGACGGAAATCAGCCCTGTCCGTCCTGCAGTTTGCAGACGCGCAGGGGTAGCGTTGCGACGTCGAGGTGCCGGCATTGGTTGCCGACGCGGAGCCCGTAGCTCGACAGGATCTGCGCGGCCGCCGCGGAAGTCGTTCCCATATCGACCGAGTAGAGGTTGCGGTGCCCGGCCCAGGCCAGGTCCTTCTCGATCTGCCTGGTGAGCGCATTGCGGCGGCCGGCGGAGAGATCGATGCTGCCGTCGGCGCCGACGTAGCGCGCGTCGGCGGGCAGGCTCGGGGCGATGAAGAGCGTCGGCCGGGCGGTGAGGAAGACGAGAGGCCGATGGCCAAGTGTCAGCGGGCGCGGCGCGAGCGCCGCCCAGACCGGCTGCCATGGCACATGGCCCCAGTCAGGGACGAGCGCGGTTTCCCAATTGAACACCGCGACGAGCACGAGCGTTGCGATCCGCACCCGGTTTGACGGCAAGGCCATGACGAGAACGAGGATCACGGCGCCGCAGAGGATGGACAGCGCAACGGCATAGCGCCCGATGTCGAAGACGAACATCCAGACGAGGTAGTCGATCGTGAAGGCGAGGAGCAGACCGGTCGCGGGCTCGCGCAGGCGCGCGGCGCCCCAGCGGCGGAACACGATGAGCGCAGCGAGGAACAGCGTGATGGCGAAGACCACGACCGCCCAGCGTGCGTCGGCAAAGATCACGTCCGAGGCTGGTGGCGCGAGGCCGCGGCGCGAGACGCCGAGCCATGCCGGCAAGCCGCCCCAGGGATGGATCCAGTCGAGGGGATAGCGCCAGATATCGATCACGGCATGCGGCGTGAATCGCGTGTCGTGAAAATCGGTTGGCGGGAAATCCGGGGAGCGGAAGATACGGTTGAAGAACGGGAAGATCGGGTTGGCGAAGCGGTGCCAGAGCGCGAGGTCCCACGGCAGGCCGATCGCCACATAGCCGAGCACGGCACCGCCGGCACTGGCGAGAAGCCAGGCGAAGCGCTTGCGCACGGGCTCCGAGCCCGCGACCGCGAAGCCGGCGACGCCGAAGACGAAGAAGGCGTTGGTGAGCTTCAAGGCGGTGGCGGCGCCGAGCAGGATACCGGCCAGCGCACCGGACGCCTTCTGCCCGAGCCAGCGGCCGCGGGCGAGCAGGAGCGCATACGCCGCAAGCACCGGGATCGCCGTGACGAGGTCGATGAAGGTCGTTCCCGCTTCGGAAAGAGCCATCGGCGCGATCAGGCAGAGGATGAAGCCCAGCAGGCTCAGCGGAAGTTGCCAGACATCACCGGCAGGTGCGGCGAGAATTACGCACAGAAGCCCGCCCAGCATAAAGGCCAGGCTCTGCACCACCGCCAGGGCAACGGCGAATTCGATCGGGCTGAGATGACGCAGGGCCCAGAACTGGGCCTGTAGCACGTCGGGGTTCAGGTAGCTGACGACGCCGGCCGGCGCGACGCTGTTCCAGAAGCGTCCGGTGGCGAGAAGAAGAGGAATACCTATGTGGTAGTTGCGCTGATCCCAGTTGAAATCCTGTCCGCGCGAAATCGCATACAGGATCGTTATGGTCAGCGACAGGAATGCAATCACGATCAAAGCAGCCGCGACTCGCTGACGGCGGGCAACCAACGGGATGCTCCTTTCGCGTTCGGCGCTTTGCCGCCGGGTGGGCGGGGTCCACTTCGTCTTACTGGAACGCTAACGTGACTTTCGGCAAGCCGGAAGGGGAGGTGTGGGTGCGCCGGCGGGGGTTGCGCTAGAGCGACGCGATCGGGCGGTCGTGTTCGTCGAAGATGCGCTCGTCGACGGGGGACCAGTTGAGACCGACGCGCTCGCCGACCGCGAGTTTGGGCACCGCCGCGGGGCCCACGCTGGCGCCGCGCACGACAAGCTGCGCGCCGCCGCCGAGATCGACCAGCAGTTCCACCACCGCGCCGAGATAGGTGGTCAGCGCCACCGTGCCGGCGACGCGAGTCTCCGCCGCGTCGGGCGGGCCGGGATGGATGGTCTCGGGGCGGATGCTGAGCGTGACCGAGGGCGCTTCCGGATATCGGCTGGCGAGCGCGATCGCGGCGCCACCCTCCAGCGCCAGGCGCGAGGCGGGTCCCAGGTGCCCGCCGAGGAGGTTGCTCTGACCGATGAAGCGGGCGACGAAGGGGGTCGCCGGGCGCTCGTAGAGATCCTCCTGCCGGCCGATCTGCTCGACGCGGCCAGCGCGCATCACCACCAGGCGGTCGGCCATCGCCATCGCCTCCGCCTGGTCGTGGGTGACCATCAGCGTGGTGATGCCGCGCGCCTGCTGCAGCAGGCGGATCTCGCGCGCCACGTCCTGGCGCAGCGCGGCATCGAGGTTCGAGAGCGGCTCGTCGAGCAGCAGCAGTTTCGGGTGGATGGCGAGCGCGCGGGCCAGCGCCACGCGCTGCTGCTGGCCGCCGGAGAGGTGCCGCGGCAGGCGCTGCGCGAAGGCCTCGAGCTTCACGAGCTGCAGCATCTCGTTCACGCGGCGGGAGCGGGCGTCCGGCGCCATGCGGCGCATCTCGAGGCCGAACGTGACGTTCCGCTCGACCGAGAGGTGCGGGAACAGGGCATAGCTCTGGAACACCACGCCCATGTCGCGCTGGTGCGGCGGCAGAGCGGCGACGCTCTGGCCGTTGACGCGGATGTCGCCGGCGGTGGCGGCGATGAAGCCCGCGATCATGCGCAGCGTGGTGGTCTTGCCGCAGCCCGATGGGCCGAGCAGCGCGATCATTTCGCCGGGAGCGACATCGAGCGAGAGATCGTCGACCGCGGCCATGGTTCCGTAGAGCTTGCGCAGGCCGATGAGGGCAAGCGACGCTGCTTCGTCGGCGCCGCTCATGCGGCGGCCGGCGCGGGCGCTTCGGGAGGCCGCGGTGCCAGATCTTCCATTGCCGCGATGCTCCAACGAGTTCCGGCCCGGGTCAAGGCTTCGGGGTTGCGAACGGTTGCTGGACGCGCGCTTGCGAGACCGCCGCGGCGCCGATACTGTCCAAGCGCGCCACGGCGCGCCGGCACGACGTGAACGAAGCCGGAGGGGGGCTGATTGTTGGAGCGGACGATGGATGCAGCGCGGGGCGGCGAGGTCCGCGCCTGGCGATCGGCGGTGCCCGACCGGGGCAGCCGGCTCGTTGGTGCGGGGTTCTGGCTGCTGTTCGCGGGCGGGCTGGTGCTGATTTTCCTGCCGCTGGTGCTCACCGTCTATCTCAGCTTCTTCGACGAGAAGCTGATCATCTTCCCGCCGCGCGCCTATACGACGCAGTGGTACAGCGAGGTGATTCCGCATTTCGCGAGCCCGCTGCTGACCACGCTGGAGGTGGCGGCGATCGCGGTGCCGGGCAGCCTGCTGTTGGGCGTGCCGGCGGGGCTGGCGCTGGTGCGCAGCGATTTCCGCGGCAAGGGGGCGATCGCGACGCTGCTGCTGGCGCCGCTGACGGTGCCGCTGATCGCGGTGGGGCTCGCGGTCTATCTGTTCGCGGTGAGCGTCGAGGAAGTGACCGGCGCGCCGCTCGCGGGCTCGTTCTACGTGCTGGTGGCGGGCCACCTGCTGGTGACGACGCCCTGGGTGGTGCGGCTCGTGGTGGCGAGCCTGGTGGGCTACGACCGTTCCGCGGAGGAGGCAGCGGCGAGCCTGGGCGCGCGGCCCCTCACCGTGTTCCGCCGCGTCACGCTGCCGGCGATGCGCCAGGGGCTGATCGCCGCCCTGCTCTTCTCCTTCATCGCCACGTTCGGCGAACTGGAGATGACGCTGTTCCTGATCAGCCCCGGCATGACGACGCTGCCGATCGCGCTGCTCGGCTACCTCAAATACCACATCGACCCGCTGATCGCGGCGACGACGACGTTGCAGATGGTGCTGATCGGCTCCATCCTCGCGTTCATCGATCGCTTCGTGATCCGGCTCGGACAGCTCGTGCGTTGACGCAGGCGATCCCGCCAAACCCACGTCGCATCGAGGGCGATGCGACCGACGAGGAGAAAAACACCGTGACCAAAACGATACGGACTTTCAGGCTGCCGTCGATGTCGCGCCGCTCGGTGCTGGCCGGTGCCGGCGGCCTCGCATTGCCCGCGATCCTGCCGACCGGCGCGCTCGCCGCTGGATCCAAGAAGGTCGTGGTCGGGACCTGGGGCGGCGATTACCAGCACCTGCAGGAGATCAACTTCGTCAAGCCCATCCTCAACCCGGAGGGCTACGACGTGGTGTGGGCGCCGGCGAACGAGCCGCCGCGCGTGGCGCAGATCATCGCACAGAAGATGCTGCCGCACGGCACGCTCGATGTCGCGGCGGTGGAAGCGCCGTTCGGTTATCGGCTGGGCAAGCTGGGGCTGCTGGAGCCGCTGGACGAGAAGAAGATCCCGAACCTCGCGCATGTCGACCCGGTGCTGCGCTCGGAGTTCCTCGCGCCGCACATCTACAGCGCGCAGATCCTGATCTACGACCCGAAGAAGATCACGACGCCGCCGACCTCGTTCGCGGACCTGATGAACCCTGCCTACAAGGGCAAGATCGGCGTGCCTACGGGCAACTCCTTCTTCATCATGATGGCGGCGGCGCTGTATGGCGGCGGCAACGTCAATGCCTTCGACAAGGCGAAGCCGCTGATGGAGAAGGTGAACGCCAACGGGCTGAGGCTCTATCCGGAGACGGATTCGATCGGGCCTGCGTTCAAGTCCGGCGAGATCGAGCTCGGGCTGATGTGGCTCGCGCGCGTGGCGATGTGGCAGAACGCCGGGATCGACGTCGCGGCCGCGTTCCCCAAGGAGGGCAGCGTGCTCTATGTCAGCGGCTTTGTGGTGCCGAAGAACGCGCCGAACAAGGAAGCCGCCTTCGCCTATCTCAACGCGATGCTGGACCCCCGCGCACAGGAAGGTTTCGCGGCGACCATGGGCTATCTGCCGACGGTGAATAACGCCAAGCTCACCGGCAAGATCGCCAAGCAGCTCGCCTTCCCCACGCCGAAGCCGAAACTGTACACGCCCGACTATGCCTATGATGTGAAGGCGCTGCCGGAGATGAACCAGTGGTGGCAGCAGAACATCGCGCGCGGCTGAGGCCGGCGGCGCGGTGAGGCCGATCGATGGCTAGGGGCGCGCGGGGCGAACAAGGCTCCGCGCGTCTCGCCGGCGCACTGCTCGGGCCGGCGACGGTGCTGGTGCTGCTGGTGCTGGTGGCGCCGCTTGCGCTGCTGTTCCGCTACAGCCTCGACAAGTTCGACCCGAGCCAGCTGATCATTCCGGCGGTAACGGCGGAGAACTACATCTCCTTCGTCGGCAGCCGGTTCTATCTCGACATACTGCTGCGCACGATCGAGGTGGCGGCGGTATCGACGGCACTGTGCGTGGTGTTCGGGGCACCGGTCGCCTACCGGCTGGCGCGCACGACGAGCCGCTACAAGTCGGCGATGGTGCTGGCGCTGATGCTGCCGCTGTTCATGGGAGCGACGGCGCGCACGGTGGGGTGGATGATCCTGCTGTCGCACGGCGGCGTGGTGAATCTCACGCTGCGGACGCTGGCCGGGCATTCGCGGTTCGACCTGATGTACACGCCGACGGCCGTGATCATCGGCATCCTGTCGTTCAACCTGCCTTATATGGTGCTGATGCTGCAGGCGGTGTTCGAGCGGATCGATATCTCGCTCGAGGAGGCTGCCTCCGGGCTCGGGGCGACGCCGCTGCGCGCCTTCGCGCGCGTGGTGGGGCCGCTGGCGCTGCCGGGACTCTCCATCGCCACCATCCTCTGCTTCATCCTTGCGATGAACGCCTATGCGACGCCGGTGCTGCTCGGGGGGCCGCGGTTTCACATGATGGCGCCTCAGGTTTATGTCGAATTCGCATCGAACAACAACTGGCCGCTCGCCGCCTCCGTCGCGTTCGTGCTGATGGCGACGACGATCGCGCTCGCCGTGCTGGCGAACCGGCTGATTCCCGATCGCTACCGCGCGCCTTGAGCTACCGCGCCCCCTGGGCGGATTGCGGCCGGGGCGGCGGCGTGATGCAATCGGCGCGGGCCGCGATGCCCCAAACTCCGGAGGAGACGAGATGACCGGTTTCGTGCTGCGCAACCTGAAGCTGCTGGAACCCGAGGTCGGCGAGTTGCGGCCGGGGATGGAGCTGCGCGTCGAGGGCGACCGTGTCGTCGAGGTCTCCGAGCGGCCACTCGCGGGGGAGAACGCGATCGACTGCGGCGGGCGGGTCGTGATGCCGGGGCTGATCGACTGCCACGTGCACGCCATGCTTTCCGACGTGGTCATCCCGAACCTGGAAAAGGTGCCGCTGACGCTGGGCACGGCGCGTGCGACGAAGCTGCTGCACGAGATGCTCAACCGCGGCTTCACCACGGTGCGCGACACCGGGGGCGCTGACTGGGGGCTGAAGCTGGCGGTCGAGGAAGGCACCATTCCGGGGCCGCGGCTGTTCATCGCGGGCCAGGCGATCGGGCCCACGGGCGGGCATTCCGACCCGCGGCGGCGCACTGATATCTGGGGCCGGCGCTGCCACTGCTGCAATGCCATGAGCTTCGGCATGGCGGTCTCGGACGGGGCTGCCGAGGTTCGCAAATCCGCGCGCGAGCAGATGCGCCAGGGGGCGGACCAGGTGAAGATCATGATGTCGGGCGGCGTGGCCTCGCCCTATGACCCGCTGGACAGCCTGCAGTTCAGCATGGGCGAGGTGGAGGCGGCGGTGGAGGAGGCGCGGGCGTTCGGGCGCTATGTCTGCGCGCATGCCTACACGCCGCAGGCGATCACGCGCGCCGCGCATGCGGGGGTGCGGACGATCGAGCATGGCAACCTGATCGACGACGCCTCCGCGGCGCTGATGGCCGAGAAGGGCATGTACCTCGTCGCCAACCTCGTTGCGTATTACGCGATGAAGGAGCGGGCGGCGCAGTTCGGCATGAACAGCGACATGCTGGCGAAGAACGACCTGGTGATCGAGGGCGGGCTGAAGTCGCTCGAGATCTGCAAGCGGGCGGGCGTGAAAGTGGCCTATGGCTCCGACCTGCTGGGCGGGCTGCAGGTGGACCAGAGCCGGGAGTTCCTGCTGCGGCGCGAGGTGCTGTCGCCGATCGAGGTGATCCGCGCCGCGACGACGATCGCGGCGGAGGTGATCCGCATGGAGGGCAAACTGGGGACGCTGCGGCCGGGGGCGTTCGCCGACCTGCTGGTGCTCGATTCCGATCCGCTCAAGGATTTTGGCGTGTTCCAGGACCAGGGGGCGCATATCGCCGCGATCATGAAGGGGGGGCGGTTCCACAAGATGCGGCTGTAGGCGGGGCCGGCGCGCAGGAAAACGTTCCGCATGATTATCGATGCGCAGGTACATGCCTACGAGGCCAACACCCCGGCACGGCCATGGGCGAGCGTGCCGAACTGGCCGGCGCATGTCACCGGCGAGGAGATGGTGGCGGCGATGGACGCGCTCGGGATCGACGGCGCGATCCTGATCTCCGCCTTCGCGATGTACCGCTACGACGGCAGCTATGCCGCCGCCGTGCAGCGTGCTTATCCGGATCGTTTCGCGCTCATCAAGCCAGTCGATCCCGACGATCCGTCGGTCGGGGACGTGATCGCGGAATGGAAGCGCACGCCGGGGACGGTGGCGGTGCGGATCATGATGCCCGTCGAGGCCGGACGGGCCGCCGACGACCCGGGGTTCGGCCGCATCGCGCGGGCGGCCACGCGGCTTGGGTTTCCGGTGAACCTGCATTGCTGGGGCAATCTCGACGCGGCGACGGCGCTGGTGGACCGCCACCCGGAGACGCGCTTCGTCATCGACCATCTGGGCCTGGTGCAGCCGCACGAGAGGCCGGCGCCGCCGCAGCCGTGGGCGGAGTTGCCGAAGGTGCTGGCGCTGGCGAAGCGGGCGAACGCGGTGATCAAGGTTTCCGGCGCCTGCACGCTGTCGCGCGAGCCGTATCCTTTCGCCGATATCTGGGATCCGCTGGCGCGTGTGTTCGACGCCTGGGGGTTCGAGCGCTGCCTGTGGGGGACGGACTGGACGCGCGCGTTCGCGGTGGTGAACTACGAGCAGGCGGTGACGCCGTTCCGGGTGACGGAGCGGCTCTCCGAGAGCGAGCGGGCGATGCTGATGGGCGGGGCCTGCGCGCGCGCGTATGGGTGGGCACCGCGCGGGACGGCGGCCGGGTAAACGATGCCGCCGTGCTAGAGATCGCGCGATGGCCAAGTCCCGCTGGATCGCTCTTGTTGTGGCGCTGTTCGTCGGGGCGCTCGCCACGCCGCGGCTGCATTCCGTCTTCGGCCTGCGCTCGGAGCTTGCCCGATACGGCGCGGTGCCACAGCCCGATGGGCGGCTCCGGTTTACTCAGCCGCTCGGAAGCTTGCTTGAGAGCGAGCTGACGACCGCATGGCACGCGCATCTCGCGAGTGAAAAGGCGGGTTCGCGGGGCAGACTTTTGCCCAGCGCCGCAGTGCTGAGGCGGCTCGCGCTGCGGATGCTCAACCCGATCGCGGTCGCGATCATGATGGTGGCCTACGCGCTGACCCGGATCGTGCAGCGCCGCCTGCCGGGGGATTGATGAAGCGGCGCGTCTGGCGGGAGTGCCGGCGCCGCGGCTGAACCCGCGATGAGAATCCGGATCCTGCAGGCGGCACGCGGCTTACGAATCGCCCGACCTCACTGGTATCGATAATTGGATTCCTAGTGCCGCGATGGCACCGATGCTCAGACGGCGTTCGTCGCCAGGGGGGACAGCCGAACGATGGCCGTGGCGTTGCACAAGTCACGCGATCAATCTCCGCAACGCCGCCCTGTGCGTTTAATTCGCGACGGCCGGGTGAGCGCCTGAGCCATGCCCTGGGTTTGCCTGCCGGTTGGTCGTATCAAGCACCTCGCGCCGGCGGCGCTGGCGGCGCTGATCGCGGCGCATCCGATCCCGGCGGGCGTGGCGTGCTATTGCTCGGGCACGAGCCTCGCCTATGTGCCGGGGCCCGGCGACCATGGGGCCGCGCCGCACGAGCCGGGTAAGAAGCGCGCGCAGTCGGGCGTGCCCAACGACATTCCGGACGTACCGCTGCCGTCCGACTACTCGCCGCCGTTTGGCTGGCATGGCCCCGACTGGACGCCGCCGGTTCTGTTCATTCCCATTGGTGTCGGTGGCTATCCCGGCGACGGTCCCTATGGCGGAGGCTATCCCGTCGGCGGGATTCCCGGCGGGTTCGTTGGCGGCGGCCCTGGGCCCGGTGGCGGGGGCGGCCCTGGTGGCGGTGGCGGAGGCGGCGGAGG
>JAJZUI010000055.1 GCA_021847175.1 Pseudomonadota bacterium
CGCCCCGAGAAGCCGAGAGGCGCTTTGGAAAACCATTGGCGCATCACTCGACCGCTATAGCTCAGCCGAATGCGCAAACTACATTCGACATTGCGGATACGGACACCCTGCATGAAAACGCTCTAGGCCCCCAGCGTCAACGTGCCGCGCATCACCCGTATGCAGGCGCCGCCGATGCGGGTTTCGGCGACGGCACCGTTGCGCTTCTGCACCGTTGCCTCGAGCAGGCTGGGCCGGCTCATCTCCTCGCCCTGGATTATGGCGTAGCGCCACTCGCCCTCGCGCGCGGGGGCGAGGTCGGCAAGCAGGGCGGCGAGCGCCGCACCGGCGCTGCCGGTCGCGGGATCCTCGACGATGCCGTGCAGGGGCGAGAACATGCGCGCCCGCAGGGCGTCGGGGCCGCGCGCGCGATCGTGCGCGTAGAGCATGATCGCGTCGGTGCCGATGGGCAGCAGGTCGCGGGCGAACAACTCGGCGCGCGGGGCAGCCTTTGCCAGCGCGTCCCGGTCCGTCAGCTCGACGCAGAGGAAGGGCAGGCCGACCGAAGCGACCTCCGGTTGGTGCGCTGCCGTCACGACCTGCGCGGCCGCGAGGCCGAGGCAGGCGGCCGCAGCTTCCGCAGCGAGCGTCCGGCCGCGGGTGAGGCCTACGGGCGCGGTGAGCTCGGCGCCGGTGACGTGCCCGGCCTCGCGCCGGACGCGAACCGGCACCAGACCCGCCTTTTCCTCGAAGCGCAGTACCTCGCCTACTTCGCGGCCGAACAGGCTTCCCATGGCAGCGACCGCGTAGCCGGTGCCGACATTGGGGTGCCCCGCGAAGGGCAGCTCGGCCCTGGGCGTGAAGATGCGCACCTCGGCCGTGTTCGCGCCCTCGCGCGGCGGCTGGACGAAAGTGGTCTCCGAATAGTTGAACTCGCGGGCAATGATCTGCATCGCCGCCGTGTCGAGCCCGCGCGCGTCGGGGATCACCGCCAGCGGGTTTCCGCCAAACCGTTGCGATGTGAAAACGTCGAGGGTGAGGTAGGCAATCTCTCCCAGGCCGGGAACACTCATACAAGGAACTCCGGGATCAGGGGCAGCAGCGAGGCGACGAGCAGGATCGCCATCGCGACGTTGAAGATACGGAATCGCGGACCGGTGAGATAGCGCCCGAGCGCATGCCCGGCAGCGGCCCAGGTGCCGACAAGCGGCAGCGTCACGCAGAGAAACACCAGCGCGACCACCAGCGCCGAGAGCCAGACGGGGCCCGCGATGGCATGGGTCGCGACCACGGTGACGGCCACCATCCAGGCCTTCGGGTTCACCCACTGGAACAGCGCGGCCTGCAGGAAGGTGAAGGGGCGCGACGGCGCGGACGCGCTGTCCTCGCCCGGCGCGGTGCTGCGCGCGATCGCCCAGGCGAGCCAGAGCATCCACGCCGTGCTGGCGAGCGCGAGGACCCGTCGCAGCAACGGAAACGCAACGAAGAAGGCGCCGAGCCCGAGGCCCACGAGCAGCAGCATGACGGCGAAGCCCACGCCCACGCCGCCAATATGCGGCACCGTGCGCCGCAGCCCGAAGCGCGCGGCCGAGGCAGTCACCATGACGTTGTTGGGACCGGGCGTCGCCGCCATGACGACGGCGAACAGCAGCAGGCCGGCGAACCCAGCGTTCATCGGGCACCCGGTTGCGGCACGGGTTGCGCTGAGGCCGCGAGAACGATAACGTTACCAAGGACAGACATGAAAACCGATAACAGCAGCACGCGCATCGCGCAAGCCCTGCGCAGCCGCGCCGCCGCCCTTCCGCCAGGCGCCGCCCTGCCCTCGGTGCGCGCGCTGATGCGCGAGATGGGGGTGGGGCCGGCCACGGTGCAGCAGGCGCTGCACGCGCTCGCGCGCGAGGGCGTGCTGGAATCCTTCCCCGGCCGCGGTACCTTCGTCGCCGGCGCGCCGGCGGCAACGGAGGCCGGCGACACGCTGTGGCAGACGCTCGCCCTCGGCCCGGCGCGGGCCGGCGCCGCGGATCTGCTCGCCTTGTCGGAGGTGCCGCCCGCGGGAACCTTCCCGCTCAATGTGGGCTACCTGCCGCCCGAGTTGCGCGCGACCTCGCTGCTCAACGCTGCCGCGGCCCGCGCGTTGCGCCAGCCGGGCGTCTGGGACCGGATGCCAGGCACCGGGCTGCCGGCGCTGCGCCGCTGGTTCGCCGGCGCGATCGGCTGCCCGGAACACGAGGTGATCGTCTGCCCCGGCACGCAGCCGGCTCTGGCCGCCGCGTTCCAGGGCCTGGCGGCGCCGGGAAGCCGGGTGCTGATGGAGAGCCCGACCTATCTCGGCGCCCTTCTCGCGGCCCGTGCCGCGGGCCTGGTGCCGGTGCCGGTGCCGACCGATGCCGAGGGTGTACGACCCGAACCGCTGGAGGCGGCGCTGCGCGAAAGCGGCGCACGCCTGCTCTACCTGCAGCCGACCCACGCCAACCCGACCGGTGCCTCGCTCGCGCCCGCGCGGCGCGCCGCGGTGATGGATCTCGCGCACCGGCACGGGCTTTTCATCCTGGAGGACGACTGGGCGCGGGATTTCGGCTTCGAGGCGGCACCGCCACCGCTCGCGGCCAACGACCCCGAGGGACACGTGATCCTGTTGCGCTCGCTCACCAAATGCGCGGCACCGGGGCTGCGCGTTGGCGCGTTGCGCGTGCGCGGCGCGGCGTTCGAGCGGCTGCGCGCGGCGCGCGTCGCGGTGGATTTCTTCGTCCCCGCCCTGTTGCAGGAAACGGCGCTCAACCTGCTGACCGCGCCAAGCTGGCCCCGGCACCTGCGGCGGCTGCGCGCGGCCTTGCGCGCGCGGCGCGACGCGCTGGCGGCGGCTTTGCGCGAACGGTTGGGCGATTCCTGCCTCGATGCGCTGCCCTCGGGCGGGCTGCATCTCTGGCTGCGCCTGCCAGGCGACGCCGACGACGAGGCCGTGGCGCGTGCCGCCGCGCACCGCCAGGTGCTGGTGAGCGCGGGGCGTGCCTGGTTCCCGGCGGAGGCCACCGGGCCGCGCCTCAGGCTCAGCTTCGCCGCGGTCGATCCGGCCGTCGCCACAACGGTCGCCGGCCGGATCGCCGAGGCAGTGCGGGAGGCCTGAGCCTCAACGCGGCGCGCGGTGGGTCGCGACCCAGTCCGCCTGCGCGGGCGAAAGGCCGAGGTCCTTGAGCATCCGCTCGTCGCGGGCGGCGAGCCGCGGGCGCGCGAGCTGGTTGGCCGCGCGCGCCAGTGCCCGGCCGATGCCGCCGAGCCGCTTGTGGGTGGTGATACGCATGACACGCTCCATCGTTCGGGATCCGCACCGGAAATGGGTGTGCCGGCGACATAAACCAAACTATTTGATTTGATTCCATGAATCAGATATTCTTATTCCATGCCTGGACCCCGCGCGATCGACCCGGACCTGCTGCGCAGCTTCACCTGCATCGCGGAGGAAGGCAGCTTCACCCGCGCGGCACTGCGAGTGGGGCGCACGCAGGCCGCCGTCTCGATGCAGATGCAGCGGCTGGAGGAACTGCTCGGCGTGCGCGTGCTGGTGCGCAGCAAGGGCGGCAGCGTGGGGCTGACCGCGCATGGCCGGTTCCTGCTCGACCGCGCGCGCGACATGCTGGCGGCGAACGACGGTATCTGGACCGCCTTCCGCGAGCCGGAGGTGGCGGGCACGGTGCGGCTCGGCACGCCGGACGACTATGCGCTGCGCTGGCTGCCGCCGATCCTGCGCGGCTTCGCGGACAGCCACCCGGCCGTCGAGGTCGACGTGGTCTGCATGGAATCCGGTGCGCTGGTCGAGAAGCTGCGGGCCGGCGAGCTCGACCTGACGCTCGCGACCGAGGGTGCGGCACCGCGCGGCTGGCCGACGCTTGAACTCTGGCGCGGGCCGCTGGGCTGGGTGACGGCGGAAAATGCCGCGCCGCATGGCGTGCCGCCGCATCGGATGGACCCGCTGCCGCTGGCGCTGGCGCAGAAGGACCGGCCCGGGCGCTGTTCCTGGCGGGGAGCAGCGCTGGCGGCACTGAATGCGGCGGGGCGGCGCTGGCGGGTCGCCTATACCTCGGACACGCAGATCGGCACGCACGCCCCCGTGCTGGCGGGACTCGCGATCACCGTCTCCATGCTCGCCTGGCTGCCGGAGGGGCTGCGGGCGCTGCGCCCGGAGGAGGGTCTGCCACCGCTGCCCGAGTTCTCCATTCTGCTCCTGGAAGCAAAGAACCCGGCGCAGCCGGTGACGGGCGCGCTCTCCCGCCGCATCGCCGCGAGCTTCGGGGTCACGCCCCCGGGCGGAGCACCGCCGGGATGAATTGCCGCAGATGCGACGGCAACTCGTCGGTCGGCGTCTTGATCAGATCCTTCTCGACGGTGCCGGCGAGGATCGCCCGCGCCGCCGGGCCGAGCCGCTCGCGCAGCACAGCCATGCTGTGCGCCGGAGCGACGACCACCAGCGCGTCCCACGTCTCCGCGGAGACGGCGCCATCGATCTCGCCGGCGACGAAGGCAGCGAATTTCTCCTTCTCCAACTCCTTCGGGTCGTGCTTCGGCGTGATCGCGTGATGCGCGGAGGAACCGGTGTGGAAGCTCGCCCCGGGTCCGTCGCTGCGCAGCCCCGAGGGGCGCTGATGCGCGGCGTTGGCCTCGACCACGCGGTCCTGCTTCAGCGTGTCGTGCGGCGTCTGCCTCAGGAAGCGCGCGTGCTCCCCGTCCGCGATCACGACCAGCAGCCGTTGCTGTTTCACCATGGTGACCTCCACTTCGTCGCGAGAACGATGGAGCCCATAGCGTGATGCGGCAATGACCTGAGTCAAGTCTTTGAAACAGGCTGGCACCGCTTGACGTGGCGGGGTTTTCGCGGTTGGCTGCCGCCATGATCCGCATTGCCGCTTCCCGGTATTACCGCCCGCGTCACTGAACGCGGCAGGTCGGACTCACCCTCGACAATGCCGCCTCCGGGCGGCTTTTTTGTTGTTCGGCGGCGGCGCAACCCCAGAAGGAAACGCCGCCCAGATGTCCACCATCCCCTCCCTTCCCTCGCGTGTCGGCCTCATCGGGCGCGGTGCGTTCGGCACTTTCGCGCGCGCGCATCTCGCGCGGCATTTCGAGGTCGTGGCGCACGACCCGGCACATGACGGCGCAAGCCTCGCCGAGGCGGCCGCGTGTCCCGTCGTGGTCCTCGCCGTGCCGCTCGCGGCCCTGGCCGATGTCGCGCGGGCAATCGCGCCGGCGCTGCTTCCCGGGGCGCTCGTCGTTGATGTCTGTTCGGTGAAGTCCGCACCGCTCGCGCTGCTCGACGCAATCCTGCCGGAGCATGCCGATATCGTCGGCACGCACCCGCTGTTCGGACCGCAGAGCGGGCGCGACGGCATCGCGGGATTGCCGGTCGCGGTTTGCCCGGCGCGGCGCGGGCGGCGGCGGCGCTTGGTTTCCCGTTTCCTCTCCGAAGCGCTGGCACTCGACGCGGTGGCGCTCGGCCCCGAGGAGCACGACCGGCAGATGGCGACCGTGCAGGGGCTCACGCATCTGCTGGCCAGGATCGTGCTGGAAATGGGCGTCGGCGACACGCGGCTGGCGACACCCACCTTCCGGCACCTGCTGCGCATGGTCGACACGGTGCGCCACGATTCCGAGGCGCTCTTCCGCACCATCCTCGACGCCAATCCGCACGCGGCGGCGATGCGCGCGCGGTTCCGCGAGGCCGCGGACGCGGTGGAGGCGCGGCTCGCTCAGCCGGCCTTCCGCGTCGTCGCGTAGCGGCGCAGCGTGTCGCCGGGCACCATCCAGGGCAGGTGGCTGGCGAAGAAGACATGGTCGCGCGGCGGCACCAGCGACGGGTCGTCGAGGCTCGCGGTGGTGATGTCGAGCCCGCGCGAGTGGTCGAGATGGCGGTAGGTGAGCGGCGTGCCGCAATCGGCGCAGAAGCCGCGCTCGACACGCGCACTCGAAGCGTAGCGGCGCGGCTTTCCCTTGACGAAACGAAACGTTTCCCGAGGCACGGAAAACCAGGCGACCAGCGGCGCACCGGCGATGCGGCGGCAATCCGCGCAGTGGCAGAACGTGGCGTCGAACGGCTCGGCCTCGGCCGCGTAGCGCACCGCGCCGCAATGGCATCCACCGGTCAGTTCCATCTCATCCCTCCGCTTCGAGCGCTTCCGCGGCTTCCAGCCACGTCGTCTCGGCTTCTCCCTGTTCGCGCGCCAGGGCGGCGAGCTTCAGTTGCAGGGCCGGAATATCCGTCCCGTTGGCATAAGTCGAGGGATCGGCGAGCCGCGCCTCGATCCTCGCCCGCTCGGCGGTGATGCGCACCAGCGCGGCCTCCGCGTCCCGCGCCTTCTTGCGCAGCGGCGCGAGCGCCGCGCGGACCTCGGCGCGCCCGCGGCGCTGGTCGTCGCGCGACGCGACGAGCTTCGGCTCACGGGCGGGGCGCGCCTCCTCGGCGAGCAGCGCGCGGTAGGATTCGAGGTCGCCCTCAAAGGGCGTGACCGCGCCGTTCGCGACCAGGTAGAGCCGGTCGGCGACGAGTTCCACGAGATGCGGGTCGTGGCTGATCAGCACCACGGCGCCGGGGAAATCGGCAAGCGCCCGCACCAGCGCCTCGCGCGCGTCGATGTCGAGGTGGTTGGTCGGCTCGTCGAGCACCAGGATCTGCGGCGCCTCGCGCGTGGCGAGCGCCAGCAGCAGGCGCGCCTTCTCGCCGCCGGAGAGCCTCGCGACCGGCGTGTCCACCCGGTCCGCGTCCAGCCCGAACCGGGCAAGCTGCGCGCGCTGCGCGGTTTCCGGCAGCGCCGGTGCGACGCGCTCGAGATGCAGAAGCGGGGTCGCTGCGGGGTCCAGTTCCTCCTCCTGCGTCTGCGCGAAATACCCGACGCACACGCCCGGCGCGCGCCACACCCGGCCGCCCATCACGCCGAGCCGGTCGGCGATGACACGCGCGAGCGTGGTCTTGCCGTTGCCGTTGCGCCCCAGCAGCGCGATGCGGTCGTCCGGGTCGAGCCGCAGCGAGACGCGGCGCAGCACCGGCTGCCCGCCATAGCCGACCGACACATCCTCCAGCGTCAGGAGCGGCGGCGAAAGCGCCTTCGGTGCCGGGAATTCGAGGCGGGTCGGCGTGTCCTCCACCACCGCCTCGATCGCCGGCAGCTTCGCGATGGCCTTGAGGCGGGACTGCGCCTGGCGCGCCTTGCTCGCCTTGTAGCGGAAGCGGTCGACGAAGGCCTGCATGCGCGCGCGCTGCGCATCGATGCGCGCGGCCTCCGCCTTGCGGGATGCCGCGCGCTCGGTGCGGATGCGGATGAACTCCTCGAAGCCGCCGGGGGTGACCGAGATGCGCCCGCGATCCAGATGCGCGATGGCGCCGACGGTACGATCAAGCAACCACCGGTCGTGCGAGACAATGAGCGCGGCGCCGGGGAAGCGCGTGAGCCAGGTTTCCAGCCACAACGTCGCCTCGAGGTCGAGGTGGTTGGTCGGCTCGTCGAGCAGCAGCAGGTCCGGCATGGTGAACAGCGCCGCGGCGAGGGCCACGCGCATGCGCCAGCCGCCGGAGAAGGTGGAGAGCGGGCGCGCCTGCGCCGCCTCGTCGAAGCCGAGCCCGGCGAGGATGGTCGCCGCCCGCGCCGGCGCGGCGTCGGCGCCGATGGCATCCAGCCGGTGATGGATGTCCGCGAGCCGCTCCGGCGCCGCGCTCTCTGCCTCGCCGAGCAGGGCGGCGCGCTCCGTGTCGGCGGCGAGCACGTGCTCGATCGGCGACGCCTCGCCGTCCGGCGCGTCCTGGCGGACCGTGCCGAGCCGCAGGTTGCGTGCGAGCCGCAGCGCGCCGCCGTCGAGCTGCAGCTCGCCCGCGATCACCTTGAGCAGCGTCGACTTTCCGGCGCCGTTGCGCCCGACGAGGCCCACGCGCTGCCCCGCGGCGATGACGAGGTCGGCGCCGTCGAGCAGCGGGCGGCCGGCGATGCGCAGCACCGCCTTTTCCAGGACAAGCAGACTCATGGGCCGGGGTTTTGCCGCCGGCTGCCGCGCGGCGGAAGGGGTTGCCGGGGAATAGCCGCCGCGCTAAGGCGCCGCGCCCACCGCAAAACCGGACGAAAGGCTGCACCATGGCGCTCGAGCGCACGCTGTCGATCATCAAACCCGATGCCACGCGCCGTAACCTGACGGGCGCGATCAACGCCAAGCTCGAGGGCGCGGGGCTGCGCATCGTGGCTCAGCGGCGCGTCCGCCTGACCACGGCGCAGGCCGAGGCGTTCTACGCCGTGCACAGGGAGCGGCCGTTTTTCCGCGATCTGGTGACCTTCATGGTCTCCGGCCCGGTCGTCGCGCAGGTGCTCGAGGGCGAGAACGCCGTGGCGCGCAACCGCGAGGTGATGGGCGCCACCAACCCCGCCAACGCCGCCCCCGGCACCATCCGCAAGGAGTTCGCCGAAAGCATCGAGGCCAATTCGGTGCACGGCTCCGACAGCGCGGAGAACGCCGCGATCGAGATCGCGTTCTTCTTCTCTGCCCTCGACATCGTCGGCTGAAGCTGGACTGAGGTCACGCCGCCCGCTTCACTGATCCCCCAGCCTATCAGGGGCGGATCGGGGGGCGGGCAGGATGCGGGTCTATCTCGCGGGGCCGGACGTGTTCCTGCAGGAGCCGGAGCGGCGGGGCGCCGAACTGAAATCGGTGCTCGCCGAATTTGGGCTCACCGGCGTCTTTCCGCTCGACAAGCCCCCTTCCCCGCCCGATCCCGCCTTGCCCACGGGCTACCGCATCGCGGCGGCGAACGAGGCGCATATCGCCTCATGCCAGGCGCTGATCGCAAACCTCACCCCGTTCCGCGGGCCGAGCGCCGATGCCGGCACCGTGTTCGAGTTGGGCTTCGCGCGGGCTCGCGGGCTCCGGCTGTGGGGATGGAGCAACGTCGCGACCCCGTTCGCCACCCGCACCCGCGCCTGGGCGGGCGGCGGGATGCGCGACCGCGACGGCATGGCGATCGAGGAATACTGTCCTGCCGACAACCTGATGATCGAAGGCGCCATCGCGGCCACGGGCGGGCGCGTTGAGGTGGAGAACGTGGCGCCGGCGCGGCGCTGGTCGGATCTCGCGGCGCTGCGCCGCGCGGCCGAGGGGCTCAGCCGCCTCTCGACATAGGCACCGGCCCGAGCGCCAGCGCCACGCCCTCGTCGCCGGGCAGCGCGCCCTTCGGAAAGAGGTGGGTAACATGGCCCATCTTCCGGCCGGGGCGTGCCTCGCGCTTGCCGTAGAGATGCGCGCACAAGCCCGGCGTGGCGAGGATCGCGGGCCAAAGTGCCGCTTCCTCCGGCCCGACCAGGTTCTTCATCACCGCGTCGGCATGGCGCGTGGCCGGCGGCAGCGGCAGGCCGGCGACGGCGCGGATGTGCATCTCGAACTGGCTCACCGGACAGGCGTCGATAGTCCAGTGGCCCGAGTTGTGCGGCCGCGGCGCGATCTCGTTGACCAGCACGCGGCCGTCGGCGGCAACGAACATCTCGACAGCGAGCAGACCCACGAGATCCAGCGCCTCCGCGACGCGACGCGCCGTGCCTTGGGCGGCGGCGGCGACCTCGGGCGCGATGCGCGCGGGAGCCAGCGTGAGGTCCAGGATCTGGTCGCGGTGACGGTTCTCCACCGTGTCGAAACAGGAGGCCGTGCCGTCCGCGCCGCGCGCGACGATCACGCTGACCTCATGCGAGAAATCGATGAAACCTTCCAGGATCAAAGGCTTGGGATGCAGCTCCTCGAAGGCTGGCGCAAAATCCTCCGGCGCGCGCAGCACCGCCTGGCCCTTGCCGTCATAGCCGAGACGCGTCGTCTTCAGCACCGCGGGCAGGCCCAGTTCGGCCACGGCCGCCTTCAGCTCCGCGACGGAGCCGACCGGGCGCCATGGCGCAGTCGCGGCGCCGGCACGGTTGAGGAAGGTCTTTTCGGCGGCGCGATCCTGGGAGATGCGCAGGATGGCCGGCGCCGGGCGGACCGGGCGCAGCGAGGCCAGCAGGTCCAGCCCCTCGGCGCTCACGTTCTCGAACTCGAAGGTGACGACGTCCACGCTCTCGGCGAAGCGGTGCAGCGCCACCGGGTCGTCGTAGTCGCCATGGGTGGTTCCGGCGGAAACCTGGCCCGCCGGGCTGTCGGCTTCGGGCGTCAGGATATGGCAGCGCAGGCCGAGCCGCGCGGCCGCGAGGGCGGACATCCGCCCCAACTGGCCACCGCCGATGATGCCGATCGTGGCGTTGGGCGGCAGCGGGAACGGGGCCGGATCAGGCTTGCGACTCGGCATGCGGCTCGGGAAGCGAATCGGAAGGTGAATCGGGGACCGAATCGGTCTGGCGCTGGCGCCAGGTGTCGAGTCGCGCCGCGAGCGCGGAGTCGGAGCCGGCCAGGATGGCGGCGGCCAGCAGCGCGGCGTTGATCGCCCCGGCCTTGCCGATGGCCAGCGTCCCCACTGGCACGCCCGCCGGCATCTGCACGATGGAAAGTAATGAATCCATACCCTTGAGAGCATGACTCTCAACCGGTACGCCAAGTACCGGCAGGCTCGTGTGCGCGGCGATCATCCCCGGCAGGTGCGCCGCCCCGCCGGCGCCGGCGATGATGACGCGAATGCCCCTGCCGCGTGCCTCGGTCGCGTAGCGCGCGAGCCTGAGCGGCGTGCGGTGGGCGGAGACGACGCGGGCTTCGTGCGGAACGCCAAGGGCGGCCAGCGTCTCGGCCGCATGTTCCATGGTGGCCCAGTCGGAGCGGCTGCCCATCACCACGCCGACGAATGGGGCGGAGGCCGGCGGGTTCACGCGATGGAGTCCGGGATCAGGCGGGATTCCAGCCAGGAGATCTCGTCCTTGAGCAGCAGCTTGCGCTTCTTGAGCCGTTGCAGGTGGAGCTGGTCGGTAGGACCGAACTCCGAGAGACGCAAGATGACGGTGTCGAGGTCGCGGTGCTCGCTGCGCAGCTCATGCAGCCGGCTCAGCAGTGAATCGCGGTCGGGAAGCATGGGCAAGTGATAGGCGCTCAGCTTGCGGAATGGAACGGCAAAGCTCGCCCCGGCGCAGGCGCGGATCATGACCACGAATTTCATCGCTTTCGGCGCGACGGCGGGTCTAGCATTCTGATGCTGTGGGCGTGATCTCGCCCCATGGGGGGCCCAGACGGCCACGCCCGCGGCGGAACAGCCGTAGGAGGTGTCATGAGCCTGCAGTCGCGCATTGAGTCCCTGCGCAGTCGTCATGCGGACCTGGAGACGCGGATCGCCGAGGAAGGCAGCCGCCCACGCCCGGATGACATGCGGCTCTCGCGGCTCAAGGTCGAGAAGTTGCGACTGAAAGAGGAGATGGAGCGGCTGCGCGCGAACTAGGCAGCCATTGGAAGCCGCCTCAGGCGGCTTCGTCCTCGAGCGAGGGCGGCGGCGGTTCCGGAACCGCCTCGCCCCGCTTCGTCCGACGCTCAGAAGCGCGGGCGACGGCGTTGTTGAGGTCGGTCTGGCTGCACAGGCCGAGGATCACCGGGTCCTGAGGCTTGATGTTGGCGGCGTTCCAGTGCGTGCGGTCGCGCACCTTGATCACCGTCTCCTTGGTCGTCCCCATCAGCTTGGCGACGTCGTTGATCTCGAGCTGCGGGAAGTTGCGCAGCAGGTAGGCGATGCCGTTGGGCCGGTCGTTGCGCTTGGCCACCGGCGTGTAGCGGGCGCCGCGCAGGCGCTTGGGCGTGGGCAGCGCCGAGGGCAGCAGCTTAAGCCGGTAGGACGGGTCCGCCTCGCCGCGGCGGATCTCCTCCATTGTCACCTGCATGTTGGCAACCGGGTCGTAGCCGACGATGCCCTGCGCCACCTCGCCGTCGGCGATCGCCTGCACCTCCAGCGGGTGCATGCCGCAAAAGGTGCCGATCTGCTCGAAGGTGAGGCCGGTCTTCTCGATCAGCCACACCGCGGTGGCCTTGGGCATCAGGGGCAGGTTCATGGTGCTCACCTCGGGGCTGCGCTCGGGGGGATGCGCTTGGTGCGGAGGCGCGGCCGCGCGGGGCGGGGCCAGGCCGGGTTGGCGCGGATATGACCCCCTGGCAGGATGGGGTCAAGGGACGGATAAGGTGGGCGCCCATGCGCGAGGACGAGGACGAACTGCCACGCAAGCGGCCCCGGCTGGAGCGGCCGGTGCTGGATTCATGGGGCGTTACGGAACTGCAGGCCTATATCGCCGAACTGCGCGAGGAGATCGCACGGGCGGAGGCGGACATCGCCCGCAAAGGCGCCCACCGTGCAGCCGCGGACGCGTTCTTCAAGAAGTCCTGAAAAAGGATGAGGGGGCGTTGCCGCCCCCTCCCCCGTTCGTCACGTTCCCGGCGGTTACGCCGCGGCCTGCAGGGCCGGGCGGCTGCCCGCGGTGATCGGGATCCGGCGGGCCTTCAGCGCCTCCGGCACCACACGCTTCAGTTCGACGCGCAGCAGGCCGTTGTTGAGGTCCGCGCCGTCGACCACGATGTGGTCGGCCAGCACGAAGCGGCGCTCGAAGGCGCGGCCGGCGATGCCGCGATAGAGCACCTCGCCGCCCGTGGTCTCCTGGCCAGCGCGGCCGGTGACCACCAGCGTGTTCTCCTTCACCGTGACCTCGATGTCCTCGGGGCCGAATCCGGCCACCGCCATCGTGATCGCGTAGGAGTCATCGCCGGTCTTCTCGATATTGTAGGGCGGGTAGGCGACATCCGCCGCAGGGTTGTCCATCAGCCGCGCGAGCCGGTCAAAGCCGATCGCGGTGCGGAACAGCGGGGAAAGATTGAGAGTGTTCATGATGCGACCTCCTGAGTCAGCAAGGTTATCTGCACGCGCCGCCCGATCGGGCCGGCGCTGAAGGCTCGGTGGCCCCGGGATGGGCGCCACCGACGCTCAGGAGATGGATTGCAGGCCGCCCCCGTTCAAGAGGGCATCAGACGGGATCAGGAGGACTTGCGAGCGCCCAGCCCGGCGAAGCGCTTGTTGAACTTGGCCACCTGGCCGCCAGTGTCGACGATGCGCTGCTGGCCGGTCCAGGCGGGGTGCGACTTCGGGTCAATGTCGAGCCGCAGCGTCTCGCCGGCGGTGCCGTAGCACGACCGCGTCTTGAACTCGGTGCCGTCGGTCATGACGACGGTGATCTCGTGGTAGTCCGGGTGAATACCGGCCTTCATGGGGGTGCTCCTTGCTGACCCCCGCCGATGCCGACCGGAGGGGCGGCGGGCCTATACCCGCGCCCGCCCGCCCCGGCAAGGGACGCGCCTTAGGTCAGGGTGGCGCGGCCGTACTGCTTGGGCACCGCGATGCTGGCCCCGAGCGCCTTCGCGGCGCGCAGCGGCCAGGCCGGGTCCGCCAGCACCGCGCGCGCGACCAGTACCAGGTCGGCGCGGCCGTTGGCGACGATCTCCTCCGCGTGCTGCGGGCTGGTGATGAGGCCCACGGCCCCGCTCGCCATGCCGGCCTGGTGGCGGATCGCCTCCGCGAAGGGCACCTGGTAGCCGGGGTGCAGGGAGGGGATCACCGGGCCCTTGGCCAGGATGCCGCCGGAGGAGGCGTCGATGAGGTCGACCTTGCCGGTCTCCTTGAGCCGCTTCGCCAGCGCCACCGTGTCCTCGATGGTGATGCCGCCCGCCATCCAGTCCGTGCAGGAGAGGCGCACGAAGAGCGGCAGCTCGTCCGGCCAGACGCCCCGCACCGCCTCGACCAATTCCATCAGGAACCGGCCGCGCCCGGCGAGGTCGCCGCCCCAGGCATCGGTGCGGCGGTTGGAAATGGGCGAGAGAAACTGATGGCCGAGATAGCCATGCGCGCCGTGCAGCTCGATGACCTTGAAGCCAGCGCGCCGCGCGCGGGCGGCGCTGGCCGCAAAGGCCTCGATCACGCCCGCGATCTCGCTGGCGGTGAAGGCGGCGGGCGTGGCGTAGCCCTCGCCGAACGGGATCGCGCTCGGGGCGTGCGTCTGCCAGGCGCCTTCCGCCTCCGTGAGGCCGCGCGCGCCGTCCCAGGGCGGCACGGTCGCGCCCTTGCGCCCGGCATGGGCGAGCTGGATCCCGGCGACCGAGCCGGCGTACTCGATGAGCTTCACCGCGCGGGCGAGCAGCGCCTCGTGCTCGTCGGTATAGAGGCCGAGGCAGCCCGGCGTGATGCGGGCATCCGCCGAGACATGCGTCGCCTCGGTGAAGACGATGCCGGCCCCACCCATCGCGCGGGCGCCAAGATGCTGGATGTGCCAGTCGTCGCCGAGGCCATCGGTGGCGCAGTACTGGCACATCGGCGCGACGGCGATGCGGTTGCGGGCGGTGACGGAACGGAAGGTGACGGGCGTGAGCAGTTGCGGCGCGGTCATGGATCGTCCTGCGTGACGGGGCTTCGGATTGCATCGCGGGGCTAGCCAGCGGCGCCGGGCTTTGCAAGCCTCGCTCCATGGAACCTGAGCTGATTGCGGCGACATCACTGGGAAAATTGCGTGGACGGCGCGAGGCCGCCGCGGTGCTGTTCCGTGGAGTGAAATTCGCGGCCGCGGCGCGGTTCGGCGCACCGGCCCCGCCCGCACCCTGGGCGGAGCCGTGCGACGCGACGCGGGACGGGCCGATCGCCCCGCAGAACCCGTCGCGCCTCGCTGCCGCGATGGGCGGGTTCGAACGGACGCAGGGCGAGGACTGCCTGTCGCTGACGATCGCGACCCCCTCCACGCGCGGCGCGCGGCCGGTGCTGGTGTTCCTCCACGGCGGCGCGTTCATCAGCGGCGCGGGTTCGCTCGCCTGGTACGACGGCGGGCGGCTCGCGGCCGAGGGCGACATCGTCGTCGTCGGGGTGAACTACCGGCTCGGCGCGCTCGCCTTCCTGCATGGCGACCTCGCGCTCGACGACCAGGAGGCGGCGCTGCGCTTCATCGCGCGGGAGATTGGCGCGTTCGGCGGCGACCCCGCGCGGATCACGCTGGCCGGGCAATCCGCGGGCGCTACCTCCATCGCGCACCTGATGCCGCGACCCGAGGTGCGGTGCCTGGTCTCGCGCGCGATCCTGATGAGCGGCGCGTTCGGGCGCGCGCATCGGGAAGGCCCGGCGCGTGCCGCGATCGCGCGGCGCTTCAGCGAGTTGCTGGACGACGATCCCGCGACCGCGCCGCTGCCCGCGATCCTGGCGGCGCAGGGCAGGCTCGCGCGCGAGCTGGCGGCCTTCGGGCAGACCATGCCGCCGTTCTGGCCGGACCCGCCGGCGGGCGGCGATTTCATGACGGTGGCGGCGCGGGCCTTCGCCGGCACAGCGGTGATGATCGGCACCACGCATGACGAAGTGCACGCCTTCTACGCCGCCGACCCGGCGATGGCGGAGCCGGCGGCGGACGCGGCGGCGGCGCTCGCGGCAAGCCTCGGCGGCTCGCTTGACGCGGCAGAGACGGCGCGGCCTGGCGGCACGATGCTCGACTGGCTGGCCGACCTCGCGACGGAGGCGCTGTTCGCCGCGCCCAGTCGCGATCTCGCCGCGCGCATGGCGAGGGCGGGGGCGCGCGTATTCCGCTACCGGTTCGATACCGCACCGACCGCGCGCTGGCGCGCGTGCCACTGCGTCGACCTGCCCTTCGCCTTCGGCAATTACGCGGCCTGGCGCGAGGCGCCGATGCTGGGGGCCATGGAGGAGGCCACGTTCGAGCGCGTCTCCGCGCCGGTGCGCGCGGCAATCCTCCGCTTCGTCCGCGGCGGCGAACCCGGCTGGGCGGAGGGGGATGAGCACCTGCTTGGCAAGCAGGTTCCGGGCCCATAGCCTGCCCGCGTTCATCGGGAGGAAACCGAAGTGCGTTTGAAGGGCAAGATCGCGGTCGTGACGGGCGCGGGCGGTGGGTTCGGCGAGGGCATCGCGCAGCGCTTCGCCGAGGAGGGGGCGAAGGTCGTCGTCACCGACATCGACGCCGCGGCGGCGGAGCGCGTGGCCAAGGCGGTGGGCGGGGTTGCCGCGGTGGGCGACGTCAGCAAGGGCGAGCATGTGCGCGCCATGGTCGCGGCGGCGGAGGCGCTCGGCGGGCTCGACATCGTCGTCAACAACGCCGGCACCACGCACAGGAACGGCAAGATGCTCGACGTGGACGAGGCAACGTTCGACCGCGTCTACGCGGTGAATGTGAAGTCGATCTACTGGATGATGCACGCGGCGCTGCCGGTGTTCCGCCGCCAGGGACGCGGCGGCTCGATCATCCATATCAGCAGCACCGCCGGCATCAGGCCGCGCCCGGGCCTCGTCTGGTACAACGGCACCAAGGGTGCGCTGAACACGATGACGCAGTGCATGGCGCTCGAGCTGGCGCCGGAGAATATCCGCGTGAACGCAGTCTGCCCGGTGATGGGTGCGACGGGGCTGCTGGAGCAGTTCATGGGCCTGCCGGACACGCCGGAGAACCGCGCGAAATTCCTCGCCTCGATCCCGCTCGGGCGGATGAGCAAGCCCTCCGACATCGCCAATGCCTGTGTGTGGCTGGCGGAGGACGCGTCGTCCTTCATCACCGGCGTGCTGCTGCCGGTGGATGGCGGCCGCACGGCCTGAGCTTCCGGCCGCGCGCGACATGCGGATTCTGTCGATCCACTCGCATGTCGCGTCCGGGCATGTGGGCAACGACGCGGTGGTGCCGCCGCTGCAACGCCTCGGCGCCGAGGTCATGGCGGTGCATACGTTGCAGTTCTCTAACCATCCCGGGCACGGCGCGTTCGCCGGGCGCGTCTTCCCGGCCGAGGAGGTTGCATCCGTGCTGCGCGGGCTCGCGGCGCACGGGGCGCTTGAGGACTGCGACGGCGTGCTGTCGGGTTATCTCGGCGCGGCAGGCACCGCGGACGCGGTGCTGGAGGCAGTCCGGCGGGTACGCGCGGGCAACCTGCGCGCGCTCTTTGCCTGCGATCCGGTGCTGGGCGACGACGGGCATCTCTATGTGCACGCGGAGGTCGCCGCCGCGATCCGCGATCGGCTGATCCCGGCGGCGGACATCGCGACACCCAACGCTTTCGAGCTCGGCTTCCTCACCGGCATGGAGACCGCGACGGAGGCCGAGATCATCGCTGCCGCGCGTGCCTTGCCGCCGCGCACCGTGCTGGTGACGAGCGCGAGCACGGCGCAGACACCTCCCGACGCACTGGACATGATCCTGCGTGAGGGCGAGCTTGCCTGGCGGCTGCGCACGCCGCGCCTGCCGCGTGGCTTCAATGGCGCCGGCGACATGCTGGCCGGCTTGTTCCTGTTTCATCGTCTCGCTGGAGTCGATGTGCCGCACGCGCTGGAAC
The DNA here is from genome assembly GCA_021847175.1 of Pseudomonadota bacterium. Taxonomy (GTDB): domain Bacteria; phylum Pseudomonadota; class Alphaproteobacteria; order Acetobacterales; family Acetobacteraceae; genus JAJXXT01. Next base: position 17,239 of record JAJZUI010000055.1, read on the forward strand.
GCGCCGCCGCCGCCGTTCACGCGGTTCTGGCGCGCACCGCGGCGGCGGGCACCACGGAGCTCGCTCTGGTCGCGGCCCTGGCGGAGATCGTCTCGCCGCCGGTTATATTCACGGCGGTCGCGATCTGATCGGATTTTGCATCTGATTGTGCACCGCACGGGAAGTCTTTGCGGTGGCGCCCGCGAAGGTCCATGCTGGCCGCGCCAACAATGGAGGAGACGGTTATGACGGTCGCCGCCATGTTACGCCACAAGGGACACGAGGTCGCCTCGGTCAGCCCCACCGACAAGATCGTTGACGTTTCGGAACTTTTGTCGCGCCGGCGCATCGGCGCGGCGGTGGTTATGGACGCGGCCGAGCAGCTGCTCGGCATTGTCAGCGAGCGCGACATCGTGCATGCGATCGCGGCCAACGGCGCGCGCGCGCTGGAGATGACCGCGGGGCAGCTGATGACGCGCGCGCTGCGCACGGTGTCGCCCGAGACGACGGTGCTCGAGGCCATGTCGCTGATGACGGAGGGTCGCTTCCGTCACCTCCCGGTGCTGCGCCACGACAAGCTGGTAGGCATCGTCTCGATCGGCGACGTGGTGAAGGCCCGGATGCTGCAGCAGGACCACGAGGTGGACAGCCTGCGCGCCTACGTCGCCGGCTCGGCGTAGTCCGCCTCAGGGACTGCGGTCCCAGACCGGCCTGCCGAGGTTGATCTGCTGCGGCGTGGTGGCGCCGCCGGCGAAGGCGCCGACGCCCGCGCCGACCAGGGCGCCGACGCCCACGCCGACGGGCCCGCCGATCAGCCCGATCGTGGCGCCGGTGGCCGCCCCCGTGGCGCCGCCGCCGCTCACGCGGTCGAAATTGTTGGTCCCGCAGCCGGCCAGCGCCAGCAGCGTGAAGCCGATCAGGCAGGCACGGCGCATCGCCCCCTCCCTCGCATGTCCGCGATCAGGCAACGCGACTCGGTCGAGTTGGGTCAATAGTTGCGCGCGGTTGGGAAATGGCCCGGCCAGCAGGGGGCGTTCGCGCGTAAACCTTCCACATCGAACGAAACCTGATTACGCTTCCGTAAAACAGGGACGGTCGAACCGTCCGGCGCGATGACCTTGGCTCGATGCCGATCCGAGGCCGGCCTGGTCCGGATCGACGATCGGCGCCTCGCCGACAGGCGAGTTCCTGGATGTTGCGGCGGTGCGCCCGGCGTGGCTGCGCCTGGTGGTCCGTCCGTGACCAAGCGATGCGTGTCGATAACCTCAAACGTCCGAAACGCCCGACAAGAACCCAAGGGAGGTCAAAATCCGATGAAACTCGCCAATCCCGCGCCGCTGGGGCTCT
>JAJZUI010000056.1 GCA_021847175.1 Pseudomonadota bacterium
CCGAGGCGGCGTCGCCGGGCCCCGCCTGAGGCGCCCACCGAATCGGTCTCGAAACGTCGGCGCCGCGACGGCGCGACCGGCTTGCCGTTCTTCAGGGAAGCCTCCTGGACTTAATCAAACGCCCGGATCAACGTGGCGCCCAACGGGGAAGCACAAGACCAGGGACGATGAACGGACCGCCGGCACCCACGGGGCAAGCACACGCCGCGGATCGCGAGCATCTTTTCTTCCTCGCGCTGCTGCTCGCCTTCGTGGCCTGGTATCTGTGGACCGCGGCCGCCGCGTCGCCGACATTCAGCAACCTCATTCTCATCGCGCCGGTCGGCGCGGTCGCGATCGGCCTGCTTCTCTACATCGCCGTCGCCGAGGTCACCGGGCGGCACGCGGCGGCGGCGGCGAAGCTCCCCGCCGCCGAGGCCGGGCAGCCCGCGGCCGCGCCGCAAGGCCGCTTCCGGACCACGTCGATCGGCACGGTGCTCGCGCTGATGGCGCTGTTCGGCGCGTTCGTCGCGGCCATGCCCTACGTCGGCTTCGACATCTCCACGTTCTTCTTCACCCTCGCCACGATGTGGCTGCTCGGCGAGCGCCGGGTGGCCTTCTCCCTCGCCGTCGCGCTGGCGACCGCCATCGCGGTCAGCATCGCGGCCCTGACGCTGCTGACCTTCCCGATGCCGCTGGGGATCGCGCGCGCCCTTTGGAGCCGCCTGTGATCGACGCGCACGCGCTGGTGGGGGCGTTGCGGCTGCTGGGAAGCTCCTACACCGCCTGGCTGCTGACCATCCCCGGCCTCGCGCTCGGCATGCTGGGCGGCGCCATCCCCGGCGTTTCCTCCGCGCTCATCCTCGCCATCGTGCTGCCGGCGACACTGTGGATGAACCTCCTGTCGTCGCTGATCTTCATGACGGCGATCTACACCGGGTCCGCGTTCGGCGTCGCCATTCCGGCGATCCTGATGGGCGTGCCCGGCTCGCCCGCCGCGGTCGCGACGTCGTTCGACGGCTACCCGATGACGCAGCGCGGCGAGCACAACATCGCCCTCGGCCTGGCGCTGGCGGCCTCGACGCTGGGGCACATGGGCGCCTACCTGATCCTGTTCTTCGGGATCGGCGTGATTTCCCATGCCGTGCTCCGGCTCGGCCCGCTCGAGATGCTGCTGCTGATGCTGTGGGGGCTGACGCTGATCGCAGCCCTGCGCGGGCGCTACGTCTCGCGCAGCCTGGTGTCCGGGCTTATCGGCATCCTCATCGCGACCATCGGGCTGAGCCCGCGCGACGTGATCCGCGGCACCTTCAACCTGCCGCAACTGCTCGACGGCGTGCCCGTGGTGCCGGCGATGATCGGGCTGTTCGCGGCGAGCGAGCTCTTCAACCTCGCCGGCACCAGCTATCTTGTGGAGCGCTCCGACCTGCGCACCGTCAACGTGCGCGAGATGGCGAAGGGCATCCGCATGGCGCTGCGCCACCCGGTGGTGATCCTGCGCGGGCTGGTGATCGGCGCCACCGTCGGCGGGCTTCCCGGCGTCGGCGCGGCGGTCTGCAACCTCGTCTCCTACGCGGAGACCCGGCGCGGCGACAGACACCCGGAGAGCTTCGGCAAGGGCAACCCGAAGGGCGTGATCGCGGCGGAGGCCGGCAACGCGAGTTCCGAGGCAGGCTCGATGGCGACCCTGCTGGCGCTGGGCATTCCGGGCGGCGCGTCCTCGGCGGTGATGCTGGCGGCGCTGTCGCTGCACAACGTGACCAGCGGCCCGCAATTCCTCGATTCGTCCAAGGATATCGTCTACGCCATCATCCTCAACAACCTGGCCCAGGGCGCGATCATGCTCGTGCTCGGCATCGGCCTGATCGGGCTGATGGCCAACGTGATCCGCATTCCAGTCCGCATCCTGATCCCGCTCATCCTGGTGCTGGCGACGTTCGGCTCCTACGGGCTTTCGGGCGACATGGCCGGGCCGCTGACCATGGTCGTGTTCGGGTTTCTCGGCTGGTTCATGCAGCGGCACGAATACTCGGTGCCCGCCTGCGTCGTCGGCCTGATCCTGGGCGGCAAGGTCGAGGTGAACCTGCTGCAGACCTACCAGATCAGCGGCGGCGGGCAGCTCGGCTACTTCGCCGGGCGGCCGATCGCGCTCGTGCTGCTCGTGCTGCTGCTGACCTCGCTGTTCGGCAAACCGCTCATGCGCTGGCGCCGGCGCAGGCTGGCTCCGGCGGCCACCGCCGCGACAACACCATGAACAAAGTGGGAGAAACCTCGATGACACGAGCAGCACCGGCCGCGCCCGGCAAGGTGGCGAGCAACTCGGACGCGGTATCGCTGAAGACGCTGCGCCGGCGGCCCTTCCTCACGATGCTGGCCGGCGCGGGATCCGCGGCCGGCCTCGCCGCGCGGCGGGCACGGGCGGCGAGCTGGCCCAACGAGCCGATCACCCTCGTCGTGACCACGAAGGCGGGCGGCGGGTTCGACCACATGGCGCGCAACCTCGCCCCCGCGCTCAGCCACGAACTCGGCGTTCCGGTCAACGTGCTCGACAAGCCCGGCGGCGCGATGCTGCTCGGCACCGAATACTTCCTGAGCCAGCCGCATAACGGCAACACGCTGCTGGTCTCCGGCCCCTCGCCCTACTGGTATTTCGACATCAACAAGTTCCACGCCAATTTCCGGCTGAAGGACTTCGATATCCTGAACGTGCAATGGACCGACAAGAGCGCTGTCTTCGTGCCGAAGCACGGCCGGTTCCAGTCGTTCCATGCCATCATCGACGCGATCAAGGCGCATCCCGGCAAGGTCAGCTGCGGCGTGGTGCGCGATTCCGGCGAGTTCTTCAACTCGGGGATCCTGATCGAGAGTCTCAGGCTCCCGCGCTCGGCGATCCGGCTCGTGACCTACGAGGCGAGCGCGCCGCTGCGCACGGCGCTCGCCGGCAACCAGCTCGACTATGCCATCATCTCGGCGGAGGCGAGCCTCGGCATGCTCGGGCTGATCACGCCGGTCGCGGTTTTCGACAATGTTCCGATGCCGGCACTGCACAACGCGCCGACCGTGAGCAGCGTGCTCAAGACCTATGGGGTCACGGTCGATTTCGTGCCGAGTTCGATGCGGGCGCTGGTCACCTACGCGGACCTCAAGGCCAAGCACCCGGATCAGTATGCCCGGCTGCACGACGCCTACAGGAAAGTCCTGCACGACCCGGCGTTCATCGCCACGGCGAAGAAGCAGGGCATCGGCACCGACTGGCTCGGCGAGGCAAAATCGCTGGCGGAAATCGAGGCCGCCTACGCCGTCTTCAACCGGCACAAGTCGCTGCTGATGGCCCAGTAGGGGGGCCAGTAGGGCGGGTCAGGACGCGGGCTGGAGCCAGGGAAACGCGCTGGCCTGGCTCTGTTCGAAGCGCCGGATGGCGCCAGCGTATTCCTGCGTGTGCGCGATCTCGTCGAGGCCGCGCAGCAGGCGTTTCCGGCTCAAGGGTGCGACCTCGAAACGATGGCGCGCCCCGTCCGGACCCGTGACCACCTGCTCGGGCAGATCCACCGTCATGGTGGCACCCGGCCGGGCGAGAAGCTGGCGGATCAGCAGCTCCACCGTCGGGCCCGGCAGGCGCACCGGCAAGAGCCCGTTCTTGAGCGAGTTGTTGTAGAAGATGTCACCGAAATTCGGCGCGATCACGGAGCGGATGCCGAAGCCCATCAGCCCGAACACCGCGGTCTCGCGCGACGAGCCGACGCCGAAATTACGCCCCGCCACCGCGATCACGGCCTGGCGGTATGGCTCCTGGTTGAGGATGTAGTCGGGCTTTTCGCTTCCGTCGGCGTTGAAGCGCCGGTCGTGCAGCAGGATGTCGCGGAAGCGCGGGCCCTTCGCCACCTTGTTGAAGCGCGTCGGGCACAGCTGGTTGGTGTCGAGATTGGCCTCGTCGAGCGGCACGGCGATGCCGGAAAGCGTGGTGAACGGTTCCATGTCGATCAGTTCCTTCCGCCGAGTTCGCGCACATCCACCAGGTGGCCGCGCAGCGCCGCGGCCGCGGCCATGGCCGGGCTCATCAGGTGCGTGCGTCCGCCCGGCCCCTGCCGGCCCTGGAAGTTGCGGTTCGAGGTCGAGGCGCAGCGCTCGCCGGGTGTAAGCTGGTCGCCGTTGATCGCGGTACACATCGAGCAGCCGGCCTCGCGCCACTCGAAGCCGGCGGCGGTGAAGATGCGGTCGAGCCCCTCCGCCTCGGCCTGGCGCTTGACGCCCTCCGAGCCGGGCACGACCCAGGTGGGAACGACGGCGCGCCCGAGCTTCGCGACCGCCGCCGCCGCGCGCAGGTCGTCGATGCGGCCATTGGTGCAGGAGCCGATGAAGACGCGGTCGACGGCGATGTCGCCGAGCGGCACGTTCGGCTGCAGCCCCATATAGGCCAGCGCCTTGGCGTATTCGCCACGCCGCTCGGCGTTCGTCTCGCGCTCGGGGTCCGGCACGCGCCCGGTGATCGGCAACGCCTGTTCCGGGTTGGTGCCCCAGGTCACCATGGGCGCCACGCTGGCGGCGTCGAGTTCGACCTCCTTGCCGAACGCGGCACCTGGGTCGGAGGGCAGCGTGCGCCAGAACGCCAGCGCCGTGTCCCAGGCGGCACCCTTGGGCGTGAACGAACGGCCCGCGAGGAACTGGTACGTGGTGTCGTCGGGCGCGATCATGCCGGCCCGCCCGCCGGCCTCGATCGACATGTTGCAGACCGTCATGCGCTCGTTCATCGACATGCGCGCGATGGTGGAGCCGGCGTACTCGATGGCGTAGCCGATCGCGCCGCCGATGCCGATCTTCGCGATCACGGCGAGGATGATGTCCTTGGCGGTGACGCCGAAGCCGAGCGTGCCTTCGATACTGATGCGCAACGTCTCCGGCCGGCGCTGCCAGATCGTCTGGGTCGCCACCACATGCGTCGTCTCCGAGGCGCCGATGCCGAAGGAGAGGTTGCCGAAGGCGCCGTGCGTCGAGGTGTGGGAGTCCGCGCCCACCAGCACGATGCCGGGCTGGCTCAGCCCGAGTTCCGGGCCGGCAACGTGCAGGATGCCCTGCCGCTCGTCGCCCCAGCCGAAGCGCGCGATCCCGTACTCGTCGGTGTTGCGCTCCAGCAGCTCGATCATGTTGCGGATGTCGGGATCGGGCAGGCTGGCGACCCCCCGCGCGCGCGTGCGCGGGTCGGTCGGAATGTAGTGGTCCGAGAATGCGAAGATCTTGTCGGGGTGCGCGACCCCCAGGCCGCGCTCGTGCAGCGTGTCGAACGTGTGCCGCGAGCCCTCGTGGATGAGGCAGCGGTCGACGTAGAGCAGCGTCTCGTCTTCCTCCTGTGCCACGATGTGATTGTCCCAAACCTTGTCGAACAGCGTCTTCATGCGCCCGTTTGCTCCGTTGCGTCTGGATGTCCCGTCCGTGGCCGGCCCCGCGATCGGCTAGTCGAGGCAAAACCCCTTGCCGCGAACGAAGCTGCCGAAATCCCCGCGTGTCGGTTCGGCGTATTGCCGCGCCTTGTCCTCCGACCAGCCATAGGATGGCGCCTCCCCCCAGCGGGCGAGGTTACGTTGACGCCGGTAGGGCCGCAACAGCGCGCGGCGGCGGTCGTAGGCGTCGATCTCCGCGGCGAGGTCGCGCGCGGGATAGGCGTTCTCGATCACGGTCGTCGCGAGCGACAGGCGCGGCGAGATCTCGCCTGCCTCGGCCGGCCAGCCGAGGCAGAGGCCGGCGACGGGAACGGCGCGGGGCGGCAGGCACAGCACGTCGTCGACGACGCCGGGATGGTCGCGGATGGCGCTGATCGGGCAGCAGCCGAGGCCCACCGCCTCCGCGGCGCGCACGAAGTTCTGCAGCACGATCGCGGCGTCGACGGCGGCGTTGAAGAAGGCGTCGAGATGGTCGTTGGGGAACGGCTTTGCGCGCAGCCGCGAGAGCAGCGGCAGACGTTCGCCGTTTGCAACGAAGACCAGGAACGCCGGCGCCGTCCCGATCCATGGCATGTCCGGGATGGTGGCCGCGATCGCCCCGCGGATGGCGGGATCGCTCACGATGACGATGTCGCATTGCTGCAGGTCGCTCTTCGAGGGCGCGGAGAGCGCGCACGCACAAAGCAGACGCAGCAGCGCGGGCTCGACGGCGCGCGGCAGGTAGCGCCGGTGCGAACGATGGGCGGCGATGCGCGCCAGCTCATCGAGTCCGCGGAGAGCCGGATCGACGGCGACATCCTCGCCGAAGCGCTCCGACAGCGCCGCCCCGATGGCGGCTTCAGCCTTGTTGTCCAGATTTTCCCCGCTCATCCGCCGTTCCTCGCGGGCGGACTCTGCGCCGGCCTCGGCATGGGCGCAAATGCGGCGGCGCGCGGCGGCCTTGACTCCGCGGACGAGTCCCGGCGTCTGGCGGCATGGCCCAGCGTCGGCCAAGGGGTCCGTCGGCCAAGGGGTTCGAACGCATGCTCCCCAGCGACCACGAAGCGGAGGAGTTCATCCGCCGGCAGATCGAGCGGCTGCCGCCGCGCATCGCCGGACGGATCGCCCGTTTGCGCCGCGCGTCGCGGCTCGTCCGCCTGCCGGTCGGAATCCTGATGATCCTGGCCGGGTTCGCGTGGTTCCTGCCGGTCGTGGGGTTCTGGATGCTGCCCATCGGGGTCGTTCTTCTGGCGGAAGAGTTGCCGATCACCCGGCGCCTCCTGGCCGGGGCGGCCATGGCGATCGCCCGGCGCTTTCGCCGCGGCAGGCGCGACGAGGGAAGCTGAGGCCGCGCTGACCTGGATCATGGCCGGCGCGGGCGTCCGCGCTATGTCTCGGCCCCGTGCTATCTCTTGGCGGGGAAAGGAGGCGCGCGATGTCCCAGCCGGTCGCCGGCGACCCGCCACGGCTGGCATTGCCGGCGGGCCCGCACGCCATGCCCGTCCCGGCGGTGCTGGCGGCACTCGGCGTGCCGGACGCCGAGGGACTGCGCGACGACGAGGTGGCCGCGCGGCGCGCCCTGTTCGGACCCAACGCGATCGCCGCGCGGCGGGCGGCCAGCGCGCTGCGGCTGCTGCTGCACCAGTTCGCGGGGCCCGTCGTCTACCTGCTCGGCGCCGCGGCCGGTCTGGCCTTCTGGTTCGGCGAACTGGAGGAGGGAAGCGCCATCCTCGCCGTGCTCGCGATCAACGCCGCGATCGGCTTCGCGACGGAGCTGAAGGCGGCGCGCTCGATCGAGGCGCTGCGCGCGCTGGGCGGCCACGCGGCACGGGTGCGCCGCGAGGGCCATGTGCGGCTCGTTTCGGCCGAGGAACTGGTGCCAGGCGACATCGTGCTGCTCGACGCGGGCGACGCGGTCCCGGCCGACCTGCGGCTCGTCGAGGCAGCGCAGATGGCGGCGGACGAGTCGACGCTGACCGGTGAATCCGTTCCGGTCGAAAAACATACACGGCCGGTGCCGCGAGAGACGCGCCTCGGCGACCGCGCCTCGATGCTGTTCAAGGGCACCTCCGTCACGCGCGGCAGCGGCGCGGGCGTCGTCGTCGCCACCGGGCTCGCGACGGAGCTTGGCCGGGTCACGCAGCTCTCGCTCGAGGCGGACGCGGGAAGCTCGCCGCTGGAGCGCAAGCTCGCGCGGCTCTCGGCGCAACTCGTCTGGGCGACGCTCGCCCTCGCGGTGGCGATCGCCGTGGTCGGCCTCGCGCGCGGGCAGGAGCTGCTGCTCACGCTGGAATCCGCGATCGCGCTCGCCGTCGCCGCGATCCCCGAGGGGCTGCCGATCGTCGCGACACTCGCGCTGGCGCGCGGCATGTGGCGCATGGCACGGCAGAACGCGCTGATCGAGCGGCTGTCGGCGGTCGAGACGCTGGGTGCGACCACCGTCATCCTCACCGACAAGACCGGCACGCTCACCGAGAACCGGATGACGGTGCGCCGCCTGGCCACACCCTCGGGCGAGATCGAGGTCGCAACCGGGGCGCACGGCAGCGCAGGGCACGCCGAGGCCGCCGCCCGCCTCGCCGGCGACCGCCAGGCGAGCCTGCTGCTGCGCGTTGCCGTGCTCTGCAACGACGCCTCGCTCGATCACGCCGGGCACCACGCCAGCGGCGACCCGATGGAGATCGCGCTGCTGCGCGCCGGGCATCACGCGGGTTTGAAACGAAGGGATCTGCTGGCCGAACGGCCGCTGGTTCGCAAGCACGCGTTCGACGCCGCGACGCGGATGATGGCGACGGTGCACGAGAGCGGCGACGGCTTCCTCGTCGCGGTCAAGGGCGCGCCGGAGGCGGTGCTCGCGGTCACGACGCGCGTGATCGCGGACCATGGCGATGTCGCGCTCGACGAGCATGCGCGCGGCGAGTGGCTCGCCCATGCCGGGCGGCTCGGCATTCACGGCCTGCGCGTGCTCGCCTGCGCGATGAAGCTGCAGACCGGGCCGGACGGCGCGCCCTACGAGGGGCTGGTGCTGGTCGGCCTGATCGGCATGGAGGACCCGGCGCGCGCCGACGTGCCGCAGGCGATCCGCGACTGCCATCGCGCCGGCATCCGCGTGGTGATGGTAACCGGCGACCACGCGGTGACGGCGCGCGCCATCGCCCGCGCGGTCGGGCTCGCCGGCGAGACGGGCGAGGTGGTGGAGGGCAAGGCGATCGCGGGCCTGCTCGCAAACCCCGCCGCACTGCGCGACGTTTCCATCTTCGCGCGCGTGAGCCCGGCGGAGAAGCTGGCACTGGTGCGCGCCTGCCAGGCCGCCGGCGAGGTCGTCGCGATGACCGGCGACGGCGTGAACGACGCGCCGGCGCTGCGCCAGGCGGATATCGGGGTCGCGATGGGGCTGCGCGGCACCGATGTGGCGCGCGAGGCGGCGGCGATGGTCCTGCTCGACGACGCCTTCCCCACCATCGTCAAGGCGATCCGCCAGGGCCGCGTCATCTTCGGCAACATCCGCCGCTTCGTGGCCTACCTGCTGTCGTGCAACCTCTCCGAGGTGATGGTGGTGGGCGCCGCCGTGCTGACGGGGCTGCCGCTGCCGCTGCTGCCGTTGCAGATCCTCTACCTCAACCTCGTCACCGACGTGTTCCCCGCCTTCGCGCTGGCCATGGGCGAGGGGGAGGCCGGCATCCTCTCGCGTCCGCCGCGTGACCCGAGGGAGCCGCTCGTGGGTCGCGCGCAGTGGCTGGCGATCGTGGCGCAGGGCGCGGCACTCACCGCCGCCACCTTCGCCGCCCTCGCCGTGGCGCGCTGGCTCGCCCTCGACCCGCGGCAATCGGTGACGGTGACCTTCCTCACCCTCGCGTTCGGGCAGCTCTGGCACGCCTTCGACATGCACGATTTCCGCGCCGGGTTCCTCGCCAACGAGGCGACGCGCAACGCCTGGCTGTGGGCGGCGAGCGCGCTGTGCACCGTGCTGCTGGCGGTGCCGCCCTACCTGCCGCCGGCCGCGCAGTTGCTGGACCTGGCGCCGCTCTCGGGGCCGATGTGGGCGACGGTGCTGGCGTGCAGCCTGGCACCGCTCGTCGTGACCCAGGTGGTCATGGAGACGGCCCGCCGCCGGCCTCGCGCCAGAGCATCGCCAGCGGAATGAACGCCGCCGCCTGCGTGGCGACCGCGAAGCCGGCGACCACGAGGAACGAGGTGGCGTAAAGCTCGCCGATGATCGTCGCACCCGCGAGCCAGGCGAGGCCGTAGATCGCGGTGAACACGCCATAGCCGGTGCCGCGCATCGTGTCCGGAACGAGGTCGGCGACGGCGGCGCGCATGGTGGATTCGTGAATTCCCATGACGGCGCCCCAGGCGATCGCCCCGGCCCAGACGAGGGAAGGTGTCGCGGAGAACGACAGGAACGGAACCAGCGCCGTGAGCGGCAGTGCGACGGCCAGGCCGCGCAGGCCGACGCGGTCGTAGAGGTAGCCGGAACCCAGCGCCGCCAGCGCGTCCATGCCCATCGCCGCGGCGAAGGTGACCGGGATCCACGCCGGCTCGATCGCGTGGCTGACTTCCTGGTGGTAGGCCAGCACCGCGAAGGTCGGGAAGCCGAGCATCGAGACCGCGGAAAAGACGGCATAGAGCCAGAAGCGCCGCGGCAGCGCCGCGAGGCCGTCGCCCGCCGGCGCGGATTGCTCGCGGCGCGCCGGCTCGTAGGCCGCGGGCCGCGGCACGGCGCGGCGCAGCCAGGCGAGGGTCGCCAGCGTCAGCACGCCCGGAATGGCGAGCACGGCGAAGCCGGCGCGATAGCCGGACAGCGCGATCACGCCGGCGACGAGCAACGGGCCGATCACCGCGCCCACCTGGTCGAGGGCCTCGTGGATCGCGAAGCCGAGGCCGCGCCCCATGTCCGCGGTCGCCTGCGCCAGCATCGTGTCGCGCGCCGGCGTGCGCACCGCCTTGCCGAAGCGCTCGGTGACGATGAGCGCCGCCGCCTGCCAGAAGGCCTGCGTGGCGCCGATCAGCGGCACGGCGACCACGGTCATCACGTAGCCGGCGATCGACAGCGCCCAGTAGCGATGCGTCCGGTCCGCGAGCCGCCCGGTCGCGAGGCGGAACACCAGCGCCACCGCCTCGCCGAGCCCGGTGATGAAGCCGACCATCGCCGCCGAGGCACCGAACAGCGCGAGGTAGGGGCCGGTGATCGCCCGCGCGCCCTCGTAGACCATGTCCGCCAGCATGCTGACGACGCCGAACGCCAGCACGAAGCCCGCGGGCGAAAGCCGGTTGGGCGCGAAGGAGCGCTGCCCGCGATCCGGCGACGTCACCGTGGGCCGGGGCGCCGATGGCGAATCATCGTTCATGCTGTGACGCTAACGGCAAAACCGGGGCGGATCGACCCGTGCCGCGCCGTCGCGGTCTTCCAGCAAGGGACACGCCATGCGCATCACCATCCTCAACGGCCCCAACCTCAACCTGCTGGGCGTGCGCGAGCCGCACATCTACGGATCGACCACGCTCGAATCCATCCGGGCAAGTTGCGAGGCGTTCGCGCGCCTCGCGGGCGCGGAGCTGAGCTTTTGCCAGTCCAACCACGAGGGCGTGCTGGTGGATCGCATCCAGGAGGCGCGCGGCGAGGCCGACGCGCTCATCTTCAACCCCGCCGGATACTCCTTCACCTCCATCGCGCTCTACGACGCGCTGAAGATCTTCGATGGCCCGATCTACGAGGTGCACATCTCGAACATCCATGCCCGCGACGAGCTGCACCGGCACTCCAAGCTGTCGTCCGCGGTGACGGCGGTGATCGCGGGGCTGGGCCCCTATGGCTACCTGGTCGCGATGCAGGCGGCCCTGCACGCGGCCGGCGCGCTGCCCGCGGACCTGCCCGAGGCGCTGCGCGTGGGGCCGCGGTAGCGGCTCACTCCCACTCTATCGTTCCCGGCGGCTTGCTGGTGAGGTCGTAGGTCACGCGGCTGATGCCGCGGACCTCGTTGACGATGCGGCTGGCCACGCGGCCGAGGAAGGCGATGTCGAACGGATAGACATCCGCCGTCATCCCGTCGGTGCTGGTGACGGCGCGCAGCGCGCAGACCTGGTCGTAGGTGCGCCCGTCGCCCATCACGCCGACGCTGCGCACCGGCAGGAGCACCGTGAAGGCCTGCCAGATCCGGTCGTAGAGGCCGGCGGCGCGGATCTCCTCGATGAAGATCGAATCCGCGCGGCGCAGCAGGTCGCAGGAGGCGCGCGTGACGTCGCCGAGGATGCGGATGGCGAGGCCGGGGCCGGGGAACGGATGCCGCCCCACGATGTCCGCCGGCATGCCGAGCTCGCGGCCGAGCTCGCGCACCTCGTCCTTGAATAGTTCGCGCAGCGGCTCGACCAGCTTCATGCGCATCCGCTCCGGCAGGCCGCCCACGTTGTGGTGCGACTTGATGGTGACGGACGGCCCGCCGGTGAAGCTCACGCTCTCGATCACGTCGGGATAGAGCGTGCCCTGGGCGAGGAAGTCGGCGCCGCCCAGCTTGTGCGCCTCCTCGTCGAACACATCGATGAACAGGCGGCCGATGGTCTTGCGCTTCACCTCGGGGTCGGTGACGCCGTCGAGTGCCCCGAGGAAGATGTCGGAAGCGTCACGATGGACGAGGCGGATGTTGAAACGTTCGCGGAACGTCGCGACCACCTGCTCCGCCTCGCCGGCGCGCAGCAGGCCGTGGTCGACGAAGATGCATGTGAGCTGGTCGCCGATCGCCTCGTGGATCAGGACCGCCGCGACGGCGGAATCGACGCCGCCGGAGAGGCCGCAGATCACCCTGCCCTGCCCCACCTGCGCCCTGATCTTCGCGATCTCCGCGGCGCGGAAGGCGGCCATGGTCCAGGAACCGCGGCAGCCGGCGATGCGGTGGGTGAAGTTGCGCAGCAGTGCCGCGCCGTCCGGCGTGTGCACCACCTCGGGGTGGAACATGGTGCCGTAGTAGTGCCGCTGCTCGTTGGCGCAGACGGCGAACGGCGCCGCCTCGCTCGCCGCCGCCACGCGGAAGCCGGGCGGCAGGTGCGTCACGCGGTCGCCGTGGCTCATCCACACCGTCGCGCGGCCGCCCTTCGCCCAGACGCCCTCGAACAGCGGGGAGTCCTCGAGGACCTCGATCTCCGCGCGGCCGAACTCGCGGTGCTCGGAGCGTTCAACCACGCCGCCGAGCTGGTTGCACATCGTCTGCTGGCCGTAGCAGATGCCGAGCACCGGCACGCCGGAGGCAAACACCGCGTCCGGCGCGCGCGGCGAGCCCGGCTCGGTGACACTCGCGGGGCCGCCGGAGAGGATGATGCCGCGCGGGGCGAAGGCCCGGATGCGCTCGGGATCGGCGTTGAACGGCCAGATCTCGCAGTAGACGCCGGACTCGCGCACGCGTCGCGCGATGAGCTGCGTCACCTGGCTGCCGAAATCGAGGATCAGGATTTTATCCATCTCGCCACCGCCGATCGAGGCGTCCGGGGTGGCGAGAGACTCCGGAGAGGAATGGTCTGCCATGGCGGTTTCCAGCACAGCACGCGGTGGGGTTCAAGCGCCGGCGGCGGGCGTCACCAGCTGGCTTATCGGCGACCAGGCGAAGGCGGTCTGCGGCACCGCGACGCCGGCGACGTGCACCACGCCTTCGGCCACCGGCCGGCCGCCGAGGCGGGCGTAGAACCAGCGGCTGGGGTTGTCGCGCAGCACCCAGAGGAACGCGTCGCGGCAGCCGGCGGCGGCGAGTGCCGCGCCCGAGGCGCCCATCAGTTCGCGGCCGAGCCCGCGCTCGCGCCAGTCGTCGAGCACGTAGAGGGTCTCGATCTCGCCCTCCGCGATACGGGCACCGCGCGCCGGGCTCGCGGTGGCGAAGCCCACCACGTGCCCGTCGCCGATCGCGACGTGGACGATGACGCCCATGCGGATCGCGGCCTCGTAGTGGCGCGCCTGGCGGACGGCGGAGAGCCGCGCGAGGTAGGCTTCCGGCAGGATCCCCGGATAGGTGCTGAGCCAGGCCGCGACATGCACCGCGCCGATGGCGGCCGCATCCGCGAGCCCGGCGCGGCGCACCGTCATGCGGCGCGCTCCAGCACCGCGGCGAAGAACCCGTCCGTGCCGTGGCGGCGCGGCGTGGTGGCGAGATAGGGCGAGGCCCCCGGCGCGAGCGCGGGGGAGGTGCCGGGCCAGGCTTTGCCCGCCGGCACCACTTTGAAGCCGGGCTCCGCCGCCAGGAACCGCTCCACCTGCCCTGCCCCCTCCTCCGCGAGCACCGAGCAGACAGCATAGACCAGCCGCCCGCCGGGGCGAACCAGGCGCGCCGCGGCGGCGAGGATCGCGGCCTGCTTGGCGATGAGTTCCAGGAGGTCGGTCTCGGCGAGGCGCAGCCGCGCGTCCGGGTTGCGCCGCCAGGTGCCGGTGCCGGTGCAGGGCGCGTCCACCAGCACGCGGTCGAAGCTGCCGGCACGGCGCTTGGCCCATTTGTCGCCCGCCTCCATCAGGTGCCGCTCGACATTGTGCACGCCGGCGCGGCGCAGGCGGCGGACCGCGCCCTCGAGCCGCGGGGCGGAGACGTCGGCGGCGACGACGTGGCCCTTGTTCGCCATCGTCATCGCCAGCGCCAGCGTCTTGCCGCCGGCCCCGGCGCAGTAGTCGAGCACGCGCATGCCGGGCAGGGCGCCGGCGAGCAGGGCGACGAGCTGGCTGCCCTCGTCCTGGATTTCGATCAATCCGTCGCGGAACGCCTTGCCGGTGACGACGGGCCTGCGGCCGTCGACGCGCAGGCCCCAGGGCGAATACGGCGTGGGCGCCGCCTCGATCCCCTCGGCGGCGAGGGCCGCGCGGGCGGTTTCGCGGTCGGCCTTGAGCAGGTTGACGCGCAGGTCGAGCGGCGCCTCGGCGAGCAATGAAGCGAGTTCCGCCTCCGTGTCGGGGCCGAAACGTTCGCGCAGGCGCGGCAGGATCCAGGCCGGGACCTCGAGGCGCACGTCGTCGGGCATGCGCGGATGCAGCCGGCTCGCACCCTCGAGCGGGCGCAGCACCGCGTGCTCCGCCTCGGCGAGCGGGCGGGGCGAATGCGGGCTACCGTTGTAGAGCGTGTCGAGCCGCGCGAGCGGCAGGCCCTCGAGCAGCATGGCGGCGGCGATGAGCAGGCGCGCGTCGTCGCTGCGCAGCCGCCAGGTGAGCTTGCGCCAGTCGCGGATGACGTTCCAGACGCGGGCCGAGATCTCGCGCCGATCGCCACTGCCGATGAAGCGCCGGTCGCGGAACCAGGCATTGGCCACCGCGTCCGCCGGCTTCTCCCAGGTAGCGACAACTGACAGAAGGTCGATCGCGCCCTGGATGCGCGCCGAGGGTGTCACCCTTCGTGGCGGTAGTTCGGCGCCTCGCGCGTGATCGCCACGTCGTGCACGTGGCTCTCGCGCAGGCCGGCGCCGGTGATGCGGCGAAAGCGCGCCTTCTCGTGCAGTTCCGTGATGGTTTGCGCGCCGGTGTAGCCCATCCCGGCGCGCAGGCCGCCGACGAGCTGGTGGATCACCGCCGAGGCCGGGCCCTTGTAGGCGACGCGGCCCTCGATGCCTTCCGGCACCAGCTTCAGCGCGTCCTTGACGTCCTGCTGGAAATAGCGGTCCGCCGAGCCGCGCGCCATGGCACCGAGGCTGCCCATGCCGCGATAGGATTTGTAGGAGCGGCCCTGGTAGAGGAACACCTCGCCCGGCGCCTCGTCGGTGCCCGCGAGAAGGCTGCCGATCATGACGCAGTCCGCCCCGGCGCCGATCGCCTTCACGATGTCGCCGGAGTTGCGGATGCCGCCGTCCGCGATCGAGGGGATGTCGTGGTCGCGACAGGCGGCGGCGGTCTCGGCGACGGCGGTGAACTGCGGCACGCCGACGCCGGCGACGATGCGCGTGGTGCAGATGCTGCCGGGGCCAATGCCGATTTTCACCGCGTCCGCTCCCGCGGCGATCAGCGCCTCCGCCCCTTCCGGCGTCGCGACGTTGCCGGCGATGACCTGCACGTTGTTGGAGAGCTGCTTGATGCGCTCCACCGCGCGGAGCACGCCCGCGGAATGACCGTGCGCGGTGTCGACCACGATGACGTCGACCTCGGCGGCGATCAGCGCCTGGGTGCGGCGGAAGCCGTCCTCGCCCACGCCGGTCGCGGCGGCGACGCGCAGACGGCCGAGCTCGTCCTTGTTGGCGAGCGGGTGCATCTCCGCCTTGTCCATGTCCTTGACGGTGATGAGGCCGGTGCAGCGGTACTGCTCGTCCACCACCAGCAGCTTTTCGATGCGATGGCGGTGCAGCAGGCGGCGCGCCTCCTCGCGGTCCACGTCGGCGGGGACGGTGACCAGGTTCTCGCGCGTCATCAGCTCGTAGACCTTGAGCGCGGGGTCGGTGGCGAAACGCACGTCGCGATGCGTGAGGATGCCGACGAGGCGGCCGGAGCCACGCTCCACCACCGGCACGCCGCTGATGCGGTGGGCGGCCATCAGCCCCTGCGCCTCGGCGAGCGACTGGTCCGGGTAGATTGTGAGCGGGTTCACCACCATGCCGGATTCGAACTTCTTCACCCGGCGCACCTGGTCGGCCTGTTCGTCGGGCTCGAGGTTCTTGTGGATCACGCCGATGCCGCCGTGCTGGGCGAGCGCGATCGCCATCGCCGATTCCGTCACCGTGTCCATCGCCGAGGAAAGCAGCGGGATGGTGAGCGGGATGCGCCGCGTCAGCCTGCTTGCGGTATTCGTCTCCGTCGGCAGGACCTGGGAATAGCCGGGGACGAGCAGCACGTCGTCGAAAGCGTAGGCCTCCTCGACCTGCACGCGCGCGTGAACGCGAGAGCCGCTTTCCGGAACCGAACTGTCTTGGGGCGCCATGTCGCGACCTTTCCGCAACCTTGGCGGCCCCACTTAGGGCGAGGCCGGCGCCGATGCAAGCGACGTGGGCGTGAAACCGTCCGGCGTCCACGCAGGCCTGCTGCGCGTGAAGCCTGCCCCGGACGGAAACCTAGCCCGGGACGAAGACCTACTCCGGGCGAAAGCCCTGGGCGACGACGTACAGCTCCGCACTCTCCTTGCGGCTCGCCGGGGGCTTGGCGTGGCGCACCGTGGCGAAGCGGCGCTTGAGGATCGCGAGCAGCGCCCCCTCGGCGCCGCCCTGAAACACCTTGCAGACGAAGGCACCGCCCGGCGCCAGCACCTCGATGGCGAAGGCCGCGGCGTTCTCGGCCAGCGCCACGATACGCAGGTGGTCGGTGGCGTTGTGGCCGGTGGCGTTGGGCGCCATGTCCGACAGCACGAGGTCGGCCTTGCCCCCGATCAGTTCGGTGAGGCGGGCGGGCATCGCCGGGTCGTCCATGTCGCCCTGGACGAACAAGGCGCCCGGCAGCGGCTCGATGGGCAGCAGGTCGAGCCCCACGACATGCGCGCCCGCGCGCACAGAGACCTGCGACCAGCCGCCGGGGGCGGCGCCGAGGTCGAGCACGCGCTGGCCGCGGCGCAGCAGGTGGAAGCGCTCGTCGAGTTCCAGCAGCTTGAACGCGGCGCGGGAGCGCCAGCCCGCCCGCTTCGCCGCCGCGACATAGGGGTCGTTAAGCTGGCGGGCGAGCCAGCGGGCGCTGGCGGCGCTGCGCTTGCCCGCGGTGCGCACCGTGACGGCGAGCCCGCGGCCGCCGGGCGGTGATTTGGGTGTCTTGGCCATGTCAGCGGTGCGCCATGTCAGCGGTGTCGGGTCTCGCGGATCATGCGCATCAGCATGCCCTCGCGCAGGCCGCGGTCGGCGATGACCAGTTCCTCCGCCGGCCAGACGCCGCGGATGGCGGCGAAAGCGGCACAGCCGGGCAGCACGAACTCGGCGCGGTCCGGCCCGATGCAGGGGTGCTGCGCCAGTCCCGCGCGGCCGAGCGAGCGGATCTCGGCGAGCGCCCGGTCCACCTGGCCCGCGCGCAGCACCGCCCCATCCACGGCGCGGCGGGAATAGCGCGTGAGGCCGAGGGCGAGGGCCGCGAGCGTGGTGACGGTGCCGGAGGTGCCGAGCAGGCGCACGCCGCCCTGGCGGATCTCCTGGCCGATGCGGTGCACCTCCTCGAAGGTGCGCAGCCGGGAGGCGACCGTCTCGACCATCGCGGCGAAGCCCTCCGCGGTTCCCGCGGCGTCGCCGAAATGCTCGGCGAGCGAGACGACACCCCAGGGCAGCGACAGCGTGCCGAGGAAGGCCGGCCGGTCGGCACCGAGGCGGACCCAGGCGAGTTCCGTCGAGCCGCCGCCGATGTCGAACAGCAGCACCCGCCGCGCGCCCTCGCGCAGCAGCGGCGCGCAGCTTTCGACGGCAAGCTCCGCCTCCTCGCGCGGGGAGATGATGCGGAAGGCGAGGCCCGTCTCCTCGCGCACGCGGGCGATGAAGGCGGGGCCGTTCTCGGCCTGGCGGCAGGCCTCGGTGGCGATGGCGCGCACCGCGCGCGGCCGGCGGCGGGCGACGCGCTCGGCGCAGGCGCGCAGCGCGTCCAGCGCGCGGTCCATCGCGCCGTCCGACAAGCGGCCGGTGGCGGCCAGCCCCTCGCCGAGGCGCACGGTGCGCGAGAACGATTCGATGATGCGGAACCCGCCACGGGAGGCGGCGCCGACCAGCAGGCGGCAGTTGTTGGTACCGAGGTCGAGCGCCGCAAAGGCTTCCGCCTCGTGCGCCATCCCCCGGGCGGCAGGAGCGTGCATTCCCTATTCTCGGGCGCGGCGCGGCCCCAGGGCAAGCACGCTCGCAAGCACACATGCAAATGGGGGGCGCGGAGCTGATCCGCTAGCGCGGCGCTGGGCTCGCCGGCTGCATGCCGTGGCGTCGCTTGGCCTGCGCCGCCGCGGGTGCCGCGAGGAAGGCGACGACGCGGCGCGCGGCCTCCTTGTTCCGTGCGGCGCGCGCGACCCC
>JAJZUI010000057.1 GCA_021847175.1 Pseudomonadota bacterium
ACGGCGGCACCATGGGCGCGGCAGGCATCGGCGATGGCGGCCAGGCGAGCCTCGTCGCGGCCGCCGAGATGCAGCGTGGCGTCAGGGCCGGCCAGCGCCACGGCGAGCGCCGCGCCAATCCCGCTCGACGCGCCGGTGATGAGTGCGGACCGCATGTTGGGCCTCGGCATCCGTGCTGATACAAGAAGCCATGCAGCAGACGGCATCGGCGCCCGCGACGCAATCTCGGGTGCAATCGCGGGGCACGCAGACACGAGAGGCGCGGCCCGCCAAGGTGCAATCGATGACGGGGTTCGGGCGCGCCGACGGCTCCGTCGCCGGCCACGGCTTCGTCTGGGAGTTGCGCAGCGTGAACGGGCGCGGGCTCGACCTGCGCCTGCGCATGCCGCCAGGCTGCGACGTGCTGGAGCCGGCGCTGCGCGAGGCGGCGGCGAGGCTCAAGCGCGGCAATGTCTCGGCGACGCTCACGCTCACGCGCGAGGCGGAAGCCAAGGTGGCGATCGACGCGGCGGCGTTGGAGCAGGCGCTGGCCGCAGCGACCGCGCTCGCCGCGCGCATCGAGGGCTCGCCGCCGCCGCGCGCGGAGGCGCTGCTCGGGCTACCGGGCGTGATGCGCGTGGGCCGCGAGGAGTTCGACCTCGGCGCCGACGCGGCCGCGGCGGAGGTGTTGCGGCGCGGCTTCGGCGCGGCGCTGGCCGCACTCCTCGCTGCACGCGAGGCGGAGGGCGCGCGCCTCGCCGAGGTGGTCGTCCGGCTGCTTGACGAGATCGCGGCACTGCGCGAGCGCGCGGAAGCGGAGGCGGCCGAGCAGCCGCGCCTGCACCGCGAGCGGCTTGCGGAATCGCTGCGGCAACTTCTGGCCGGCACGCCGCCGGTGCCGGAAGAACGGCTGGCGCAGGAGATCGCGCTGCTCGCCACGCGCTCGGACGTGCGCGAGGAGCTCGACCGGCTGGCCGCACACGTGGCCGCCGCGCGCGCCCTGCTCGCGGAGGGCGAGGCGATCGGGCGACGGCTCGATTTCCTGGTGCAGGAGTTCCTGCGCGAGGCAAACACGCTGTGCAGCAAGTCCGCGTCCGGCGCGCTGACCACGACGGGCCTGGCCCTCAAGGCGGTGATCGAGCAGCTCCGCGAGCAGGTGCAGAACCTTGCCTGAAGAAACGCATGCCTGAGATCGCGCGCCGCGGCCTTTGCCTGGTGATCGCAGCGCCCTCCGGCGGCGGCAAGACCACGATCGCGCAGGCGATGCTGGGCGCCGACAACACGCTGGTCCGTTCCGTAAGCGTCACGACGCGCAAGCCGCGGCCGGGCGAGGAGAACGGGCGCGACTATCACTTCATCGACGACGCGCGCTTCGCCGCCATGCGCGAGGGGGGCGCGCTGCTGGAATGGGCCGGCGTGTTCGGGCGCCAGTACGGGACACCGAGGGCACCGGTCGAGGCGGCGATCGCGGCGGGCCGCGACGTGGTGCTGGCGATTGACGTGCAGGGCCATGCGCTGGTGCGCGCGGCGCTGCCGGGCGACGTGGTGGGGCTGTTCGTGCTGCCGCCCTCGATGGCGGAGCTGGCGCGCCGGCTCGATACCCGCGCCTCCGATTCCGCCGAGCAGATCGCAACGAGGCTCGCCACCGCCCGCCACGAGATAGCGCGCGTGGTGGAGTTCGACCACGTGCTGATCAACGACGATCTCGACGCCGCGGTCCGCCGCGCGCAGGCGGTGCTGGAGGCGGCGCGCTGCGCCCGATCGCGCCTTTCCGGCCTCGGCGCCTTCGTCGCCGGGCTCGGCTGAGCTTCCGGCACGGGACGGGGGCGGAGGGCACGCGTTGACGCAACTGCTGGGCATCGTCGCGCCGGTCTTCGCGCTCATCGGGATCGGGTGGGTTTCGCTGCATCGCGGCTGGATGGAGCCGGCGGGCGTGCGGGGCCTGACCAACTTCGCCTATTTCGCCTCGATGCCGGCGCTGCTGTTCGATTCCATCGCCGGCGCGCCGCCGCTGCACTTGGTGCATGTCGCGGGAAGCTTCCTCGTCGGCGCCGTGGCACTGTTCTTCCTCGCCATGCTGGCGGCGCGGGCGGCGCTGCGGATGCAGCTGGCACCGGCCGGGATGTTCGCGCTGACCGGCGTTTACGGCAACACGGTGATGATGGGCGTGCCGGTAATCCAGGCGGCCTACGGAAGGGAGGGGGTGGCGAACCTGCTGGCGGTGGTGGCGTTCCACTCCGCCGTGCTGTTGCCGCTCGCGAGCGTGGTGATCGAGACCGGCCAGGGTGTGCGGCCGGGCATCGCGCAGACGCTGCGCTCGGTGGCTCGCGGGCTGTTCAGCAACCCCGTCGTGCTCTCGGTGATGGCGGCGATGGTGTTCCGCGCGACCGCCCTGCCCGTGCCCGCGCCGCTGCACGCGTTTCTCCAGTTGCTCGGCGGCGCCGCGGCGCCGGTGTCGCTGTTCTGCCTCGGCGCGTCGCTGCCGCGGCCGGCCACGCTCGGCGGGCATCTCGCGGGCAACCGCGCCGGGCTCGTGGGCGCGGTCGTGCTGAAGCTCGCGATAATGCCCGCGGTCGTGGGGCTGATCGCGCATGCGGTGGGCGTGCGCGGCGTGGCGTTCGCGACCGTGGTGCTCGCGGCGGCGATGCCGACCGGGGCCAACGCGTTCCTGCTGGCGCGGCGCACCGGCACCATGGCGGAGAACACGGCGGGCGAGGTGCTGGTCTCCACCATCCTCTCCGTGGTGACGCTGACGCTGCTGCTGTCGTGGCTGCGATGAGGGGAACGCGATGAAGCCGGCGCTGATCCCGCCCGTCCTGGGCTTCGCGCTGCTGGGGCTGCTGGCCGCTGCCGGCTGGTTCCATACCGTGGTGGCGCCGGACACCGCGAGCTACCTCGCCGTCGCGAAGGCCATCGATCCGCTCGGGGCCTCGCGCCTGCCGCTCTACGGCTGGGTCGCGGGTTGGATGCTGGCGCACGCGGCCCCGCTGCTTGCCTGGCTGCAGGCGACGATCTTTCTCGGCGGCGCCGCGCTGCTCGTGGCGAGCCTGGAACGGGTCGGGGCGTCGCGGGCGGCGGCCTCGGCGATCGGAATCGCGATCGGGGCCTCGACGATGCTGCTGCTCTGGGTGCGCGACGCGGTGCCCGAAGCGGCGGGGCACGGGTTCCTGTTCGCGGGCTTCGCGGCGGCGCTGCTGGCGGCGGAGGGCTCGCTGCTCTGGGTGCTGCCGGCGGCCCTTGCGGTGACGCTGGCCTGGTCGCTGGTGCCGGGCCTGCTCGGCTTTGCCGTGCTGCTGGCCGCCCTGCCCCTGCTGCTCCCGACCCGCTGGTACGTCCGGCGCTGGGCACGCGCGCTGTTGCTGCTGGCGGCGCTGGCCGCGCCCGCCGCCGGGCTCGTCGCATGGCGGACGGTCCGCGAGGGTTCGCCCAGCATCGTTTCCTATGGCGGCTTCGTGATGTCGGGGATCGGCGGGCTGATGCTGACGCCGTCCGTCGCGGCGCGGCTGCCGGCGGACGAACAGCCGCAGGCCGAGGCGATCCTCGCCGCGCGCACGCGGCTCGAGCAACAGGGCCTGTCGATCCCGGTGCCGGCCAACTCCCGGGGCGCGCGCTCCTTCTTCTCGGCGGCCCTGTTCTATTTCGACATCATGGCGCGGACCTATGACAGCGTGGTGTTCCACGCCGTCAGGCCGACGCGCCCGCCAGGCGAATCCTGGCCGCATTTCGACCAGCGCCTGCAACGCCTGACGATCGAGATCGTGCGCGCGGCACCGGCGGACTACCTTGCCTGGGTCGCCGGCGCGGCGGCACGGCTGGTGGGCCACGCGCTGATCCTGAACCCGGTCTTCATCCTCGCCTTCCTCACGCTGCTGGCGATGCTGCTGTGGCGGCGAGGCGGCATGCCGGCGGCCCCGCCGGAGGCAGCGCGCGACACCCCGATCCTGCTCGCGGTCAGCTTCCTCTATGTCCTCGGCACCGGCGCGCCGATCGTGCTGATCACCTTCCCGGCGGAGCGGTATATCGACAGCACCGCGCTGCTGCTCGCGGCCTGGCCGATCCTCGGGGTGCTGCGCCTGCTCAACGCGAAAGCGGATCGAGCGCCAGGTACAGGTTCGAGCTGAACGGCCCCAGCGCCAGGCCGGTGGTGCCGATGCGCGCGCGCCAGCCCGCTGGAACGAGGGCACGCAGCCGCCCGCGCGACATGAGGATCAGCTCCCTGGGATCGGCCCAGCGCGCGCGCCCGGCGAGACGGCAGGCCGGGCCGAAGGTCACGTCCGACCAGTGCAAGAAGGGCAGCCCCGTGTGATGCTCGACCGGGAAGAAACGGTGCGGTACCGTAAGGAAAACCCGCCGCGCCACCCGGCACATCTCGCCGATCATGGCGTGCTGCGCCGCGTCGCCGCCGGCATGTTCGAGCACGGCGTTGGACGTGGCGATGTCGAACGCCTTGTCGCCGAAGGGCAGCGGCGCATGCGGCTCGATCCGCACATAGCGGATGGCTGGAAACGTGGCCTGGAATCCGGCACCCTCGCCGAGGCCGACCGCGGTGATCCGCCCGGGATGTGGATCGCTGACCTCGAGCATGTTCGCCCCCTCCGCCATCACGTCGGAGACACCGATGTCGAGGATGGTCTCACCCTCGCCCACGGCGGCGAGGCGTACAAAGTCGCGGTACATGCGCCGCCGCGCCGCCGCCATCAGCCGCTCGGCGAACGTGCCGGAACGCGCGACCTCGTAATATTTGCCGTCGACCTCGCCGGTACCGGATGCCATGGTGCCAACCTCGCCCTGCCGGAACGGTTCTATCGCGCGGCAGCCGCCGCGTCATCGCCTGAAGGTGCCGCGAGCAGCGTGGCGAGGCGCTCGAATTCCGCGACCGTGAGCGTCTCGGCGCGGCGCTCGGGCGCGATCCCGGCACGCGCCAGCAGCGCCTCCCCCCCGAGCGGACGCAGCGCGCCGCGCAGCATCTTCCGGCGCTGGCCGAAGGCAGCGGCGGTGACCTTCTCCATCGCCGCGAACAGGCCGGCCGGTGGCTGGTGCGCGCGCGGCGTGAGCCGCACCACCGCGGACCATACTTTCGGCGCGGGAACGAAGGCGCGTGGCGGCAGACGCATCACGATGCGCGCCTCCGCCACCCATTGCGCGACCACGGCGAGCCTGCCGTAGGCTGCCGTGTCCGGGCCTGCAACGATGCGTTCGGCAACCTCGAGCTGGAACATCAGCAGCATCTGCTCCCACGCCGCCGCCTGGCGCAGCCAGCCGATCAGCAGCGGTGTGGCGATGTTGTAGGGCAGGTTGGCGACGATCCGGCGTGGGGCGGCCACCAGCGTCGTGAGGTCGAGCGCCAGCGCATCCGCCTCGACGACGGCAAGACGCGGGTCGGTGGCGAGTTCGCTGACCGCGGCGACGGCACGCCTGTCGCGCTCCACCGCGACGACGCGGCGCGCGTTGCTCGCCAGCAGCGCCCGCGTGAGGCCGCCGGGGCCGGGACCAACCTCCACCACCTCGCGGCCCGCGAGATCCCCCGCCTCGCGCACGATGGCGGCGGTGAGGTTGAGGTCGAGCAGGAAGTTCTGACCGAGCGCGCGCCGCGCCGCGAGCCCGTGCCGCGCGATGACGCGGGAAAGTACCCCGCCCTCCGTTTCCGCCGATCCGGCCTCGGGGGCGGCGTCGGGCGCGGGGTCAGGAGTGGCGATCGATCACCGCCCGGCGCTCGAGGTCGCGGATCAGCTGCTGCGAGGCGAGTTCGAAGCGCTGCGCCAGGATCTGCTCCTCGATCGCCCGCCTGCTGTCGGGTGCCGGGCCGGTCACGGCCGGCGTGGGCGCCGGCGCGGGGCCCTGCCCCGCTGGCGCGCTCCCCGCCGCCGTATCCTGGGCGGTCGCGACCTGACCCGGCGGCGCGCCGATGACCCGGGTCGCGTTCAGGGTCACGATGACCTCCCCGCCCGGCACCTTGACCGGGTTGCTGATGGCGCCCGGGGGCATTTCCTTGATCACGCGCAACACCTCGGGGTCGAGCTGGCTCGCCTGCACCCAGCCGAGATTGCCCCCGGCCAGTGCCGACTGGCTCTGGCTGAACTGCACCGCGATCAGCGGGAACGGCGCGCCGAGGCGCAGCTGCCCGATGATGAGGTCGGCGACGCTCTTGACCTGCTCCTGCTGCTTCGCCCCCTGGGCGGGCAGGAAGATCTCGCCGACATTGTATTCCGTCTGCCCGGCCTCGGCCTTCAGCGCCGCCTCGCGGTCGGCGATGTCGGCGGCGGTGACGATGGCGCGGCTGCCGAGCGCCTGGCGCACCACCTGGCCCCAGCCGATCTGCGTGCGCAACTGGTTGAGCAGCGTCGAGGGATCGATGCCCAGCGCCGCGAGGCGCGGCAGCAGGCTGCCGGGTGGCATGCCGTTGCGCATCTCGATGGTGGCGACGGCCTGGCGCACCGCCGCCTCCGGCACCGCGATGTGGCGGCGGATCATCTCCTGCTGGCGCAGCGTCTCGTCGATCAGCTCGCGCACGATCGGTGCGGTGAGCCGGTCGAGGATGGCAGGCGTCAGAGGCAGGCCGACGGAGGCGGCGAGCAGGCGGCGGCGGTTGTCCACGTCGGCGAGCGTGATCGCCTGGCCGTTGACGGTGGCGACGATGGCCGCACTGGTCGAGGGCGACAGCCGCTCCACCAGCGGCAGGCGCTGCGCGGGCTTGCCCGGCGCGGCTGTCGCCGGCGCGGGGGCCGGCGGCGTCGCGGCCAGAGCCGCGGCGGCGGGCACGCCGTTGGCAGCGACCAGCAGGGCGGCCAGTCCGAGGACAGTCACTCCCGGGGCTGGCGCGCCGGCGAAGGTGGAACGGATCAGGCGAGGCATAGCAAACTCCCTGCGGCGAGCTTCGGGCTCGTTCATAGGCTCATTCGGGGGCGGTCGGGCTGCAAGCGGCTCACGAGGCGTTGAAGCCGAAGGTGCCGACGGTTTTGAAGGTGATCTGGAACAGGATCACGGTGTCGCCGTGGTCGTTGTTGACGGAGGTATAGCGGCGGAAGAAGTTCACGTCCAAGCCGAGGCAGGAGTTCTGCCAGGCGGCGTCGAACCCGGCGGCGACCGGCTTGTTCCGCGCGATGTCCTGGCGGAGGTAGCCGGAGAGCTTGAAGCCGGCGAGATGCGTGGTGGCGCCGGCGGTGATTTCGTTGCGCGGCAGCATCGCCACGGGCGTGCCGGGAGGGTTGTCGTAGAGCCCATAGGGCGTGTTGTAGGAATAGATGTAGCCACCGAACACCCGCAGCGTATGGTTGCCCACGCTGGCCAGCGCATCGGCGTAGCGGATACGAAAATCGCTGTGATTGAAGCGTTGGCGCGAAGTGACATCGAAGAAGGAATTCGGTGTCCAGGACACGTGGCTCACGATATCGCTCGCTGTGCCGTCGAGCCCGGATCCCACCGGAAACGCGTTGTCGCGCTTGAGGCGGAAGCCCTCGCCGACCAGCGCGTCGAAGGTACCGGCGGGCGCGTACCAGGCGCCGTGCAACGCGACGTTGGCGCGCGGCCCGCCCTCCAGCCGGTCCACGCCCGCGAAGCGGTTGAGCGCGAAGAGATTGGCGTCGGTGAAGTCGAGTGCGAGGCTGTCCTCGTTGGGGATGCGTGTGTTGACGTAGTTGCTGCCGTTGGGGGCGACGATGATCTGGGCAATCGGCTCGATCACCTGCGTGCCCCAGCTGCCGGCGTCGCGCGCGAAGGGCCAGCGCAGCATCACCGCGGCACTCGGCATCGCCTGCGCGCTGCTGACGTCGCCGTGGATACCATAATTCGGCTGCTCGTCGAACTTGCGCGCGGTGTAGACGGCGCTGTCCACGTGCAAGGTGGCCTTCCACAGCTCGCCGAGCCCGCCGGCGAAGCGCCGGCTCCAGTCGAGCGAGAGCCGGCCGCGCTCGGTGTCGGTGCCGTTGTTGCGCATCACGTTGAATGCGTCCGTCCGCACGCCGAGCCGCCCGCCGAACACGTCGGGTTGGCTCACGAAGGCGTATTCGGCGCGCGGCAGCACGAAGGGCAGCTTGCTGCTGTCCTGGCTGGTCGCGAGCCCCTGGTAGAAGCGGCTGTCGATACGCGCGTAGGCGCCCTGGCCGAACCCCTCGAGGTAGATCTGGCTGGTGAGGATCGCGCCGACGCCCTGCACCTTGAAGTCGCGCACGTAGTTGGCCGAGCTCGCGCGCTGCAGGTCGAAGCCCCAGCGCCAGGTGTCGTTGATCGAGAAGTTGCCGGTAGCGTCGATGTTGCCGCCGACGCTGCCGCCGTAGCGCGCGAAGGAGCCGTTGACGGTGACGCGCCCGTCGTTGAGGGCGCGGCGGTACTGGAAGTCGAGCCCCGGACCGTTGCCGGTGGCGATGATCGGGGTGAGGGTCGCGTCCTGGTGTGGGTCGATCGCCCAGAAGTAGGGAATGCGGGTGAAGGCGCCGAGCGCGTGCGAATACCCGAAGCTCGGTACCAGCAGGCCGGTCGCGCGCTTCTCCGTCGGGTCCGGATGCGTGAGGTAAGGCAGCCAGAACACCGGCACGCCGTAGATCTCGATCACCGCGTCGCGGTATTCGATGCGCTTGTGGTCGAGGTCCTGGATCGCGTCGCGCGCGCGGATGGCCCATAGCGGCGGGCGGTTCGGGTGCTGGGCGCAGACCGGGCAGGTGCTGTAGACGGCGCGCGAAAGCTCGTTGAGGCGGCCGTTGATGCGCTCGGCGCTGTTGGCGGCGAGCTTGCCGCCCTGCTGCAGCGTGATGCGCAGGTCCTTGAGCACGCCGTTCTTCATGTCGTTGGAAAGCTCGGCATAGTGGCTGAACACCACCTGCCCGCCGGGCTCCAGCAGCACGACATGGCCCTTTGCCGCGGCGACGCCGGTGCGCTCGTCGTAGGTGACGGTGTCGGCCATCAGCACGCGGTCGGCCTGCCACAGCTCGACATGGCCGGAGAGGGTCGCGATGCCGGTGCTGCGGTCGTAGCTCGCGCGGTCGGCCTGGTAGAACACCGGCGCGTTGCGCGAGGCCGGCGCCACGTGCCCGATCACGGACGACCCGCCGCCCGCGGGGCCGAAGCTCTGCGCCAGCGCCGCGCCGGGCAGCGTCGGGGCGAGCAGCAGCAGCATCGCCAGGGTGGTGCGCACGCGGCGCCGGGAATGGTTCCTTGCCACGCGCTCAGCCATCCTCGAGATGCAGGAGCAGCGTGGTCGCGAGCAGCAGCCCGGACGCGGCCGGCGCCCAGGCCGCGAGCACCACCGGCAACGTGCCCGCGTCGCCGATGCGCTCGGCGAACTTGGCGACGACGAACAGCGCGAAGCCGGCAACGACGCCGCTGCCCAGCATCCGCGCGACCCCGCCGCGCCGCTGCGGTCGCATCGAGAACCCGGCGGCGAGCAGCGCCATGGTGCCGGCGAGCAGCGGCAGGGCGAGCAGCGACTGGAAGTGCAGCCGGTGGCGCACGGTGGAGAAGCCCGATTGTTGCAGCAGCCGGATGAAACCGGGCAGCGCCCAGACGCCGAACGTGTTGGGCGAGGCGACACTTTCCTGCACGCGCCGCACCGTCATGTCGGTGGCGAGCGTCATGCTGGCGGGCGGCGTCGGCGGGTTGCCGGGAGTGAGCACGCGCGCGGCGGCGAGGCGCCAGGTGCCGGCCGCGAGTTCCGCGTGCCCGGAGTCGATGCGCTCGATCAGCGCGTTGTGCGCGTCGAGGCGGAAGACGGTCATGTGTGCCGCGGTGAGCGTGCCGTGCACCAGCGCCACCCCCATGGCGTGCAGGATGGCGACCCCGTCGGGCACCAGGCCACGATCCGCCTGGCGCACCCAGAGCTGCTGGCCCGCGAGCGCCAGCCCGCCGCTGTCGGTCTGCAGATAGGCCGCGTCCATCGCATCGGCGCGGGCGCGCATGGCGGCTGAGACCGGGCTCAGCACCGCGGTCGCGAAGGCGCCGAGCAGGGTGGCGCTGATCACGGGCCCGGCGAGGAACTGCCACGCGGAGACGCCGGCGCTGCGCACCACGACGAGCTCGTGCGAGCGCGCGAGGCGCCAGAAGGCGATGATGCCACCGAGCAGGATGGCGAACGGCAGCACCTCCATCAGCATCCACGGCATGCGCAGGAACGCCATCTCGCTGACGATGCCCAGCGTGGCGTGCGGCTTGGTTTCGCTCCGGCGCAGCAGCTCCACAAAGTCGAACAGCACCAGGATGGTGGTGAGCCCCGCCAGCATCGCCATCACCGCGGCGAGGAAGATGCGGGTGACGTAGAGGGAGAGGATGGTCGCGAGCTTCATGCCGGCGCGCCCGTGGTGCGCGGCAGGCCCCGCGGCGAGGCATCGCGGCGCGGGCCGAACAGCATCCAGGCGCAGACCACGCCGGGCAGGATGGCGTGTACCCACATCAGCCAAACCAGCGCCGTGTCGCGCGCGGCGAGGTTGTTGATGGTGAGCCCCAGCGCGACCAGCCCCGTCATGATCAGCACCGCGGCGAACGCCCGCATGCCGCCGCCGCGACGCCGGAACCGCCCGCCCAGTACCGCGGCCAGCGCCAACAGCGCGTAGCCCACGCAGGTGAAGGGACTGGTGAGGCGGCGATACGCCTCTGCCAGCAGCTTGCCGAGGTCGCGCTTGTGCACGGCCCCCGGCGGCGGATGCAGCAACTCGCCCAGCGACATCTCCGTGGGATCGCGGAATTTGGGCGCGTTGGCGCCGCCGGTCTGGGTGAGGTTGATGGCGTTGCGCGCGAAGGAGACGACCTCGAGCGCGCCGGTCTTCGGGTCCACCTGCTCGCGGCTGCCATTGTAGAGCAGCACGGTGGGCACCGCGCCGGTGCCGAGCAGGCGGCCGGTCTCGGCCAGCACAGTGACGGGCGAATCCGGGTCGCGCTCGTCGTCGATCAGCAGGTTATGCAGCGTGCCGTTGGGATCGCGCCTGCCGATATAGACGGTAAGCTTGTTGGTGACCTGGGTGAACACACCCTCCTGCAGCAGGAAGGCGGCGACGCGGTTGCGGATGGCGAACTGGTATTCGCGAAAGGCGCCGAACGCCGACGGCACGATCCAGAGGTTGAGCACGAAGCAGAGCAGGAAGGCACCGAGCCCGAGCAGCAGCGCCGGTCGCGCCAGGCCGAGATTGGAAACGCCGGCGGCGCGCATCACCGTGATCTCGCGGTCCGCGGCCAGGCGCAGATAGGCGAACAGCACCACGACGAAAACCGCGACGGGCAGGATGATGGCGACGAAGCTCGGCACCAGCAGCCCGGTGAGCTTGATGAAGGCCCACGGCGACAGGCCACGATCGACGATCAGCTCCACGAAGCGCAGTGACTGCGTCATCCAGACCAGCGCGACCAGCCCGCCGGTAACCGCAACCAGGCCCAGCACGAGCTGGCCCACTATGTAACGGTCGAGCCGCGACAGCGCGAAGACGCGGAAGGGCGGACGCCCCGAAGGACGCGGTTGGAAGCGTCCGGCGCGGCGCCCGGGTTGGCTCGGCTCGGCTGGCATCTCGAGACCTGTCCTGGGGGCGGTCAGTCTAGCCGCCCGGCGCCGCGTGGCCAACGACCGGCGCCCTTTCTTCCGGCAGCAGCTTTCCGGGATTGAGCAGGCCGCGCGGATCGAGCGCTGCCTTGATCGCGCGCATCATCGCGAGCTCCGCCCCGCCCCGCCAGGCAGGCATCAAATAGGGCTTGAGACGGCCGACGCCGTGCTCTGCGGAGAAGCTGCCGCCGAGCTTGCGAACCACGTCGCAGACCGCGTCCATGATGGCGTGGTCCATGGCGAGGAAGGCGGCGGGGTCCATGCCCTCGGGCTGCAGCAGGTTGAAGTGGATGTTGCCGTCGCCGACATGGCCGAACGGCGCGACGCGGATGCCGGGCAGCAGCGCCTCGCAGGCCGCGGTGCCGCGGGCGAGCAGCTCCGGCACCAGGGAGACCGGCACGGAGACATCGTTCTTGACGTTGGCGCCGGCGCGCTTCTGCGCCTCCGAATGCTCCTCGCGCAGCTTCCAGAGAGCGGCTTCCTGCGCGCCCGATTCGGCGATCGCGGCGTCGAGCACAATGCCCGCCTCCATCGCCGCCGCGAGTACCGATTCGAGTCCGCCGCGCAGGTCGGCGTCCGGGCGCGGGGTGGCGAGGTCGATCAGCACGTAGTGGCCGGCAGCCGTCGCGAGCGGCAGCGCGGTGCCGGGAATGTGCCTGATGACCAGGTCGAGCCCGGCGCGCGCCATGTATTCGTAGGCGGCGAGCGAGGCGGCGTCGTGGCGTTGCAGGCGCGCGAGCAGGTCGAGCGCGGCGGCGGCCGAAGCCAGCGCGGCGAACGCGACGCAGCGCGTGACCGGGCGTGGCACGAGCTTGAGCACGGCCGCGGTGATGATGCCGAGCGTGCCCTCCGAGCCCACGAAGAGCTGGCGCAGGCAGTAGCCGGTGTTGTCCTTGCGCAGGCGCCTGAGCCCGTCCCAGACCGTTCCGTCGGCAAGCACCACCTCGAGCCCCAGCACCATGTCGCGCGCGTTGCCGTAGCGCAGCGTGTTGTTGCCGCCGGCGTTGGTGGCGAGGATGCCGCCGACCCGCGCCGACCCCTCCGAGCCGATCGAGAGCGGCAGCAGGCAGCCGGCCCCCGACGCCGCGTCCTGGGCGGCGCGCAGCGTCGCCCCCGCCTCGATGGTGAGCGTGAGGTCAACGGCGTCGACCGCGCGCACACGCTCAAGCCGCGCCAGCGAGAGCACGACCTGCCGGCCCGATTCGTCCGGCACCGCGCCGCCGACCATGGACGTGTTGCCCCCCTGCGGCACGACGGCGATGCCCGCCTCGGCGCAGAGGCGCATCGCCGCCGCGACCTCGCCGGTGCTGGCCGGGCGCAGCAGCGCCGGCGTGCGGCCGTGGTAGAGACCGCGCCAGTCCGTCTCGGCGGGCGCCAGGTCGGCGGGATCGGTCAGCACCCCGGCGGGGCCGAGCACCTCGCGCAGGCGCGCGATCAGGGCTGCAAGGTCGGGGGTAGGCGCGTCCATGGCCGCAGGGTTCGCCTTGGTTTCCGTTGTCGTCAACCGGGCGCGTGCCTCAACGGGGGGCGGCGGCGCGCGCCAGGCGATCGTTGATCGCGGCGCCCAGGCCCGTCGTCGGGATGGGCATGGCGGCGATGCCCGCGAGGCCGCGCGTGGCGCCCTCGGCATCGAGCGCGCGCAGACCGTCGAAGAGGTTGGCGGCGGCTTCCACGAGGTCGCCGCGCAGCGAGAGCTGGAAGAGGGCGCCGGCGCCGGCAAGCGGCGGGCCGAAGGCGAGCAGCGCCTCGTCGGCGCGCACGGACGTGGCCTCGAGCCGCACCGGCAGCCTCGGCGCGTAGTGCGAGGCGAGCTGGCCCGGAGAGCGCAAGGGCGAACGTGGCGTCGCGGCCGGCGTGGTGGCCTCGGCAACGGGGCCGATCGCGGCCTCGATCGCCTCGCGCGTGACGCCGCCATGGCGCAGCAGCGTGGGCGGGCCAGCGAGGTCCAGCACGGTGCTCTCGATGCCGACCGGGCACGGGCCGGAGTCGAGAATCGCGGCGATCCGTCCGCCGAGTTCCGCCATGACGTGCTCGGCACGAGTCGGGCTGACCCTGCCGGACCGATTCGCCGAGGGCGCGGCAACCGCCTCGCCCACCGATTCGAGCAGCGCGTGGGCGGCGGGGGCGGAAGGCACGCGCACGGCAAGCGTGGGCAGCCCGGCGCCGGCGAGCAGCGAGACCGGGCAGTCCTCGCGGCGTGGCAGTACGAGGGTGAGCGGCCCAGGCCAGAAGTGCGCAGCGAGCGCCCTCGCGGCATCGTTCGCCGACACGTCGCGGAATGCAGCCTCGGCTGATGAATAGTGACAAATCAGCGGGTTGAAGATCGGTCTTCCCTTCGTTTCGTAGATGCGGGCGACCGCCTCGCCATCCGCGGCGCGGGCGCCGAGGCCATAGACCGTCTCGGTGCCGAAGGCGACGAGTTCACCCGCCAGCAGCAGCGAAGCAGCACGGGCGATGCCGGCCGGATCGGGGGCGAGAAGCTCCGTCACGCGATTGGCATCAGGGGCGGCCGGTGCACACGAAGCCCGGATTCTCCCAGCCCGGCTTGCCGTAGCGCAGCTCGCCGCCGTCGAGTCGCGCGACTCGCCCGCCGGCGGCCTCCAGCATCGCCTGCGCGGCGGCGGTGTCCCACTCCATCGTGCGGCCGAAACGCGGATAGAGATCGGCGCTGCCCTCGGCCACACGGCAGAATTTGAGCGCGCTGCCCATGTTGATGATCTCCGCCACCTTGCGGCCCGCGAGGAACGGGGCGAGGCGCGGGTCGTCGCTGTAGTGGCGCGAGGCTACGACCACGATGCCGGCCCCGGGCGCGGCGCGAGCGGCGATCGGCACCATGCCGGAGGCGTCGCGCTTCCACGCGCCCTTCCCCACGATGCCGCCATAGACCGCCCCCGCGATCGGCGCGCCCACCGCGCCGAGCACCGCACGCCCGTCCTCGACCAGGCCGACGCAGACGGCGAAATCGTCCCGGCCCTTGGCGAACTCGCGCGTGCCGTCCAGCGGATCGACCAGCCAGAAGCGGCGCGCCGGCTCGGTGACGCGGCCGGAGGCGACCTCCTCCTCCGCGACCACCGGAATTGCCGGGGTCGCCGCGCGCAGGCCCGCGGTGATCAGTGCCTCGGCGGCGTGATCGGCCTCGGTCACCGGCGTGTCGTCGTCCTTGTTGCGGGTGGCGAAGCCGCGGGCGCGGACGGTGAGGATCGCCTCGCCGGCGCGGGCGGCGAGCGTCATCGCGAGGTCGAGGAGCTGGTCGTGCTGCATGCGGTGCTTATGGACGATTGCCCGCCCCATGGCCAATCGTCCCCGTCGATTCACGCCCCCCTGGCCAATCGCCCTCGCGCTGCTACCTTTCCACCCGACAAGCAGGAGAGAACGCATGCCCGATTTTGCCTTCGCCAAGCCCGCCTTGCCCCGCACCGGCGCGCTGGTGCTGCTGATCGCCGAGGGCGAGGCGCCCTGGCAGGCGGCCGACACGGCGGCTGGCGGCGGCATCGTCCGCGCGCTGAAGGCCGCGGAGTTCACCGGCAAGAAGGGCCAGACCTGCACCATCCTCGCCCCCGCGATGCCGGGCGGGACCATTTCGCGCATCGTCGCGGTGGGCCTGGGCAAGGCGGGCGAGGTCACGCGGCTCGGCGCCGAGGAGGCGGGCGGCGCCGCGGCGGCGCTGCTGGCGCGCGAGGAGCATGCGACGGTCGCGGCCCAGGGCCTGACGCCCGGGCTCGCGGCATCCGTGGCCACCGGAATGGCGCTCCGCGCCTGGCGGTTCGACCGCTACCGCACCACGGAGAAGGAAACCGACAAGCCGAAGCTCGCCAAGGTCACGGTGCTGACCGAGGACCTCGCCGCCGCGCGCGCCGCGCACGCGCCGATGGCAGCCGTCGTCGACGGCGTGTTCCTCACCCGCGAACTGGTGGCCGAGCCGCCCAACGTCCTCTACCCCGCGGAGATGGCGGAGCGCTGCAAGAAGCTCGAGGCGCTCGGCGTGAAGGTGGAGATCCTTGGACCCAAGGAGATGAAGAAGCTGGGCTTCGGCGCGCTGCTCGGCGTCGCGCAGGGCAGCGCGCACGAGCCGCGCATGGTGGTGATGCAGTGGCACGGCGCCGGCGGGCGCGGCAAGGGCGCCGCCGCCCCCCTCGCCTTCGTCGGCAAGGGCGTCACGTTCGATACCGGCGGCATCTCCATCAAGCCCGCGGCCGGCATGGAGGACATGAAGTGGGACATGGCCGGCGCCGGCGCCGTGGTCGGGCTGATGGCGGCGCTGGCCGGACGCAAGGCGAAGGTGAACGCGGTGGGGCTGGTTGGCCTCGTCGAGAACATGCCGTCCGGCACCGCGCAGCGGCCCGGCGACGTGGTCAAGACGGCCTCCGGCCAGACGGTCGAGGTGATCAACACCGACGCCGAAGGGCGGCTCGTGCTCGCCGACGTGCTCTGGTACTGCCAGGAGCGCTTCGAGCCGCGCTTCATGATCGACCTCGCGACGCTGACCGGGGCGATGATCATCGCGCTCGGGCACGAGTACGCCGGCTTCTTCAGCAACGACGATACGCTATCGAAACAGCTGCACGAGGCTGGCGAGGCCACCGGCGAGAAGATGTGGCGCATGCCGCTGGGCGAGGCGTACGACAAGCAGATCAAGTCCGATATCGCGGACATGAAGAACGTGGGTGGCAGGCCGGGGGGCGCCATCACCGCGGCGCAGTTCGTGCAGCGCTTCGTCAACAAGAAGACCTGGGCGCATCTGGACATCGCCGGCATGGCATGGAGCAGCAAGGACGCGCCCTGCGTGCCGAAGGGCGCGACCGCGTTCGGGGTGCGTCTGCTCGACCGGCTCGTCGCCGACCATTACGAGAAGTAGCGGTTGGCGGGCTTCTCCCGTGTCGCGGTGCGGGCGGTGGCGTTTCCGCCCGACCGCGTGCCGATGGCGGCACCGGCCCCGCGCGATGCTGAGGCTGCGTTCGAGGACGCCTGGCGCAACGGTCGGCGGGTTCTGAGCGGGCCCGCTGCCGGCTGCGCGGCCGCCCTCGCCACCATCCCGCACGCGGCGCTCGACGCGCGCGGGCTGCCGGCGGCGCAGGCCGTGGACCTGGCGCGCCGCGTGGTGGAGCGGAGTTGGCGCTGGGAAAAGCTGAAGCGCGAGCGCGAGAAAGTGCTGGCGAAGCTCGACGTGGTGACGGACGCGCCGGTGCTGTTCGAGGCCGCCTGGACACGGATGGCGGCGGCGCTGGCGGGACAGGATTTCTGCCGCGAACTGGTGGTGCTGCCGGCAAACATGCTGACACCCGTCACGTTCGCGGAACGGCTGCAGGCGCTGGCCGAACTCGGCGTCGGCATCGAGGTGCTGGGCCGCGGCGACCTGCGCCGCGCGGGGCTGCGCGGGCTGCTCGCGCTGGGGCGGGCAAGCGCCCACCCGCCGCGGGTGGTCGCACTCACCTGGCCCGGCAGCGGCGGCACGGCGCCGCTCGCCTTCGTCGGCAAGGGCCTCACCTTCGACACCGGCGGCGTCTCCATCAAGCCGGCGGCGGGGATGGAGACGATGCGCGCCGACATGGCCGGGGCGGCGGCCTGCGCCGGGGCGATCATGGCGCTCGCGTTGCGCCGCTCCCCCTGCCCCGCCGTCGCGGTGCTGGCGCTGGCCGAGAACGCTATCGGCGCCGACGCCTGGCGACCCTCCGACGTGATCGAAATGGCGGATGGCACGGAGGTCGAGATCGTCGATACGGACGCGGAAGGAAGGATCGCGCTCGCGGACGCGCTGGTGTGGACGCAGCGGCGGTTCTCGCCGCGGCTGATGGTGGACGCCGCAACGCTGACCGGCAGCATCGTGACGGCGCTCGGCCACCACCGCGCCGGCCTGTTCTGCGACGACGAGACGCTGGCGCAACGGCTGCTCGCGGCCGGCGAGGCGACCGGCGAGGCGCTGTGGCGCATGCCGATGGGCGGCGGCTATCGCGAGGACCTCAAGTCGGACATCGCGGATCTGCGCCATTGCCTGCCGGAGCGGATGCAGCCCGATGCCTGCCATGCAGCGAGCTTCCTGCGGCATTTCGCGGGCGAGACGACCTGGGCGCATCTCGACATCGCGGGCGTCGAGGCGCACGAGGAAGCGGACGAGGAACACGCGGCCGGGCCGACCGGCTTCGGCGTGCGGCTGCTCGACGCGCTCGCCGCCAGGTATGAGGCGGATGGCTGAGATCGGCTTCTACCACCTCACGCGCACGGGCCCGGACCAGGCACTGCCGCAACTGCTCGGGCGCACGCTGGCCTCCGGCGAACGGGCGGTGGTGCGCGTGGGCTCCGAGGAGCGGCTGGAGGCGCTGGATGCCGCGTTGTGGCTGGTGGCCGAGCCGGACTGGCTGCCGCATGGCTCGAGCCGCACGGGGGACGCCGACCTGCAGCCGATCTGGCTCACCACCGAGGACCCCGGGCCGGAGGGCGCGCCGAACGGGGCGCGCTTCCTGTTCCTGATCGACGGGACGACGAGCGCCCGGCTCGACGCCTTCGCGCGCGTGTTCGACCTCTTCGACGGCGCCGATCCCGAGGCGGTGGAGGCCGCACGGGCGCGCTGGGCAGCAGCAAAGGAGGCCGGGCACACGCTCGCCTACTGGCAGCAGACGCCGCGCGGCTGGGAGCGGAAGCGCTAGAGCGGTACCATTGAGGGTAGAATCGCGAATAGGGATTCCGGCGCGGCGCTGATTTGTGATTCATCGATGTCCGGCAACCACCGGAGATCTCCATGAGTTGGCGGCGCGGACAGACCTACTCT
>JAJZUI010000058.1 GCA_021847175.1 Pseudomonadota bacterium
CGAGCCTGGTTGCGGTCGTCACCGACGTGGTGCGCGACGGCAAGCGCGTCATCGGCTACGGCTTCAACTCGAACGGCCGCTACGGCCAGGGCGGGCTCATCCGCGAGCGCTTCGCGCCGCGCATCCGCGAGGCCGACCCCGCGAGCCTGCGCGACCCCGAGGGCACCAACCTCGACCCGGACCGCGTCTGGGCCGCGATGATGGCCAACGAGAAGCCCGGCGGCCACGGCGAGCGCTCCGTCGCGGTGGGCACGCTCGATATGGCGATCTGGGATGCGGTGGCAAAAATCGCTGGCAAGCCCTTGTTTCGCCTGCTCGCCGACCGCGCCGGCCGGCAGCCGGATCCGCGCGTCTTCGTCTACGCCGCGGGCGGCTACTACTACCCCGGCAAGGGCACGGCGCAGCTTCGCGGCGAGATGCGCTCCTATGTCGACCGCGGCTACACGGTCGTCAAAATGAAGATTGGCGGCGCCTCGCTCGCCGAGGACCAGGCCCGCATCGAGGCGGTGCTGGAGGAAATCGGCACGAGCGCGCAACTGGCAGTGGACGCCAACGGCCGCTTCGACCTCGAGACCGCCATCGCCTACGCGGAAATGCTCCGCGCCTACCCCCTCTTCTGGTACGAGGAAGCGGGTGACCCGCTCGACTACGCGCTGCAGGCCACGCTCGCCGATTTCTACCCGGGCCCGATGGCCACCGGCGAGAACCTGTTCAGCCACCAGGACGCCCGCAACCTCCTGCGCTATGGCGGCATGCGCCCGGACCGCGACTGGCTGCAGTTCGACTGCGCGCTCTCCTATGGCCTCGTCGAATACCAGCGCACGCTGGAGGTGGTGAAGGCCGCCGGCTGGTCCCTCTCCCGCTGCATCCCGCACGGCGGCCACCAGATGTCGCTTGCCATCGCCGCCGGCCTCGGCCTCGGCGGCAACGAGAACTACCCGGATCTGTTCCAACCCTATGGCGGCTTCCCCGACAGCGTCGAGGTCAGGGACGGCCACATCACCATGCCGGAACTCCCCGGTGTTGGCTTCGAGGGCAAGGCCAACCTCATCGCCGCCATGCGCGATCTCGCCGCCTGAGGAGCAGAACGGTGTGCCTGAGCGATTTTTCCGCAGATGAGCGTGACAAGAACAAAAAAAGAACGATAAGTTAATGCCAACGGCCGAGTCGCGATTGTCTCCCGCTTTTTGCGCGTGCAGTGTGCCCCGGCAGGACCTGAGACAACCGGATTCGCGCGGAGACGTAGAGAATGGAAAAGAACAAGGCGCTCGATGCCGCCATGGCCCAGATCGAGCGCGCCTTCGGCAAGGGCTCGATCATGCGCATGGGCTCCCGCCCCACCGAGGCGATCGAGGTCATCCCCTCGGGCTCGCTCGGCCTCGACATGGCGCTCGGCATCGGCGGCCTGCCGCGCGGGCGCATCGTCGAGATCTATGGCCCTGAATCGTCAGGTAAAACCACGCTCGCGCTGCACGCCATCGCGGAGGCGCAGAAGCGCGGCGGCACCTGCGCCTTCCTCGACGCGGAGCATGCGCTCGACCCCGCCTACGCCCGCAAGCTCGGCGTCGACGTGGACAACCTCCTGATCTCCCAGCCCGACGCCGGCGAACAGGCGCTCGAGATCGCCGACACCCTGGTCCGCTCCGGCGCCATCGACGTGCTGGTGATCGACTCCGTTGCCGCCCTCGTCCCCCGCGCCGAACTCGAGGGCGAGATGGGCGATTCCCATGTCGGCCTGCACGCCCGCCTGATGAGCCAGGCGCTGCGCAAGATCACGGGCTCCGTCAGCCGCTCCAACACGCTGCTCATCTTCCTCAACCAGATCCGCCTCAAGATAGGCGTGATGTTCGGCAACCCGGAGACAACAACGGGCGGCAACGCACTGAAATTCTATGCTTCCGTCCGCATGGAGATCCGCCGCATCGGCCAGATCAAGGAGCGCGAGGAGGTCGTCGGCAACCAGACCCGTGTCAAGGTGGTGAAGAACAAGGTCGCGCCTCCGTTCCGCCAGGTCGAGTTCGACATCATGTACGGCGAGGGCATCAGCAAGAGCGGCGAGCTCGTCGATCTCGGCGTCAAGGCCAACGTGGTCGAGAAGTCCGGAGCCTGGTTCTCCTTCGACAGCCAGCGGATCGGCCAGGGCCGCGAGAACGCCAAGCAGTTCCTCCGCGACCACCCGGAGATCGCGAACCAGATCGAATCCCGCATCCGCGAGCAGGCCGGCATCGTCGCCGAGGCCATGATGGGCGAGCCGGAGACCGAGGCCGCGGAGTAGCCCCACGGCGTGCTGAGCCCGGAAGACGAGGCGCTGATCGCGGCCGCCCGCACGGTCCTGGCGGAGCACTACCGCCCATTCTGGCACACCGTCGCGGCCGCGCTGCGTGGCCGCGACGGCAGCGTCGTCACTGGCATCCATCTCGGCACCACGGTCGGCAGCATGGCGACCTGCGCGGAGGCGGTCGCCATCGGCCGCGCCTTGCTGGAGGGCGTGCGCGAGGTGGAGACCATCGTCGCCGTCCGCCAGCCGAAGCCGGAGGAGCCGCCGGGCCCACCCGCCATCGTGCCCCCATGCGGCCGCTGCCGCGAACTGCTGCTCGACCATCACCCCGGGGCCCGCGTCATCGTCGCCCCGGACCTCGTTCTGCCGATCGCGGAACTTCTCCCGACCCCCTACCAGCGCTGACCCCGGCCGGCGCATGACCTGGCCCGCCCATTCCGACGGCATGCGCTTTTTCAACCCGTGGCGGCCCATCCCGACCCGCTCGCGCGCCGAACTGCTGCGCTGGCGCCTCGCGAAGCGCCCGGCCTGGCCCGACGAATTCCCATCGCCCTTCCGCGACCGCCCGCCCGCAAGAAGCGAGTCCCTTCGCGCCACCCTCATCGGCCACGCGACCCTCCTCTATCAGGTCGCCGGCGCCAACATCCTCGTGGACCCCGTGTGGAGCCGCCGCGCCAGCCCCTTCCGCTTCGCTGGCCCCCTCCGCCGCAACGAGCCCGGCGTCCACCTCGCCGACCTCCCGCCGCTCGACGCCGTCCTCGTCACCCATGGCCACTACGACCATCTCGACCAGGCGACGCTGCGCCTTCTGCGCCCCCGCCAAGTCGTCGCTCCTAAGATCTTGGCGCCCAAGATCATCGCTCCCTTGGGCAACGCGCGCGCCATTCCCGGCGGCGCAACCGAGGTCGACTGGGGCGACGTGGTGGAACTGGCCCCCGGCGTCCGCGCCCATGCCGTGCCCTGCCACCACTGGTCCGCCCGTACCCCATGGGACCGCAACCGCGCGCTATGGTGCGGTTATGCGATCGAAACGCCCGCGGGCCTCATCCTGCACATCGGCGACACCGGCTTCCACGACGGCGCCCTCTTCGCCGAACTGCGCCAGCGCTTCGGTGAGCCACTGCTGGCCGCGCTCCCTATCGGCGCCTACGAGCCGCGCTGGTTCATGCGCCCGCAGCACATGAACCCCGACGAAGCCATCGCCGCCTTCCGCCTGCTGGGCGCGCGCCACGGCATCGGCCACCATTGGGGCACGTTCCACCTCACCGACGAACCCATCGAGGAACCCGCGCAGCGTCTCACCGCCGTCTGCGCCCGCGACGGCATCAAAGGCTTCACCGCCTTCCGCCCCGGCCAAGTCTGGTGCCAGGGCGGGGGCGGCGATCCCGTGTTATAAGGTCGTTCTGCTAGCCCGCTACGCCACCCGCACAACGCGGACGCCCAGGAGGTAGGAAAAACTCCATGCCCGAAACTGACATGCTCCGTCACCACAATCCCGCCGGCATGCACACGCCGCGCGGCTACACCCATGTGGTCACGGCAACCGCGCCGGCGCGCATCGTCTTCGTCTCCGGCCAGGTCGGCGTCGCGCCGGACGGCAAGCTCGCGGCGGATTTCCGCGGCCAGGTGGAGCAGGCCTTCGCCAATCTCGAGATGGCGCTGGCCGCGGCCGGTGGAGGTTTTGAGAACGTAACGAAAATGACCGTGTTCCTCACCGACATCGCGAACCAGATCGGCATCTACCGCGAGGTCCGTGACCGCCATCTCGGCACGCGGCCGCCACCTGCCTCCACCGCGCTCGGCGTCGCCGCGTTGGCAATGCCCGCAATGATGTTCGAGGTCGAGGCCGTCGCCGTCCTGCCGGCCTGATCCGGCTACGGCGGGACGACGACCAGGCGCTCGGGCGGCAACTCCGCGGTCACGCGGTCGCCGCGTGCGAACACGCTTGCACCGATGGGCGCCGCTGCCTTGAGCCGCAGTCCCGAGACATGGCGCAGCGCGAACTCCATCCGCTCCCCCATGAACGCGAGTTCGGTAACCTCGCACGCCAGCCCCACCGCATCACTCCCCGCCGCGCGCAGCACCACATCGCTCGCATGCATGAACGCAACGGCCGTGCCCTCGGGCGCCCCGGGCGGCAGCCCGACCACCGTGCCGTCCGCGAGCCGCCCCACGCCCCCGGCGACCGTGAGCGGCAATGCATTGGCATAACCGAGGAAGCCCGCGACGAAGGCGTCGGCGGGCCGGCGATGGATGTCGGTCGGCGTGCCCACCTGCACGATGCGTCCGGCGCGCATCACCGCGATCTCGTCGGACAGCGCCAGCGCCTCGCGCTGATCGTGCGTGACATAGATCGCGGTTATGCCGAGCCGGTGCGTGACCTCGCCGATCTCGAGCCGCATCTCCTCGCGCAGCGCCGTGTCGAGATTGGACAGCGGCTCGTCGAGCAGCAGCACGGTTGGCCGGTAGACGATCGCGCGCGCCAAGCCAACGCGCTGCTGCTGCCCGCCCGAGAGCTGCCGCGGCGAGGCGCCGGCATAGGCCGCGAGATGCACCATCGCCAGGGCCTCGGCGGCGCGCCGTTCGCGCTCCGCCCGCCCGACGCCGCGTACGCGGAGCGGGAAGGCCACGTTCTCCGCGACTGAGAGATGCGGGAACAGCGCGAAGCTCTGGAACACCATCCCCATGTTGCGCCGGTGGGTCGGGAGCCGGGTGATCTCCCGCCCGTCCAGCACCAGGCGCCCGCTGTCGGGCGCGAGCGAACCCGCGACCAGACGCAACAGCGTCGTCTTGCCGCATCCGCTCGGCCCCAGCAGCGAGACGAAGCGCCCCGCCGCGATATCGAGCGTGATGTCGGAGAGCGCCGCTAGCTTTCCCCAGCTCTTCGCGATGCCCTCGATCTCGAGATGCCCGGTCATGGTCATGCGCCCTTCATGCCTCCGAGCAGCGCCTCGGGCCGCACCATGCGCAACAGCAGCAACAGGAACAGCAGTGAGGGGGCGAGCAGTATCACGCTGATCGCGCCCGCGACCGACATGTAGCCGTTGCCGATGGAAAGATAGGTCTGGACAGGAAGGGTCACGGTATCGGGCCCATAGACGAGCAGGGTGAGAACGAAATCATTGTAGGAGGCGAGAAAGGAGAACAATGCCGCCGCGATGATCCCCGGCATCGCGAGCGGCAGGATCACGCGCCTCGCCAGCGCCAGCGGCCCGCACCCGCACACCCGCCCGGCCTCGAGCAGCCGCTGATCCATGCCCTCGAAGGTGGCGATGAGCACCAGCACCGCGAACGGCGCGGCGAGGATCACATGCGCGAGCGCGATGCCGGCATAGGTGTTGGTAAGGTCGAAATTATAAAAGATGCGCGCAACCCCGAGCGCGAAGGTTATCTCGGGGATCATCCGCGGCAGCAACACGAGCGCGACGAGCCCCGCCTTGAACGCGACATGCCGCCGCGCCAGTGCCCACGCCGCCGGCAGCGCTACCACGAGCGTGAAGAACGTGGCGAGCAGCGCGATATAGGCGGTGTTGAGCAGCACGGCTTCAAGGTTCGCGGTTTCGGCCGCGTAACGGAACCAGCGCAGCGTCCAGCTTGCCGGCAGCAGCGCTGAGCCGAACCACCGGTTCCCCAGCCCCTCGATCGCCACCATCGCCAGCGGCAGCACGATGAACAGCCCGAACAGCACCAGCAGTCCCGCGAGCAGGATGCGCCGCATCATGCG
Source organism: Pseudomonadota bacterium (assembly GCA_021847175.1). GTDB lineage: Bacteria > Pseudomonadota > Alphaproteobacteria > Acetobacterales > Acetobacteraceae > JAJXXT01. The sequence continues at coordinate 6,003 of JAJZUI010000058.1, forward strand.
CGCGCGGCCCGGCGGCGCGCGGCACGGTCCGCCAGCACCTGGTAGGTCAGCACCAGCGCGCACTGGATGCTCGCCATCACGATGGCCATGGCGCTCGCCGCATGCCAGTCGAGAAAGACGTTCGCCACCGTGTAGATGCGCACCGCGATCGGCTGCCAATTGCCGCCTGCGATCAACGGCACGCTGAACGCGCCGAAACACTGCAGGAAGATCATCACCGAGCCCGCGAGCAGGGCAGGGCGCAGCAGCGGCAGGATCACGGAGACAAGGACGCGCCACGGCGGCGCGCCGCAGACCCGGGCCGCTTCCTCTACCGCCGGGTCCATCGCGCCGAGCGCCGCCGCGATCACCAGCGCGCCATAGGGAAAGAACATCCAGACATAGAAAAGCACGAGTCCGCCCCGCGTGTAGTCGATCGGGATCGGCGAGGCGAAAAGATGCAGCCCGCGCACCAGCAGCGCGTTCACCCAGCCCGTGCGGTCATAGAGGATGAGCAGGCCCAGCGCGCCGACAAGTGCCGGGATCGTGATCGGCACCATCATCAGGAAGCGTACTACGCCGACGCCAGCGAAGCGCCGTCGCAGCAGGAACGCGAGCGGCAGGCACAACAGCAGCGACGCCGCGGTCGCCAGCGCGGAAAGCAGCAGCGTCAACCAGAGCGTCGCCCAACCCGAGCGTCGGCCGAGGAAATGCGCGAAATTAGCAAGCGTCGCATGGCCCTTCGCATCCGTCAGGCTCTGCACCAGCGTGAAGCCCAGCGGGTAGTAGAAAGCCAGCGCGAGGAAAACGATCAGCGGCAGCAGGAGGAGGGCGGTGAACCCTCCTCCGCCGAGGCGTCGCATGGCGTTACCGTACCTTGCGCGGCGGGACCGCTACTGCGCCATGTGCGCCATGCCGTGCCGCTGGATGTAGGTGATGGCTCCGAAGTTGGTGACCAGCGTGCCGTGGGATTCCGCCGCGGCCACCGTCGGGATTTTCTTCCACACTTCAGGGTTCGCCTTCCGCCAGGCTGTCGTGCCGGGGTACTCGTACATCACCTCGAGCATGTGGTTCTGCACCGCGGGCGAGAGCAGCACGTTGATCACCTTGTAGGCGGCCGCCTTCTGCTCCGGCGAGTCCGCGGCCGGCACCACGCACCATGCGTTGGACGCGCCGACGATGTTGACATCAAGGGGTGCGGCCTTTGTTGTCGACGGCAACTGGCCCTGAGACGCGCTCCACAGCGAGTAGTCCTGCGCATAGTCGGTGATCCAGACCTGGTCCGTCTGGAACTGGTGGAACATCACCGGCGGCGAGGACGCGACGGGCTGCGCGAAGGACTTGGAGAACTCGTGGAACTTGTCCCACGCCGCCTTCCACTGAGCTGTCTTCTCAAGTTCCGGAAGCGGCTTGGAAAAATCGACGCCGTTCGCTTTAAGGAACGAATAGATGAACGCACGCCCGCCGCCAGATGCGGCATCGGGGCGGATGATGCCGATATGGCCCGCGAATTCCTTGCGCCGCTTGTAGAACTCCTCCCAGGTCTTGGGCGGGTCCTTGATGAATTTCGAATTGTAGATGAGATCGAACTGCGCCCGCCAGAAGATCAGGCCGGTGCCGTGCAGCTCCACGCCGTTGTTGGCGGCGAGAAACCGCGTTGGCTCCATCGCAATGTTCGGGATCTCGGCCTTGTGGTCGGGATAGAGCCTGTCGAGCTTGACGCCGGCGGTCACGAAGTTGGAGAGGTCGAGCCCCTTCACGAAGAGCAGCGTGAAGACCGGGTGGTCCTGCTTCCAGGACTTCATCTGCAACTGCAACGTGGGCCCGCTGCCGAGCGTGTACTGGACCTTGACCCCGGCCTCTTTTTCGATCGTGGGGATCAGGTAGTTGTGCCAGAAGGCCTGGAAGTTGGGCCCGGAAAGCGTATCCACGATGCTCACCGTCGGGGTCGCGGCCAACGCCGCCGACGGCAGCAGCACGGCGCCCGCGATGGCCGCAGCGCGCAAAGCTCGAAGCATGTTTCCTCCCCCTTATTATGACAATTTTATGACAACACGGTAGGAGCCTCGCGCGGTCCGGTCAACAGGCTCCTGAGCAGCTTTTGGTCGGGAACCGAATGCACCGTCGCCGCTCGGCGCGGTCAGGGATTGGCGGCAATGAACTCCGCCACCAGCGCATTGAATGCGACCGGCCGCTCGAAATAGGCCGAGTGCGCCGCTCGCTCGATCGTGGCGAACCGCACCGCCGGCACCGCGCGCGCCACCCCCGCCATCGCCGGCGGCGGAATGACCGTATCCTCCTCGCTCGCGATCATCATCACCGGGCAGCGCACGCCGGCAAGCTCCGCGGGATCCCGCCGCCGGAACGCTCCAAGCCGCAGGCGCAGCGCCTCCTTGTCGAGGTCGCGGTTGATGTCGTTGATGTGGTGGTAGAGCAGGTGCGCCGCCGGCTGCTCTTCCGCAAGCCGCAGCCCCGCGGCGGGATGAATCCCCGCTTCGCGCATCCGCTCGCGCACGGGCTGCGCCTTGGCATCCCACGCCGCGACCGCCGTCCGCTCGGCTTCAGGCAGGCGCTGCGGATCGAGCGTCCCGGTCGTCGCCGCGAGCACGATCCCCCGCAGCCCCGAGGGATGGGCCAGCGCGTATTCCACCGTCGTCCACCCCCCCATCGACTGCGCCACGACATGGTGCGCCCCGATCCCCAGCGCCGCGACAATGGCCGCGAGATCCCCCGCGAAATCCGCCGGGTCCGGCCCGCCCGAAATCGGCGAGGACGGCAGGAACCCACGATGCGCAAAGGTCACGCAGGTGCGCGTCGGCGCGAAATGCGCCACCTGCTGGTACCAGGACATGTGATTGCCCCCGAGCCCGTGCGCGAAGATCAGCGCCGGCCCGCTCCCCGTCACTTCGGCGTAAAGCGTGCCGAACGGCCGCTCGATCGTGTGGATACTGCGCTTCATCGGGAACGCTCCTTGACGTCGAGAACCATGCAGGTGGACGTGGCGTGCGCGAGCAGCCGCCCTGCTTCGTCGAGCACGCGCGCTTCCGCGAGGATCAGCGTCCGCCCCGCGTTGATCACGCTGCCCTCGCCAACCAGCGTCCCGGCATCGGGCATGATCGGGCGCAGGCAGTGCATGTGCAGGTCGACGGTCGTGGAGGTCTTGCCGGCGGGCAGCGTCGAATACGCCGCCAGCGCCGCCGCGCTGTCGAGCAGCGATGCCGTCCAGCCCCCATGGATGCTCCCCGCAGGGTTGGTGAAGCGCGCATCCGGAACGCCCTCGAAACGCACCGCCCCATGCTGCGCCTCGACCAGCCTTATGCCCAGCAGCGTCGGAAGCGCCCCGCCCGGCCGCTTGCCCGCGATGATCGCGTGCAGGTATTCGAGCCCGGTCATCGGGCATTCCGATCGAGCAACGAGACCGCCTCCAGGATCATGTGTCCGCACAACTGCGCCGCCGCCTCCGCCACGTCGTGCGGCGGGCTCACCGTGTTGAAATCCATCGCGACATAGCGCGGCCCCCGCAGCGCGTGCAGCAACTCGATTCCCTCCCGCGCCGAGAGCCCGCCCCAGGCTGGCGTGCACACCCCCGGCGCGACGGAGGGATCGAAGATGTCCATGTCCCAGCAGAGATAAGCCGGCCGGTCGCCGATCGTCTCGCGGATCTCCGCCGCCGTCTGCGCGAACCCCCGTGCCACCAGGTTCGCGGTCGTCACCACCCGATACCCCAGCGCCTCGGTCCGCGCGATCACGCCGGCTTCATACGTGAACCCGCGCGTCCCCACATGCCAGGAACGCTCCGCATCCAGGATCCCCTCGCTCGCCGCGTGCGAGAACTGCGTCGCCGGGTTCAGCGGTTCTTCGGGGTCGACCAGATACGCATCCGTGTGCGCATCGACATGAATCACGCACAGGCCGGGATGAAACCGCGCCGCCGCCCGCAACAGCGGCAGCGAGATCGCGCCATCCCCGCCGATCCCGATCGGCACCACCCCCGCCGCATGCAGCCGCGCCGCTGCTTCCTCGATCGCCGGAAACGCCTGCACCGGCCGCCCCGGCACCAGCGCCACGTCCCCGGCGTCGATAACCCCGCGCGCCGCATCCTCGCTGCCCGTGGCCGGAAACCGCCGCAGCCAGCGCGACGCCCGCCGCACCGCCGCCGGCCCCTCCCGCGACCCGATCCGGTCCGGATGCAACCCGCAATCGAACGGAACGCCCAGTATCGCCGCCCGCGTGCCGGGCCCGAGCGGCCCAGACGGCAGCCCGCAGAAACTCATCCCCCCGCTCAACCGCCCGCAACCCCCTGCGTGTTCACATAGAGCGCATAGAGCCCGTGGCTCGCCGCCATGAACAGCCGGTTCCGGTGCCGCCCGCCGAAGCAAAGGTTGGCGCAGCGTTCAGGCAGACGGATGTGCCCGATCGGCTCGCCCTTCGGCGTGAACACCCGCACCCCGTCCAGTTCCGCCGTGCCCATCCCCCAGCCGCACCAGAGATTGCCGTCCACGTCGACGCGGAACCCGTCCGGCGTGCCACCCTTGGCGTCGATCAGCACCCGCCCCTTGGCCAGCTTGTTGCCGGCCCGCACGTCAAAGGCGCGGATGGTCCGCGCGGGCTCGTCGCGCGACGCCACCACGTAGAGAATCTTCTCGTCCGGCGAAAACGCCAGCCCGTTCGGTCCCGGAATATCGTCGGCGACGCACGCAAGCTTTCCCGTTGCCGGATCAAAACAATAGACGGCGGGCGTCACCTCGCTCTCCGCCCGGTGGCCCTCGTAGTAGCCCAGGATCCCAAACACCGGGTCGGTGAACCACACCGTCCCATCGGACTTCACCACGACATCGTTCGGAGAATTCAACGGCTTGCCGCCGAAGTTGTCCGCCAGCACCGTGATCGTCCCGTCATGCTCCGTCCGCGTCACCCGCCGGTTGTCGTGCTCGCATGTCACCAGCCGCCCCTGCCGGTCCCGCGTGTTGCCGTTGGCGTTGCCGGAGGGCTTGCGGAACACGCTCACAACCCCGGTCTCTTCCTCCCATTTCAGGATGCGGTTGTTCGGGATGTCGCTCCACAGCAGGTAGCGCCCGTCGCCGAACCACACCGGCCCCTCCGACCACCGGCATCCGGAGGCGAGCTTTTCCACCGAGGCCAGCGCCAGCTTATACGGCGCGAAACGCGGGTCCAGCACCTCGACGTTCGGGTCGGGGTAGCGCTCGCTCGGTTCCCACATGCTAATTTGCTCCGCGGCCAGCCGGTTGATCCGGCACGATGCTGGCGCATCCGCGGCCAGACGGGAAGAGTCGGAAGGGAAGGGGCGATGGACACGGACGTAGCGATCGTGGGCGCGGGGGCGGCCGGCATCGCCGCCGCGCGCCGCCTGCACTCCCTCGGGATCGCGCACGTCGTGCTGGAGGCATCCTCGCGCGTCGGGGGCCGCGCCTGGACGCGCCGCCTCTCGACAGGCCTGTTCGACGCCGGCGCCGCCTGGCTGCACGCGGCGGAGCGCAACCCGCTGGTCCCGCTCGCCACCCAGTCCGGCGTCGCGCTGCGCGAAGCCTTCGGCCGCCGCCGCCGCGTCCGCGTCGGCAACCGCTGGGCAACCCCGGACGAACTCGCCGCATTCGATCGCGCCGCCGCCGCCTTCGACGCCACCGCCCGCGCCGCCTGCGAGCAACGCGACCTCCCGCTCGCCGAGGCCGTGACCGCGTTGGACACCGCTTGGCTGCCCACGCTGCTCTATTTCGAATCCTGCCTGATCGCCGCCGCCGACCCCACGCAACTCTCGGCCCGCGACTGGCGCGACAACGAGCTCCTCGGGGCCAACCTCCTGCCGGAGCGCGGCGTCGGCACACTCCTCGCGCGCCTCGCCCCACGCAACATCACCCGCCGCACCACCGTCACCCGCATCCGTGGCCGCGGCCCCGTCACACTCGAAACGGATCGGGGCAGCCTGCGCGCCAGGGCCGCCATCGTCACCGTCTCGACCGGCGTCCTGCGCGCCGGCACCATCCGCTTCTCGCCCCCACTCCCCCCGCGCTGGCAGGCGGCGCTGCACAACCTCCCCATGGGCCTGCTCTCCAAGATCGTGCTCACCCCGCGCGAGGACGCACGCCTGCCGCTCGCCGCCGGCAACGTCGTGCGCCGTCAACTGGCGCCCGGCGAGCCCGGTGTCTTCTTCCACCTCGGCGCCCTCGGCGCCCGCCACGTGGTCGGCTACTACGGCGGTCCCGCTGCCTGGGACGCCACCGACCCGCGCAAAGCGGAGGAACTCGCCCGCACCGAATGGCGCCGCATCTTCGGCGCCCGCGCCGACGCTGTCTTCACCCGCGCGAGGCCGACCTCCTGGGGCACGGACAAGCTGTTCCGCGGCGCCTACGCTTACGCGCTGCCCGGCGGCACCGAGGCCCGCGCCTCCCTCGCCGAGCCCGAAGGCGCGCTCATCCTCGCCGGCGAGGCCTTGCGCACGGACGGTCTCGCCGGCACCGTGGGGGGCGCCTGGCTCTCCGGCGAAGACGCAGCGGAAACGGCAAGGAAGGTCATTGCATGTTCGTGACGGTCAACGGAATCCGCCTGCACTTCGACGTCGACGGTGCGAAGCTGGTGCCGGACGGCCCGCGCATGCGCGAACGGCCGACGGTCCTCCTCCTGCACGGCGGCCCTGGCGGCGACCATTCCACCTTCAAGCCGGCTTTCGCTCCGCTCACGGACACGGCCCAGCTCGTCTACCTCGACCATCGCGGCCAGGGCCGCAGCGACCGCGGCCCGCGTGAGGCCTGGAACCTCGACCAATGGGGCGACGACATCCGCGCCTTCTGCGACGCGCTCGGCATCGAGAAACCCATCGTCCTCGGCTATTCCTTCGGCGGCATCGTCGCGCAGGCCTACGCCACCCGCCACCCGGACCACCCCGGCAAGCTCATCCTCTACAGCACCACGCCGAAGGTGGACCGCCAGGAAATCTACGGCGTCTTCGAACGCCTCGGCGGCCCGCGCGCCCGCGCCGTCGCGGAAGCACGCTGGCACACCCCGGGCCTCGACTCCATGGCCGCCTACCGCGAGGTCTGCTCGCCCCTCTACAACCGCCGCGCCAGACCCGATCCGGACGCCGCGGCCCGCGTGCTGCGCAACGACGACGTCGCCCTGCATTTCGCCGGCCCTGACAAGGAGAGCGCCCGGTTCGACTTCCGCGAGGCGCTGTCGCGCATCACCTGCCCCACGCTCGTCGTCGCCGGGGAGGACGACCCGATCACCCCGATCTCCCGCAGCGAGGAGATCGCGCGCCGGCTGCCGCCGCACCTCGTCCGCTTCGAGCGTTTCGCCAACGCCGGCCACGGCGTGCACAACGACGACCCCGAGGCCGCGATGGCCCTTCTGCGCGCCTTCGTCGCCGGCTGAGCCCGCGCCTCAGGCCTCGAGCCAGGCCCCGTGCGGTGCCTTCGCCAACGCCTTGACCAGGTCGGCACGGGCGACGATGCCCACGAGCATCTCGCCGCGCATGATCGGCAGCCGCTTGACGTTGTAGCGGATCATCAGCTCCGCGATGTGCGACAGCGTCGCGTCCTCCTCCGCGGTGATGACGTGCCGCACCATGATATCCGCGGCGGCGCGTGTGTCGGCGGAGAGATAGTCGAGGAACTCGGGCGAGAGGTTCTCCCCCTCCGCCAGCGCCAGCAGCCACTCCGCGCGCTTGCTCGCGAGCGACTCACGCAACGGCCGCAGCACGTCGCCCTCGCTCACGATGCCCACGAGGTGCCCCTTCTCGTCACGCACCGGCAACGCGCTGACCCGCCGCTCGGCGAGGATGCGCGCGATCTCGCCCACGCGCGTGGACGGGCTGATGGTCGCGATGTCCCGCGTCATGATATCGGCGGCTCTGATCGGCATGGCCTTCTCCCTTGATCTCGATAAAAACCTACACACCCCCGCAACGAAGCGGCTTGATCGGGATCAAGCCACTCCGATGATCAGGTCATTTTCCTACTTCACCCGCTCCAATATCGAGACATAGTTCGCCACCGCCGCGCCGCCCATGTTGAAGACACCGCCAAGGTCCGCCTTCGCCAACTGCATGTCCCCCGCCTGGCCGGTCAGCTGCATCGCCGAGATCGCGTGCATGGAAACGCCCGTTGCCCCGATCGGATGCCCCTTGGACTTGAGCCCGCCGGAAGGGTTTACCGGCAGCCGCCCCTCCTTCGTCGTCCACCCCTCCAGGATCGCCCGCGCTCCCTGGCCGCGCGGCGCGAGCCCCATCGCCTCGTACTCGATCAGTTCCGCGATGGTGAAGCAGTCATGGCTCTCGACAAAGGAAAGGTCGCCTAGCTTGATCCCCGCCGTTTCCAGCGCCTTCGCCCAGGCCTGCGCCGGCCCCTCGAACGCGATCGGATCGCGGCGGGACAGCGGCATGAAGTCATTGACCTGCACCGCGGCGCGGAACCGCACCGCCTTGCCCATCGCCTGCGCCGTCTCCTCGTCCGCGACCACCAGCGCCGCCGCCCCGTCCGAAATCAGCGAGCAATCCGTCCGCTTCAGTGGCGGCGCCACATACGGGTTCTTCTCGGAAACCTCGCGGCAGAACGCATAGCCGAGGTCCTTGCGCATCTGCGCGTAGGGGTTCGCCACCCCGTTCCTGTGGTTCTTTGCGGCGATCGCTGCGAGCGCGTCGGACTGGTCGCCGTATTGCTGGAAATACCGCTCGGCGATGCGCCCGAACACGCCAGCGAACCCCGCCTGGATATCCGCCTCCTCGCGCCGGTAGCACGCGGACAGCAGGATCTCGCCCACCTCCGGCGTCGGCGTCGCCGTCATCTTCTCGACACCGACCACCAGCGCCAGCCGCCCGCGCCCCGCCGCGATGAAGTCGCGCGCGCCATGGATCGCCGCCGTCCCGGTCGCGCACGCATTCTCGTAGCGGGTCGCCGGCTTGAACCGCAACTCCGGCAACGACTGCAGCACCAGCGAGGACGGGAAATCCTGCCGCTGGAAACCATTATTGTAGTGGCCGACGAAGATCGCATCGATTGCGGTGGGCTCGATGCCCGCGTCCTCGATCGCGGCACGCGCCACCATGTCAATCAGGGCTTCCGCGTCCGGCGCCTCGAGCTTGCCGAAGCGGCTATGGGCCCAACCGACGATGCACGATTCCGGCATGACACTTCTCCTGTTGCGCCCAATATAGGCGAACCCGGGCCGCCCGGCCACCGCGCCCGGTCACGCGACCGGCGGCAAGACCTCCGCCTTCTCTCCCGGCGGCAGCCCGATCTCGAACGCGTTGAGCGTCATGGAAACCAGCGTGTAGTACCCGAGCAGCGCCACGAGATCGACCACGCCCGCCGTGCCCCAATGCGCCACCATCGCCTCGTGCCGTGCCGCGGAGACGTTGCGCTTCTCCAACAAGCTTACCACGTAGTCGTAAATCGCCGCTGCTTCCGCCGGCAGGGCAGGGGGCCTGCCGGCGAGAATCTCGTCCACCACGCCCGGCGCCAGCCCCGCCTCGAGCGCCATGCGCTTGTGCGCATACCACTCGTAGCTCGCCCCCCAGTGCCTGGCGACCAGCAAAATCGCCATCTCGTTCCACGCCCGCGGTAGCGATGACTCATAGCGGATATGCTGCCCCAGTTGCTGCGCTGGCCCGGCAACCCCCGGCGAATGCAGCCAGGCCGCGACGGGCGGCACCATCCGCCCGCGCGGCCCCGCAACGGTCGCATCGTACACCGAGCGTTGCGCAGGCGTCATCGCCTCGGGCGGGATCGCCGGCAGCCGCATCAGAAAATCAGCCCCGGCGAGGTCTGCTCATCCAGCGGCCATATCGGCCGCACCACCTTCGTGTAGGGAATGCGTCGATAATCGCGCGAAAGCGGCCCGTCAGTATCGACATACAGCACCTGCGCAGCGATGGGCCCGAACGCCGCGCGGAAATGGTTGGTGGATTTCACCGCCACGATCCGCCGCTCCTTCGGTTCGATCCCGACATTGCGGAACAGTTCGAGCCCCAGCGCCTGCGTCCGGTTGGAGATCAACACCACCTCCACGCCCCCGGCGCGGATCGCCGCGCAATCCCCGAGCGGCACCGTCGTCGGCCCGAAGCTCTGGTGCGCGTCCGCGGCCAGCGCCAGCACCTCCACCTCGGCATCTATCGGCTGCCCGGAAGCGGGCCCCGTCTTGCCCCCGAACCGCAGCGGAATCCGCGCGCCCACGCCCGCGTCGTTGCAGATCCGCACCGCGATCGGGTCCCAGATCGGCCCGAGGCACGCGCCCTCGACGCAAGCCGCCATCAGCGCGCGCAGGAACGTCGTGTTGTCGCTCGGCGCACCTCCGCCCGCGTTGTCCGCCGGGTCGGCGATCACTACGGGAAACGAATTCGCGCCCCGCGCCGCGCCAACAGCCCCCGCGACATCCAGGTAGGGCGGCGCCGTCCTGCCGCGCATCGAAACGAATTCCTCGCCGAGTTGCGTCGCCAGCCGGTCCGCCCCCGCCTTGTCGCCATCCGTCACCACCAGCACGCGCCCGCCCAGTTCCGCCACGTCCGCATACGGGAAGCAATGCCCGATGGAGATCGACAGGACCCGGCCCTTCCCCTCCATCGCCATGATCCGGTCGACGAACGAGCGCATCAGCTTCTCCGTCGTCGGATAGGAGCCGATCTGCCGGCAATCGTAACACGACATCACCGGCCGGATCTCGCCGCGGATGGTCCGCAGCACCAGCGTCAGCAGCTCCTCCGCGCGGTCCACCACGTCGGTATGCGGAAACTCCTTGTAGAGAATGACAATATCCGAGTGGCGCAGCCGCCGCAGCGTGAGATGACAGTGCGGATCAAGCTCCACGCCGATCACGCAATCCTTCCCAACGATCGCGCGCGCCGCCTCGATCAGCTCGCCTTCCACGTCGTCGCACCCGTCGGCCACCATCGCCCCGTGCAGCCCCAGCAGCAGTCCGTCGAGCGGCATCGCGGCCTTGATCTGCGCCAGGATCTCGTCACGCATCATCGTCTGCGCCGCGCGCGTCGTGAGCCCCGCCGGCGAGGCCGCGAAACAGCTCCCCTCGATGAGCGTAAAGCCTTCTTTCGCCGCGCGCTGCCTCGCCACGAACAGCGGCGCCGTGCACATGCGCGGCTGGTCGCCCGGGTGCTCGCCGGGCCGGAAGAACACGGTCTCGCGGTAGGCTTCGAGCGACGTCGGCAGCGGCGAGAATGTGTTGGTCTCGGTCGCCATGGTGGCCGAGAAAATGCGGGGACGTTCAAGTGGCACGGGCCAGCTCCTTTCCGCGGACGAGGTCCGCGCATTTCTCGCCGATCATGATGCAGGCGGCATTGGTGTTGCCGGAAACCAGCGTCGGCATGACGGAGGCGTCGGCCACGCGCAGTCCCTCGACGCCGCGCACGCGCAACCGCTCGTCCACCACCGCCATCGCGTCGCTTCCCATACGCGCGGTGCCGACCGGGTGAAAGACGGTGCTCCCGGTCCGCCGCGCGTAGTCGAGGAACTCGTCGTCCGTCCGCACCGAATCGCCCGGCGCGTGCTCGCTCTCGATGAACCGGCGCAGCACCGGCCGCGCGGCAATGCGCCGCGCGAGCTTGAGCCCCGCGACGATCGTCCGGCGGTCCATCTCCTCGGCGAGATAGTTGGGCCGGATCACGGGTGCCGCCGCGGGATCGGCGGAACGCAACTCGATCGCGCCCCGGCTCTCCGGCCGCAACTGGCAGACATGCTGGGTGAAGCCGGAGAACGGGTGCAGCTCCGCCGCCGATGTGTCGGACGAGAAGTTGATGAAATGAAACTGGATATCCGGCGTCGCCAGCTCCGGCCGCGTGCGCGCGAAGATACCGGCCGACGCCGCCGACAGCGCCAGTGGCCCGCTGCGGAACAACGCGTACTCCAGCCCCGCACGCACCATGCGCAGCGGGTTCTGCATCACGTCGTTGACCGTGATGGGCGCACGGCAGCGATAGGCGAACGCGACTTTGAGATGGTCCTGCAGGTTCCGCCCCACGCCGGGCGCCTCCTGGATCGTTTCGATCCCGAGCGACTGCAGATGCGCGCCCGGTCCGATCCCCGACAGCATCAGAAGCTGCGGCGAGTTGACCGCGCCGCCGCACAGGATCACTTCCCGCCGCGCGCGGATCGTCTCCTCGGCCCCACCACGGCGGAATCGCAGCCCGGTCGTTCGCCTGCCCTCGAAC
>JAJZUI010000059.1 GCA_021847175.1 Pseudomonadota bacterium
TTCGCCGATCTCGACAGCCGTAAATTCGCGGATCTTGGGAAGAGCGCCGCCTGGCCGATGCGCCTCCTCTACGCGCTGGAAGGGCGGCGGCTGCTCGAATGGGAACGGCGCATCGCACATGCCTTCTCCCATTCGCTGTTGTGCACCGAGGCGGAGGTCGCGGATTTTCGCACACTCATTCCGGGGGCACCGGTAAGTTGGGTCGGCAATGGCGTCGATCTCGATTATTTCGCTCCCGGCGCCGCAGTGCCGGAGGAGGATTCCCTCGTCTTCACCGGCGTCATGGACTACGCCGCCAATGTCGATGCGATGGTGTGGTTCTGTGCCGAGGTGCTGCCGCGCATCCGCGCGCGGCGCCCGGCCGTGCGGCTTGCGATCGTGGGCAGCAGGCCGAATGCCGCGGTGCGGCGCCTGGGCGCGCTCCCTGGCGTGACCGTAACGGGCCGGGTGCCCGATGTGCGCCCCTGGATCGGGCGCGCCACCGTGTTCGTGGCACCCTTGCGGCTCGCGCGGGGCATTCAGAACAAGGTGCTGGAGGCCATGGCCTCGGGCGTTCCCGTGGTGGCCTCCCTCGCCGCCTGGCGCGGCACCGGCCTGCCGGCGGGTGAGGGGATCGTGCCCGCCGAGACTGCCGGGGCGTTCGCCGACGCGGTGCTCGACCTGCTCGCCGATCCCGCGCGGCGCGCGGCGCTGGCGGCACGCGGGCGGGCGGCGATGGAGCGCGATTTCACCTGGGCGGCGCAGTTCGCGCGGCTCGACGCCGTGATCGAGAGCGTGACCCGGGCTTAGCCGAGGCCGCGCACGATCGCCGGGCCGAGCAGGTTTGCGACCGGCAGCGGCAGCTTCTTCCAGGCGGCGATGAACAGCCGGTACTTCGGGTTGAGCGGGTTGAGGTCGGGGATCTCGGCGCCCGCGGCCAGCCGGTAGCGGTGCACGATCGGCGTCGGCTCGAAGCCCCAGTTCTTCTTGAAGGCGAAGGCGCCGGTGCCGCGCTTGCTGCGGCCGAAATCGAACAGTGAGAGGCCGCGCGCCGCCGCCCGGCGCATCACCTCCCAGTACATGAAATCGTTGGCGTAGGTGTGGCGCGCCGTCGCCGTTCCGCCACCGTAATAGGGCAGGATCTCGTCGCGGAAGGTGAAGTTCATCACCGCGGCGACCGGCGTGCCCCGGTCGCGGATGGTGACAATCTCCGCGTCGTTGCCGAAGCCGTCCATCAGCGCCTGGAACCAGCGGCGTGGAAACACCGGCGTGCCGAGATTGCGCACGCTCTCGGCATAGATGCGATGCAGCGCCGTCACGTCGCGCGAGACCTCGGAGGTGAGGCCGCGCTCGATGCCCTTGCGAACCATGGCTCGCTGCTTGCGCGGAATCGCCTTGAGGTTCGCCTCGTCGGAGGCGGTGAAGCGCTTGCGGAAGGTGACGTAGAGATCATCGCGCGCCGGCCAGGCATCAGCCTCGAAGGCGGCGGGATCGAGGTCGTGCAGCAGACGAAGTTCCAGCACCGGCGCCGCGGTCTCGCGCATGATCCGTTCCGCCTCGGCAAGCAACGCCGCTTCGGTCGCCGGCTCGTCGCCAAGGGGGCCGCCATAGACACAGAACGGGACCGAAATGAGAGTGTGGCCGAACAGGCGCGTTTTCACCGCGCCGAGCGGCAGCACGCCGGCGACGGCGCCATCACGCTCGGCAAGCAGGAAATGCGTCTTGTGGCCGAAGCCCTGCTCGATCGCGCGCGCCCAGCCGGCGCGGTGGAAAAACGTGGCGCGCGGATGGTCTGCGACGAACGCGTCCCAGGCGGTGGCGTTTCCCGCGTCGAGGGGGCGGATCGCGAGGGCCATGGTCAGGCGGCGAGTTCGGGCGCGAAGACGCGGTCCATCCGGTCCCAGGAGAAGTCGTGCAGCAGGTGGCGCAGCCTTCCCTCCATCGCCGCGAGGTTGAGGCGGTGGCGGAAGCGCGAGCGGGCGGACGCGCCTGCGATCAGCGGTTGGCCGGGGTCGATCTCCCATGGATGGAAATAGAAGATCGCGCGCATGCCATCGCCGATCACGCGGCGAAGCCCCGCGCGGAACAGCGCGTAGGGTGCGAGCCGGAACCAGCCGCCGCCGGAGAGGGGCAGGTTGCGCCCGCCGAGGCGCAGCGTGGTCATCGGCAGTTCCAGCAGCGGCCCGCACCGATGCGGCCCGCGCGGCGCGTCCGGCGCGCCGTAGAGGTCGTGGCGGATCGGGAAGACGGAGGAGGAATAGCGATAGCCGGCCGCGGCGAGCGCCTCGAACGCCCAGGGCGTGCGCGGGCCGATTGAAAAAGTGGGGGCGCGGTAGCCGGCGATGGCGACGCCGCCGATATCCTCGAGCAGCGCCTTGGCCCGCGCGATGTCCGTAACGAAGGCAGCCTCGCCGATGCGGTCGACGCGCTGATGCCCGTAGCCGTGGCTTGCGAGCTCATGCCCTTCGGCGACGATGCGGCGCACCAGCTCCGGGTGGCGCTCGGCGACCCAGCCGAGGGTGAAGCAGGTCGCGTGCACGCCGCTGGCCGCGAACAGGTCGAGGGTGCGGCTGGTGTTGGCGGCGACGCGCGGCGCGAAATCGTCCCAGTGCGCCGGATCGACGATTCCGGCGAAGGCCTCGACCTGGAAATAGTCTTCCACGTCGAGCGTCATCGCGCCCGCCGCCGCGCCGGCCGTCTTTCCGGTCATCCTGCCTTGGGGCGCAACGCCTGGCATCGCCCGTGTCAGCTGCGCGCGCTGACGCCGCCGAAGACGTCCATCAGCCGCTGGAACACGCGCTCGCGCCGCGCCGAGGATTCCTCGAGCGCGGCAACACGGCTGGTCAGTTCCGCGAGCCCGGGAACGACCGCGGGGATGCTCCCCGGGGCTGGCGTCAGCGACGGGACCGGTGCCGCATGCGCCGGCGCGCCACCCTCGAGGTCGCGTTGCAGTTCCTCGGCGGTGGAATCCACCATCGGGCCGGTGATCTTGTGCACTTCCTCCAGCGCGCTGTACAGCATAACGCGCGAAGCCAGCCGGTTGATGCGGCGCGGCACGCCGCCGCTCTCACGGTGAATGGCGGCGAAGGCCGCGTCGGTGAAGCTCGGGTCTCCCTTCCAGTCGACCGCCTTCAGCCGATGCTCGATATAGGCGCGCGTCTCCTCCTCGGCGAGCGGGCCGAGATGGTAAGAGGCGAGAACGCGGCTGCGCAGCTGTTCGAGGTCGGGGCTGGCGATGCGCGCACGGAATTGCGGCTGGCCCAGCAGAATGGTCTGCAGCCCGGCCTGACCCTCCTCCGAAAGGTTCGAGAGCATGCGCAGCTCCTCCAGCGCTGGCAGCGACAGGTTCTGCGCCTCGTCCACCACCAGCAGCAGGCGCCGCCCCTCGCCGCGGCGGACACGCAGGATCTCCTCGAAATGCGCGATCAGGGTTGCCTTGTCGGCGCTCTCGGCGCTGACGCCGAAGCCGGCCATGGCGAGGCGGAACAGGTCGTCGCCCGAGACCTGCGTCGTGCTGACGCGGGCCATGATGTAGGTTTCGCGGTCGAGCTGCGCCCACAGCCGCTCCACCAGCGTCGTCTTCCCGGCCCCCACCTCGCCCGTGATGACGATGAACCCCTCGCCCTGCGACAGGCCGAAGATGAGGTGGGATATGGCCCGGCCATGCCCGCGGCTCTGGTAGAAGAACCGCTGGTCGGGCGTCAGCTGAAACGGCGGAGCCGACAGCCCGTAGAACTGCTCGAACATGGCTTAGAACTGTTTGTTCAGGGTAATGATCAGATAGTGCGAGGTTTGCGAGTACCCAGCGGTGCGCGACGAGGTGATGTCCAGGGCATACTGCGCCGAGGTCGTCAGCGTCCGCGACAGGCGCCAGCTGGCGCCGAGGGCGACGCTGTTGAGGTATTCGGTCGAGGTTCCCGGCACATCGATGCTGCCCGTGCCGCTGCGGATGCCGTACTGGTAGGAGGCGTTGGTCGAGACCGTCGGCGAGACGTCGTGCTGCCAGGCGAGCGAGACATAGCTGCCGGAGGTCGAGGTGGGGCCGCCGGCGATCGCGGTCGATGAGCTGAGCACCTTGCTGTGGTCGGTGCGGGCGGCCAGGGTGATGACGTCGCGGGGCAGCAGGTAGGCGACCGACGCGCTGTAGCGCTCGGTGCGGTTGACGGTTCCCGATGTGCCGAAGAAATTATCCTCGAGCAACAGCGGCACGCCGGTTACGGAGTCGATGGGGTTGCCGAACGGGTCGAGCTTCGACGAGGTCAGGGCGCTCTGCAGATCCTGCGCCGCGGTGGTGATCCCCTGCGAGTAGCGTCCGCTCAGCAGCAGATGCGAGCCGAGCTGATACGTGCCGTCGAAGGTGAAGCTGTCGCTGCCGTCCTGACGGCCGTAGGTGAGCGTGAGCGTGCTCTTGGGGTTGGGCAGCAGCCGCGTACCCACGCTCCAGGTCATGTCGCGGATGTTGAGCGGCGTTGTCCCGCCGTAGTGCAGATCCTCATAACCGAGGCTGCCGAGCAGGATGATCGCGTGCGAGACCCCATAGGCGAGACTGGCGTTTGCGAGGTAGCTGTGCGAGACGCCAAGGCTGCTGCCCGTGCTCTGCGAGCCGGAAAGCTGACCGCTGAAGCGCACGCGACCGAAATTCTCGCCCGAGATGAAGCCGAGATGCGCCGAGTTGGTGATCTCGTTCTGGTTCGGGGCGACGGTGCCGAACGGGGTGGTCGTGGGGACGTTGTTGCCGTTGTCGAACACCGTGTCGGCGAAGGTGTAGCCAAGTTCCGCGATGCCGGTGCCGTCGAAGCGCTGCTGCAGCAGGGGCGAGATCTGGAACGCGTAGGTCTGCGTCAGTTGCTGCGGCGAGAGGCCGCTGGCGCCGGCGCTGCCGAACCCGCCTTGTCCCAGGACCTGCGAGCCCGTGCCACGCGCGTCGAGGAACAGCGTATCCGGCACCAGGATCGCATGCAGGTTGCCGTTGAAGTTCTGGCCGATGCTGTCGGCGCTGCCCTCCTGGGCGTAGAACGTCGCCCGGGGGTTATAGGCCAGGGTACCTTGCAGCCGCGCGCTCTGCCCGTTGATGAGCACCGAGGGGCTGATGATCGTGCCGACATCCGCGTGGCTGGAGCCACTGGTGCCGGCACCGGCCGCCACCGGGTCGGCGAAAAAGCCGCTGATCGAGATGGCCGGCGTCACGGTGAAGCCGGGCTCGCCCGCTGGCGCCGAGGTTGCCAGCGCCGAGTCGAAGATCTGGCGCAGGTTGCCCAGGTTGACGTCGGCCGCGTTGGAGGGGAGCAGGCCGGCGGCCTGCGCGTCCGCCGGAGGCGGGGCGGCGAGCATGGCGACGCCTGCCCCGATCGCCGTCAAACCCAGGATATAGGCGGCTTTCCGACACAACTGACCGGGCCGCGGGGAGGCTCGCCGCGAGGCCGGACGCCGACCGGAACTACGTGTAGGTGCCGAAATAATGATAGGCTCCGAACGTGTAGCTGGTGGTGAGCTTGATCTTGTTCAGCATCAGCATAACGTTTTCGCAAGCCCGAACGAGGTCGAGCGCGGCGATCAGTTCGCTTTTTTGCGTTTTTTCCGCTTCCACGACCATCACGATCAGGCCGACGACCGGCGCGAAGGTGCTGGGGTCGCTCGTGGACAGGCAGGGCGGCGAGTCCAGCAGCAGCAGGTGGTTGGGGAAACGCCGCGCCAGGCGCTCGATCATGGCGGTCACGGGACTTGCCGCCGCCAGGTCGGGCGCGTGCGCCTGGCGCGAGCCGATCGGAAGCACAGAGAGGCGGGGAATCGCGGTCTGCAGCACCAGATCCTCGGCGCGCAGCGAGGGATCGGCGGCGAGGTCGAGCAGGCCGAGCCGTTCGTCGAGGCCGAGATCGGCGGAAATCGGCCGTTCCTTCGCGTCGACATCGACGAGCAGGATGTTGCGCGGCGTATGCTGCGCCAGCGAGCCCGCAAGGTTGAGCGCGCTGAAACTCTTGCCCTCGCCGGGTCGTGCCGACGTGATCATCACCACGTTGCCGGCGCCGCGCCCGGGTGTGTAGGAGGCGCGCACGGCGCGCAGGACTCGCCCGGCCGCGATGCGGAACTCCTCGGCGATGCGCGTGCGCGTCGTCTGGCCCACCGCGAGTCCGGCGGCGGCGAGCACGTCCCAGTCGATGCTGACGGGCTTGGTGGGAAGCGTCGACCCCGTCCCTACCGGTGCGCCGGTCCACGGCCGGATCGGCTCAGGTGGCGGGCGGCGGACATGGCGCTCGGCGCCGTCGGAGCGATCAGCGCGCGCGGTGTCGCCCGGCTCGGTGGCCGGCTGCGAGTCGGCTTCGCCCGCCACGGCGGCTGTCAGCGCCTCGAACCTCGCCGCGAGTGGCATCGCTGCCTCGCGCGGGTGCTGGGTGGGCGGCGCGTCCGCGGCCATGTTCTCCAGACCGGCCGTCCCGGCCTCCTGGCCGGCTGAGTCAGGCGCCGCCGTCAGGCCGCCGACGCCGCGCAGGCGCGAGGCGAAGCGTTCGATCAGATGGCCGGAACCCGGCTCTTCGGCGGGCGTCATCGTCACGCGCTCCCTGGTCCGCTGGAGATGATGTGGTAGAGCAGCCCGCCGTAGATCACGCCGAGCACCACGAGCCCCGCCGAGAACAGGGCGACGGCGCCGGCTTGGCGCCAGCGCGCCACGCTGCCCAACAGCGAGATCGAGCCACCGATGGGCAGCCCCAGGGAGCGCAGATCGTCGAGCGTATGGAAGGACTGGTCGAACTGCGAGAGCAGCACGGCCACGCCCACCCCGCCGCCGATCGCCAGCAGGAACACGCCGGTCACCAGCAAGGGTCGGTTCGGCGCCACGGGCACCTGCGGGACCTGAGGAGGGTCGATGATCTGCAGCTGGATCTTATTGGCCTTGGTGTCCGCTGCCTTGCCGATGCGCATTGCCTCGCGCCGGGAGAGCAGTTCCTCGTAGTTCTTCCGCAGCACCGCGTAGTCGCGGTTCATGTTGGTGAACTGGGCCTGCAGCTCCGGCACGTTGCGGGCCTCGGCCATCAGCCGCGCGGTCTCCTGCTGCGCCGTCGCGACCTGACGCTGCAGCGCCGCGACCTGCAGGTCCGCCTGCAGCAGGCTCAGCTTCAGCGGCTCGTACATCGGGTTCGGCACCTGGTTCTTGCCGGCCGCTCCCTGGCCCGCCGCGGCCACCGCCATCCGCGTAGGCGAGGTGGCCTGCAGGGCCTCGAGCTGCTGTTTCGCGGCGATCACCTCAGGCGCCTTGTCGGTGAACCGCATCCTGAGCTCCGCCAGCCGCTGCTCGGCCGCCTGCACGGCGGGGTCGATGGGCGGCGCGCCCCTGGCCGCCGCGACGCTACCGATCGGCACCGTGGCCGGCGTCTTGGCGAGCTGCTTCTGGATCAGGCTGCGCTTCGCTGCCACGTCGGCAAGCTCGCCCTGGAGCTGGCGCAGCGCGGTGCGCTGGGCATCGAGGCGGGAGATGCCGTTGTCGCCCGGCAGCAGGTCGATGTATTTGGCCATGAAGGCGGCACGGCGCTGCTCGGCGGCACGCAGCTGCTTCTCGTAGTCGGCGAGCTGTTGATCGATGAAGGCCTGGGCGTTGGCCATCTCGGAACGGTTGGTTCCGGTCTTGTTCTCGATGAAGATGTTGAGGATCGCGTTGACGACGTCGTAGGCCAGCCGCGGGTTGGTGTTGTCGTAGGAGATCGTGAACAGATGCTGGGTCGCGTGGACCAGGTGGATCTGCTTCGCGAGGGCGGCCTGCATCGCCTCCATGTCCGCCGGGCCGGTGATCTGCAGGTCGAGGTTGGTCTGCGCGATCACCTTCTGCAGGTTCGGCCGGCTCAGCAGGGTGCGCTGCAGCAGGTCGAGCTGGTTTGTGACCCCGGCATTGGCGGCGATGCCCTGCAGCAGCGGCGTCAGGACCGCGTCGGCGTTGACGTAGACGCGCGCGCTGGCCTGGTACTGGTTGGGGATCGCCATCACGCCGACCCAGCCCAGCAGGGCAACGGCCCAGGCAAAGGCGATCGTGGCCCAGCGATAACGCCAGGCCGCTGTCGCGTAGCGGCGGATAAGGACGTGGAGTTCGCCCACTACGTGCTCCTCAGAAATAGCTCTGCGGGATGATCAGCGTATCACCCGGCTGCATCTCGATGTTCTGCTTGATGTCGGTGCCATCCAGCAGGTCGGCGAGATGCACGTGGATGACGTAGCGCTTGCCGTTGACGGTTCGGATGATCTCCGCCCGGTTGCCGGCGGCGAAGCGGGTCAGGCCCTTCACCGCGATCATGACGTCGAGCAGGGTCATGTGGGCGCGGTAGGGGATCGCCTCGGGATGCGTCGCCGCCCCGATCACCTTGATCTGGCGGCTCAGCGGACCCACGAAATTCGAGACCATCACGGTCACGATCGGATCCTTGACGTATTCCTTGAGCCGATCGGTGATTTCCTGGGCGAGCTCGGTCGGCGTCTTCCCGGCCGCCATGATCTGGGGGATCAGCGGCATCGAGATCCGCCCGTCCGGGCGCACCGGCACGCTGGGCACCGAAAGCTCGGGCGCCTGGTAGACGGAGATGCCGAGCGTGTCGCCGGCGCCGATGACGTATTCGGACGGCGTGTTGCCGTTCTTGGCCACCGGGATGTCGGCCACCGGCGTTGCCGGGGGTGCGCAGGCGGCGAGCAGCGCGGCCAGCGTCAGCGAGGCGATGGCGGCGATGTGCGGGCGGCGGATTTGTGCGGCGCGCGGGAAAGAGGGCATCGGCGGTTCCTTGCGGGTCGTACGCGAACGGGTTCCAGGGGCGGCTCGTCAGGCGGGTATTTGGGGCAGCCGGTCCTTCGAGCGCGGCGCCTCCAGGCGGTGGTGTCGATACGTCTATCCCAAAAGCAACTCGGCTGCGTCCTCTAGGCGCGGTGGGGAGTCGAACCCCCGACCTCTGCCGGGTAAAGGCAGCGCTCTGCCGTTGAGCTACGCGCCTGCCGAGGATGGCAGCAGCCCGACAGCCTCCCGACCGCGGACGGGGCTGACTGTGGTGCAATCGGTCCCCATCTGCAAACGGATGCTGCGCTTACGGGCGCTATTTTTTGTCGCTGCCGAGACGCGGGCATGCCTGGAGAGACGTGTCTCATTTATGGCTCTCGTGTTTGAAGTTTTGTAGGCGATGTGAACAAGGTCATGGATTTATGCGACCTTCGGGCTTGCCGGGTTACCAAGAAATGCTTGACCTTTTTCCATCCTCTGATACTATCTCATTAATGACATTTTTTCGAAATAACTCATCACCTGGGACCTTGCGAGGAGTGCTGGCGCGAACCCCCTCGCGCCGTTGCGCTGGCGTGATGACTCAGATGCCTCGGTGGAGGGCGACGTGCGGGTGATGCGCGCCCATTTGCCGGCCGAGATGCTGGCCTTCTGGCTGGTCGAATTCGTTCTCGGCATGGCGATCTTCTACGTCCTGCTGGTGCCGGCCGGTGCCGCGGCGGGACTGGACATGGGAGTGGTGGACCGGGCGGCGATCCTGGCCCTTACGCTCGGCCTCGGTGCCGCGCTCGCGGGGTTGTACCGGCCGGAGATCGTTGTCGAGGCGCGGCGCCTGGTTGGCAGCACGCTTACCGGCGGTCTCATTGCCTTCCCGCTGATCTTCCTCTGCGTCTACACGCTGGACGGCAGCTTCCGCGAACTCGCTCAGAGCGACTCCCTTGCCGTGGCGAAAGTGCTCGGCGCCTGGCTGGTACTGCTGCTGGCGACCCGGCTCACGCTGAAATACGCGCTGGCGCGAGGATGGTTCCTGCGCACCGTGCTGATCGTCGGCACCCCCAACGACGCCGCCAGCCTGGCCGCCGCGATCCAGGGCCACCGGCCGGGCTTCATCCGCATCGGCGGGGTCGTTCCTCCGTCGGCGCTGCCGGATCTGTTGGCTACGCGCAACCGTGGGCGTTTCGGGCGTGGCAGGCTCTGGGGCGTGGTCGTCACCCGAGCCGCGCGCGCGGAGATCCCGGTTGGCGCGCTGATGGCCCGCAGGCACGAAAGCCCGCTGCTCTTCGGCGAGGCCGAGTTCCGCGAGAGCCGGCTGCGCCGCCTCGACATCGAGAACCTGGATCCCGACTGGCTGCTCTACGCGGACCGGGTCGGCCGCTCGCGCGTCGGCCAGTTCGTGCACCGCGCCCTCGACCTCGCTGGCGCCGTCGTCCTCCTCGTCGTGTCTCTCCCGGTGATGCTGCTGACCGCGGCGGCGATCCGCCTCGAGGACGGCAAGCCGATCCTGTATCGCCAGGTCCGCGTCGGCCGCGACGGCCGCCCCTTTACCGTCTACAAGTTCCGCAGCATGCGGGTGGATGCGGAGACGCGCGGCGCGGTCTGGGCCACGGAGCACGACCCGCGGGTGACGCGCGTCGGTGCCGTCATCCGCCGCCTGCGGATTGATGAACTGCCGCAACTGCTGAACGTGATCGCAGGCGACATGGCCCTGGTCGGACCACGCCCGGAACGGCCTGAGTTCACCAGCGAACTCGCGGACCGGATTCCGGGCTACGCGGACCGCCTCTCGGTCAAGCCCGGCATCACCGGCTGGGCGCAGGTGAGCGCGCCCTATGCCGCCTCGATCGACGATGCGCGCGTGAAGCTCTCCTACGATCTCTACTACATTAAGAATCGTAGTCTCCTGCTGGATTTCCTTATCCTGGCCTCGACCATCCGCGTGGTCCTTTTCCGTGAGGGGTCGCGTTAGAGCCTCGCCCAGGGGACCCGGATCGTGCGGCCGGGGCGTTTGCGTTGCGGCCGTTCGTTTCCGGGGTGGGGACCGCGGCGACCGGTAGCTTCCCGGCTGGACGGGAAACCCCACCGGCTTCGGACATGACGGCATCGCATCCCAACGAGGATCGCGTCCTTGCCGGCGCGACCCTGCGAAGCCGCCGTCTCCCGTGACTTTTTGTGTGCCTGACCGCTTCGACACGTGATGGCGATTCCACGGCGGGCTGATTGCGACTAGGTTGCCGGCGGGCGGCGGAGGCTGTTCCACGCCGTAACGAAGACCCTCGGGAAGGCCGGATTATGAAGAAGGTCATCATCGCCGCTGTCGTGCTCGTCGTCCTCGGGGGTGGCGCCGGTGCAGCCTGGTGGAAATACATCCGCAGGCCGAGCCCGCTGGCGCAGGCGCGTGTCGAAATGAGCCACGGCAACCTGCCCGCGGCCGAGCTACTGCTGCGCCGCGCCGTGCGCAGCGATCCGCGCAACCCGGAGGCGCATCTGCGGCTTGGCATTGTTCAGCTTCGGCTTGGCAACCCCGTGGCCGCGGAGCGCGAGTTCCGTCTCGCTCGCGAGAGCGGCTACCAGCTGGCGACGACCAACCAGCTGCTTGCCGAGACCTATATGCAGGAAGGCAAGTTCCAGAAGCTCCTCGCCGAGTTCCCCGCACCCGCCAAGCCCGACAAGAGCAATGTGCCGCTGCTTGTGATGCGCGGCCTGGCGCAGCTCTCTCTCGGGCGGCATACCGAGGCGCAGGCGACCCTCGAACAGGCGATGAAGCTGGCACCGGGTCTGCCGGATCCGGAAATGGCGATGGCACGGCTCTATGCCACCGAGCACAAGCTCACCCAAGCCGAACATGCGGTCGATCGGGCGCTGGCGGTCGCGCCCAACGACATCCCCGCGCTGCTGCTCAAGGCGCAGCTGCTCAGCGCGCGCGGCCAGCGCCTCGAGGCCATCGCCAAACTCGACCAGGCGCTCAAGCTCGCGCCGAGCAACGTTACGCTGCGCCTCGAGCGGGCGAACATGCTGATCGAGGCCAACCAGGACAAGCGTGCCGAGGCGGATGCGCAGGCAGTGCTCAAGCAATATCCGCGCAGCGCCGCCGCGCTCTATATCGAGGCGGTGGTCGCCGCGCGCCAGCGCGACTACACCAAGGCCGACGCGCTGCTCACCAAGATCCAGCCGCTGTTCGACCATTTCCCGCGGGCCTATTATTTCGAAGCCGTTGTAAAATTCAACCTGGGCCAGGCCGAACAGGCGATCAGCGCGGCGGAGAGATACGTTGCACTCGCACCGCATGACCCGGCGGGCGTCGAGATGCTGGCGCGGATCGATATCGCCACGCAACGACCGGAGCAGGCGATCGGCGTCCTCAAGAAGGCCGTCGCCGCCGGCATGCAGGATGCGCAGATGCTGGACCTGCTGGGCCAGGCTTATGGCGCGGTGGGCAACCAGGCGAAGGCGGTGCAGGCGTTCGTGGGTGCACAGAAGCTTGCGCCCGACAATCCCGACATCATGGCGCACCTCGCGGCCGCGCGGCTGCAGTCGGGCGACGCGGCCGGGGCTGCCGAGGAGCTCAAGAAGTCGCTCGCGGTGGCGCCGCATAACGCCTCCACCCAGGCCGCGCTCGTGGTCACGGCGCTGGCCAACGGCGATCTGGCGGGGGCGCAGAAGGCGATGGCGGACCTGCTCAAGCTGGTGCCCGCCAGCAACGAGGGTGTGGGGAACCTCAAGGGCCTCGTGGAAATGGCGGCGCTCCATTTCAATACCGCAAACGCTACGCTTGAGTCGGTCCTCAAGGCGCACCCGGGATCCGTCCAGGCGCGCATGAACCTGGCACGCATCGCCGCCATGCAGGGACGAACCGATGCCGCGGAGAAGCTGCTCGGCGACATCCTCGCGACACAGCCCGCGAATCTCCAGGCTGCCTCGGCCCTGACCCAGCTTTACGTCGCCAACCAGCAGATTGGCCGCGCCATACCGATGCTCGAGACCGCGCACCAGGCGGTTCCGGCCAACACCGCTGTCACGGCCGCGCTGTCCGACCTCTATGTCCGGGCAGGCGAGCCGGCCAAGGCGCTCGATCTGGTGAAGAAGGCAACGGCGACGCAGGCGAATTCCGACCTGCTCGACGAGGCGGAGGCGCGCGCCTATCTCGCCTCGAAGCATCCCAGGCACGCGGAGGAAGCGCTGCGCCGCGTGCTCGGGCGCTCGCCGAAGAACATATCCGTGCGCATCGCGCTTGCGGGGCTGATGGTCCAGCAGAAGGATTTCGCGGGCGCGCGAGCGGTTCTCGATGCGGGCATGAAGCAGACGCCTGGTATCTTCCCGCTCGTGATGGCGCGTATCAACGTCGAGAAAGCCGCCGCCGGGGCCAAGACTGCGGTCGGGGAGGCAAAAACCCTCGCCGCCGACCCGGCCAACCAGGCGATCAGCTCCCTGCTGGTCGGGGATACGCTGATGTCGTTGCGCCAGTTCAAGGAGGCAATCGCCACTTACGAAACGGCGTTGCAACATACTCCCTCGACCGTGCTGGCCATTCGCCTGTCGGGGGCGCAGCAGGCCGCTGGCGACACGAAAGCCGCCCTTGCCACGCTGCACGACTGGTTGAAGAGCCACCCGGACAGTGTGCTCACGATGCTGGCGCTCGGCTCACTCGATCTCTCGCTCAACAACCTCAACGAGGCGCAGGTCCTGTTCGAGCAGGCAGTGGCGAGGGGCGCGCGCGACGCACCGGCGCTCAACAACCTCGCCTGGATCTATCAGCACAAGGGCGACAAGCGCGCGCTGGCCACGGCGCAGAAGGCTTATCTGCTCGATCCCGCGCCGCCGATCGAGGACACGCTCGGCTGGATCCTGGTGGGCGACGGACAGGCTGCCAAAGCGTTGCCGCTGCTGCGCGTGGCAAGCGGTGCTGCGCCCGGCAACCCGGCGATCGTCTACCATTACGCTGTTGCACTGGATAAGACCGGCAACAAGCAGGGAGCCGCGAGCGTGCTCAAGACGCTCCTTGCCCGGTTCAAGGCGTTCCCGGAGCGCGCGGCGGCTCAGCATTTGTACGCGACGGTCTCCGCTGGACACTGAGGTATCGGACGGGCCGGCCTTGGCGGGCCGGCCGCTGCGCCTGCTCACCTTCACCTCGCTGTTCCCGGGGCCGGGCCGGCCGAATCACGGCGTCTTCGTGCGCAACCGGCTCGAGCATCTGCTGGCGACGCATTCGGTAGAGGCCGCGGTGCTGGCGCCGATGCCGCACCCACCGTGGTCGCTGCGTGACGCCGAGTCCGCCGCGCGCGGTGCGGCGGTGCTGCACCCGGGCTTCGCGCATGTGCGCGGCCTCGGGCAGTGGACGGCACCGCTGGCGCTGCGCCGGGCGGCGCTGCGCGCGCTCGCGCATCCGCTGCTGGCCGGGCGGCGCTTCGACCTTATCGACGCGCATTATCTCTATCCCGACGGCGTCGCGGCGCTGGCGCTTGGCCGCCGGCTCGGCATCCCCGTGGTGGTCACCGCGCGCGGCTCGGACGTGACGCAGATGCCGGATCACGCCTGGCCGCGGCGGCAGGTCCTGCGCGTCATCCGCGAATCAGCGGCGCTGATTGCCGTGAGCGGCGGCCTGCGCGAACGGCTGATCGAGCTCGGCGCGCCGGCGGACAAGGTGACGGTGCTGCGCAACGGCGTCGATCTCACGCGTTTCCGCCCGGCCGACCGCGCCGCCGCGCGCACGGCCTTCGGGCTCGACGGGCCGGCACTTGTCTCGGTCGGCGGGCTCATTGCCCGCAAGCGCCACGACCTCACCATCGCCGCCATGGCGCTGCTGCCGGAATGGCGGCTGTTGATCGCGGGCGAGGGGCCCGAGCGCGGGCGGCTGGAGGCGCTGGCGGCGTCGCGCGGGCTCGCCGGGCGCGTGCGCTTCCTGGGGCCGCTGCCCCATGCGGAGTTGGCGCCCCTATACACCGCGGCCGATATCTCGGTTCTCGCCTCGGAGCGCGAGGGCTGGGCGAACGTGCTGCTGGAATCGATGGCCTGCGGCACGCCGGTGGTGGCGAGCCGGATCCCCGGCAACCCGGAAGTGGTCGCGGCGCCCGCCGCCGGACGCATCGTCGCGGCCAACACGCCGGAGGGTTTCGCCGCCGCCATCCGCGACCTGGCGGCCGCCACGGACCGCGCCGCGACCCGCGCCTATGCCGAGGATTTCAGCTGGGACGCCACCAGTGCCGGGCAGATCGCGGTGTTCCACGCCGTGCTCGCGAGGGGGCGGGCATGACGGCCGAACGGGTCGTGGCCGGGGTGGACGAGGTCGGCCGCGGGCCGCTGGCGGGGCCCGTTATCGCCGCCGCGGTGGTCCTGCCGCGCCGGCTGCCCGCCTCGCTCGCGGGCGCCATCGGCGACTCCAAGGCGATGTCTGCTGCCGCGCGGGAGGCAGTCGCCGCCTCGCTCGGCGCCTGTCCCGGGGTCGAGATCGGCCTGGGGGCGGCCTCGGTCGCCGAGATTGCGGTGCGCAACATCCTCGGCGCCAGCCTGCTGGCGATGCGCCGCGCGGTGCTGCGGCTGCCGCGCCGGCCCGCCTTGGTGCTTGTGGACGGCAACCAGCCGCCACGGCTCGACTGCGCGGTGCGCTGCATTGTCGGCGGGGATGCCACGGAGCCGGCGATCGGTGCCGCCTCCATCCTCGCCAAAGTGCTGCGCGACCGGCTGATGGCGCGTCTCGCGCTCCGCTACCCGGGCTATGGGTGGGAACGCAACGCCGGCTACCCCACGGCGCCGCATCGCGCGGCCCTGGAACAATTCGGTCCCACCCCGCATCACCGCGCGGGCTTCGGCCCGGTGGCACGGCTGCTCGCCGCCACCGGTCCGGTCCGCGGTTGACGCGCCAACGAGCAATACGGCCTCATGCCCCCCCTGACGAAGACCCGTTCCCGTGCTTCCCTCGCCAAGCCCGACTCCCGCCTGCCCTCAACGCCGCCATCACGCCCTCCCCAACGAGCCGACAGGAACCACGTGGAGATCGTCCGAGACCTGCCGCTCGACCAGGTGATCCGCGGTGATGCCGTGCGCATCATGCAGACCCTGCCGCCGGCCTCGGTGCACTGCGTGTTCGCCGACCCGCCCTACAACCTTCAGCTCGGCGGCGAGTTGCGCCGGCCGGACGAGAGCCTGGTCGATGGCGTCACCGAAGCGTGGGACCGTTTCGAGGATGTCGCGGCCTACGACGCCTTCACCCGCGCCTGGCTCACGGAATGCCGGCGCGTACTGCGCAAGGATGGCACGCTCTGGGTCATCGGCAGCTACCACAACATCTACCGCATCGGCGCGATCCTGCAGGATCTCGGCTTCTGGCTGCTCAACGACATCGTCTGGCGCAAGGCCAACCCGATGCCGAATTTCCGCGGCCGGCGCTTCACCAACGCGCACGAGACGCTGCTTTGGGCGGCGCGCGGGCGCGATGCGCGCTATCGCTTCAACTACCAGGCGATGAAGGCACTCAACGACGACCTGCAGATGCGCAGCGACTGGTTCATCCCGCTCTGCACCGGCGCCGAGCGGCTGCGCAACGCGCACGGGCTCAAGCTGCACCCGACGCAGAAGCCGGAGGCGCTGCTGCACCGCGTGCTGGTCTCGAGCACGGCACCGGGCGACATCGTGCTCGACCCGTTCCTCGGCACCGGGACCACGGCGGCGGTCGCACGCCGGCTCGGCCGGCACTTCATCGGTATCGACCGCCATCCGGCCTATGTCGAGGCGGCGCTGCTCCGGCTCAGGCAGGTCAGGCCGGTGCCCTCGGAGGCGCTGGCGACGACGCCGAGCAAGCGCGAGCTGCCGCGCGTGCCGTTCGGGACGCTGGTGGAGCGAGGCCTGCTGCCGCCGGGCACCCGCCTCGCCGATCGAACGCGCAAGGTGCGGGCGGTGGTGGCGGCGGACGGCACCATCCGCTGTGGCGCCCACCAGGGCTCGATCCACCGCGTGGGCGCGGCGGTGCAGAACGCACCCTCCTGCAACGGCTGGCTGTTCTGGCATTTCGAGCGCGACGGCGCGTGGCATCCGATCGACACGCTGCGCGCGGAGATCGGCGGGGAGAACGGCGGCTAGACGCCGCGCCCGCGCGGGCCGGAAGAAAACGTAACGAAATGCGTGGCCGAGAACGCCATCGTCCTGTCATACTTGTCGCGTCTCATCCGCCTCGACGACTTCTTGCCGACGACGGAGACCGGCGATGCAGGATCCCGACCTCAATAACAAGCTCGATGAGCTCGACCGGCTGCTCAACGACCCGGACGTGCCAATGCAGCCGGCGCGTGTCTGGTCTCTACTAGCGGAAATCTCCCACCACGACCTGCGCCAGTACGCGCCGGATTAGCCGGCGTCGCTTCGGCAGTGCGGCTCAGCCGCGGACGGCGCCGATCAGGAACTCGACATTGCCCTCGGGCCCGGTGATCGGGCTTCTGTCCAGGCCCACAACCGTCCAGCCCGGCCGGGCCGCCCACCAGGCGCGGATGCGTTCGCACACGGCAGTGTGAACCGCAGGGTCGCGGACCACGCCGCCCTTGCCGACGGCGCTGGGCCCTGCCTCGAATTGCGGCTTGATCAGCGCGATGGCCCAGGCACCGGCGCGGCACAGCGCCAGTGGCGCCGGCAGCACGGTCGCGAGCCCGATGAAGCTCGCGTCGCAGACCAGCGCGTCCACCTCCTCGCCGATCGTCTCCAGCGACAGGTACCGGGCATTGGTGCCCTCGTGCACCACTACGCGCGGATCATTGCGCAGTGACCAGGCGAGCTGGCCGCGCCCGACATCGATGGCGTGAACGCGTGCCGCGCCGTTGGCCAGCAGCACGTCGGTGAAACCGCCGGTCGACGCGCCGATGTCGAGGCAGACGCGCCCCGCGGCGGAAAACCCGAATGACGCGAGCCCGTGCGCGAGCTTGAGTCCGCCGCGCGACACCCAGGGATGGTCACGGCCGGTGACGACAAGCGGTGCGTCCTCGGCCAGCATCTGCCCGGCCTTGTCGATGCGTGCATCGCCGCTGCGGACGACGCCGGCGAGGATCAGCGCCTGCGCGCGCGCCCGGCTCTCCGCGAGGCCGCGCGCCACCAGCAACTGGTCGGCACGCTGCTTGGGCACGGGGTCAGGCCCGCACCGCCCTTTCTGCCTGCTGTGCGAGTGCCTGGAGTGCGGTGTTGGTGATGGCCTTGGCGTCGAGTCCGGCCTGGGCGAGTTGGTTTTTCTGGCTGTCGTGGTCGATGAAGCGGTCTGGCAGGG
>JAJZUI010000060.1 GCA_021847175.1 Pseudomonadota bacterium
GCCTGCCGCGCTTCACGCTGAAGATGGGCATCATGGACGAGGAGCGGCGCACCTCCGCGAATCTCGCCGCCTGCATAGCGGCGGCGGCAGAACGCGTGGTGTTCATCAACACCGGCTTCCTCGACCGCACCGGCGACGAGATCCACACCGCGATGGAGGCCGGACCGATGGTGCGCAAGGGCGACATGCGCAAGTCGGTCTGGATCGGCGCCTACGAGAACAACAACGTCGATGTCGGCCTCGCCTGCGGCCTCGCCGGCCACGCGCAGATCGGCAAGGGCATGTGGGCGATGCCGGACCGCATGGCGGACATGCTGGCGCAGAAGCGCGTCCATCCCGAGGCGGGCGCCACCACCGCCTGGGTCCCCTCGCCCACCGCGGCGACGCTGCACGCGTTGCACTACCACGAGGTGGACGTGACGGCGCGCCAGCAAGCCATCGCGGGGCGCGACAAGGCGAAGCTTTCCGACCTGCTGACGCTGCCGGTGGTCGATCGCGCCAACTGGTCGCCCGAGGACGTGCAGCGCGAGCTCGACAACAACGCCCAGGGCATCCTCGGCTATGTCGTGCGTTGGATCGACCAGGGCATCGGCTGCTCCAAGGTGCCGGACATCGACGACGTGGGGCTGATGGAGGACCGCGCGACGCTGCGCATCTCGAGCCAGCACATCGCCAATTGGCTGCGCCACGGCATCGCCACGCGCGAGCAGGTGATGGCGACGATGCGGCGCATGGCGGAGGTGGTGGACCGGCAGAACGCGGGCGATCCCGCCTACAGGCCGATGGCGCCAGGCTTCGACGGCGTCGCGTTCAGGGCCGCCTGCGACCTGGTGTTCGAGGGCACGTCGCAGCCCAACGGCTACACCGAGTTCATCCTTCACCGCCGCCGGCGCGAGGCGAAGGCGGGCTGACCCGCCCCGCCGCCCCTACCCTCGCGCGCAAAAAGGACTAGGCTGGCCGCGACCATGCGTGATGACGGCAAGAGGGGGAATTCGATGCGCAACAGCGATCCGGTCTGGACCCATGTCGACGAGCGGCGCGACCGCTACAACGACATGAGCGACCGCATCTGGGACAAGCCGGAGATCGCCTACGATGAATACGCGGGCGTCGCGGAACACACGGCGATGCTGGAGGCCGAGGGCTTCCGCGTCACGCGCGACGTCGCGGGCATCCCCACCGCGGTGATGGGCGAGGCGGGCGAAGGCGGGCCGGTGATCGCCATCCTTGGCGAATACGACGCCCTGCCCGGCCTCTCGCAGGAGGCGGGCGTCGCCGAGCACAAGCCGCTGCCGGGCGACGGCATGGGCCATGGCTGCGGCCACAACCTGCTCGGCGCCGGCTCGCTGCTCGCGGCGGCGGCGGTGAAGGACTGGCTCAAGGCGAACGGCGTTGCCGGCCGCGTGCGCTACTACGGCTGTCCC
The DNA here is from genome assembly GCA_021847175.1 of Pseudomonadota bacterium. Classification (GTDB taxonomy): domain Bacteria; phylum Pseudomonadota; class Alphaproteobacteria; order Acetobacterales; family Acetobacteraceae; genus JAJXXT01. The sequence goes on from JAJZUI010000060.1 coordinate 1,425, forward strand.
GCGGAAGAGGGTGGCGCGGCGAAGGGCTTCATGGCCCGCGACGGCGCGTTCGACGACGTGGACATCGCGATCTCCTGGCATCCATCCGCCTTCGTCAGTGTCAACGACGCGAAGTCGCTCGCCAACACGCGCATAGACTTCACCTTCGAGGGCCGCGCCAGCCACGCGGCGGCGTCCCCTCACCTCGGCCGCTCGGCACTCGATGCCGTGGAACTGATGAGCGTGGGCGTGAACTACCTGCGCGAGCACGTTCCCTCCACCGCGCGGCTGCATTATGCGTATCTCGATGCCGGCGGGATCGCGCCCAACGTGGTGCAGGCCAAGGCGACCGTGCGCCACCTGATCCGCGCCGACGACCTGCCGACGCTGACCTCGCTGGTCGAGCGGGTGAAGAAGATCGCCGAGGGTGCCGCGCTGATGACCGAGACCAAGGTCACGACCAAGGTTGTCTCCGCCGTTTCCAACCTGCTCGGCAACGCGCCTTTGGAAAAGGCGATGTACGACGCGATGCTGCGCCTCGGCCCGCCGGAATTCGACGAAGCGGACCGCGCGTATGCCGAGAAGATCCGCGCCACGCTGAAGCCGGAGGACATCGCAGCCCCCTGGAAGCGCGTCGGCATGAAGGACACCGGCTCGGTGCTCGCGGATTTCATCGTCCCGCTCGACGCGGTGGGGGACGATTCCAAGGGCTCGACCGATGTCGGCGACGTTTCCTGGAAGGTTCCGACGGTGCAGGCGCGCGGCGCGACCTATGCGGTCGGAACGCCCGGCCATTCCTGGCAGCTCACGGCGCAGGGCAAGTCGCCGGCGGCGCACAAGGGCATGGTGCACGTGGCGAAGGTGATGGCCTCCACCGCCGTCGCCGCCTTCACCGACGAGACGTTGATCCCGCGCGCCAAGGCGGAGTTCAAGGAGCGCACCGGCGGCATCCCGTACCGCTCGCCGATGCCCGCCGACGTGAAGCCGCCGCTCAAGCCTCGCCGGGCCGCGTAGCCCGCGGCGAGTGACGACGGGGCGCCGCGGTGAGGCGGCGCCCCACAAGTTTTGTTCCGACAGCAGGATATTATCGATGCGTAACAGCGACCCCGTGTGGACCTACGTGGACGAGCGCCGCGAGCGCTACAACGCGATGAGCGATCGCATCTGGGACAGGCCCGAGATCGCCTACGACGAGTATGCCGGCGTCGCGGAACACGCCGCGATGCTGGAGGCCGAGGGCTTCCGCGTCACGCGCGAGGTCGCCGGCATCCCGACCGCGGTGATCGGCGAGGCGGGCGAAGGCGGCCCGGTGATCGCCATCCTCGGCGAATACGACGCGCTGCCCGGGCTCTCGCAGGAGGCCGGCCTCGATGAGCCGAAGCCACTGCCGGGCGACGGCATGGGCCATGGCTGCGGCCACAACCTGCTCGGCGCCGGCGCGATGATGGCCGCCGCCGCGGTCAGGGACTGGCTCAAGGCGAACGGCATGAAGGGCCGCGTGCGCTACTACGGCTGTCCCGCGGAAGAGGGCGGCGCGGCGAAGGCGTTCATGGCGCGCGACGGCGCGTTCGACGACGTGGACATCGCCATCACCTGGCACCCGAACTCGCTCGCGGGCGTCAACCACGCACGCTCGCTCGCCAACACGCGCATCGACTTCACCTTCGAGGGTCGCGCCAGCCACGCGGCGGCGAGCCCGCATCTCGGCCGTTCCGCGCTGGATGCGGTGGAACTGATGAGCGTCGGCGTGAACTACATGCGCGAACACATCCCCTCGTCCGCGCGCATGCACTACGCGTATCTGGATGCCGGCGGGATCGCGCCCAACGTGGTGCAGGCCAAGGCGACCGTCCGCCACCTGATCCGTGCCGACGACCTGCGCACGCTCGCGGGCCTGGTCGAGCGGGTCAAGAAGATCGCCGAGGGCGCCGCGCTGATGACCGAGACGAAGGTCACGGCGAACGTCGTCTCCGCCGTCTCCAACCTGCTCGGCAACACGCCGCTCGAGCGCGCGATGCACGACGCGATGGAGCGGCTCGGCCCGCCGGATTTCGACGACGCCGACCGCGCCTACGCCGAGAAGATCCGCGCCACGCTCTCGCCCGCGGACATCGCCGAGCCGTGGAAGCAGCTCGGGCTCAAGGACACCGGCGCGGTGCTGGCGGACTTCATCGTCCCGCTCGGCTCCGTGGGCGAGCTGTCGCTGGGCTCGACCGACGTCGGCGACGTGTCGTGGAAGGTGCCCACGGTGCAGGCGGATGGCGCCACCTGCGCCGTGGGCACGCCGTTCCATTCCTGGCAGCTCACGGCGCAGGGCAAGTCGCCGGCGGCGCACAAGGGCATGGCGCACGTGGCGAAGGTGATGGCCTCCACCGCGGTTGCCGCATTCAGCGACGAGACGCTGATCGCCCGCGCCAAGGCGGATCACCGCGAGCGCACCGGTGGCATGGACTATGCCTGCCCGATGCCGCCCGAGGTGAAGCCGCCGCTGAAGCCTCGCCGGAAGGTGTGATCAGCTTCCCTTGAAGACCGGGCGCCGCTTCCCGTTGAACGCGGCGATACCTTCGCGCCGGTCCTCGGTGGGGACCATTCGGTTATAGGCCTCGATCTCGAACGCCAGCGCGCTCGCGAGATCGAGGCCGATGCCCACGTTCACGCTCTGCTTGATCTGGCGCGTCGAGAGGGGCGCGTTGGCGGCGATGCGCTGCGCCGTCTCGAGCACCGCGTGCATGAGTTCCGCCGGCTCGCAGACGCGGTTGATCATGCCCCACGCCACCGCCTCGGCGGCGGTGAAGGGCCGGCCGGTCAGCAGCAGTTCCTTTGCCCGCCGCGTGCCCATCGCGCGCGGCAGCAACTGCGTGCCGCCGGCGCCCGGCATGATGCCGAGCGTCACTTCCGTCAGCGCGAACCGCGCGTGGCTCGCGGCATAAGCGAAGTCGCACACCAGGGTCATTTCGCAGCCGCCGCCATAGGCGGCACCATTCACCGCGGCGATGATGGGGATCGGGCAGGCCACCATGGCGCGCACCATGCGCTCGAACACCAGGTGTTGCGCCTGCCACTGGGCGTCCGTCATGCCGAGCCGCTGCTTGAGGTCGCCGCCGGCACAGAAGGCGCGCTCGCCCTGGCCGGTGACGATGACGCAGCGCGCGGTGTCGGGTGCCGCGCAGAGCCCGTCGAACACCGCGAGCATCTCCTCGCCCATGCGCGTGTTGAGCGCGTTGGCGACCTCCGGCCGGTTGAGCGTGACGCGCAGGACGTGTTCGGCGGGCTTGTCGAGCGCCAGCGTCTCGTATGTGCTCACGCCGCGCGCGCCTTCAGCCGGCCGGCGAAGGTCTTGCGGAATTTCTGCACCTTCGGCGCGACCACCGCCTGGCAGTAGCCGTTCCAGGGGTTGCGGGCGAAATAATCCTGGTGCTCGGGCTCGGCGGGCCAGAATTTCTCAAGCCGCACCACTTCGGTCACGATCGGCGCCGGCCAGATCTTCGCTGCCTCGATCTCCGCGATCATGGCGCGCGCCGCCGCCTCCTGCGCCGCGTCGTGCGCGAGGACGATGGAGCGGTACTGCGAGCCGATGTCATTCCCCTGCCGGTCCTTCGTCGTCGGATCGTGGACGGTGAAGAACACGCGCAGCAGGTCCTCATAGCTGATCTCGGCGGGGTCGAAGTCGACCTGCACCACCTCGGCGTGCCCGGTGCCGTGGCCGCAGACCTGCTGGTAGGTCGGGTTCGGCACATGCCCGCCGGCGTAGCCCGAGACCACGCGCGTCACGCCGCGCAGCCCCAGATAGACCGCCTCCAGGCACCAGAAGCAGCCGCCGCCCAATGTCGCCCGTGCCCCGGTCGCGTCTGTCATGGGTTCCCTCCCGCGTTCCAATGGAGTCAGATTGGCGGCGCAGGACGACATGTCCAGCCCCACCCGTCGCCGCAGGAGGAACCCATGACCGCGCCCGATGTGACGACCGCGTTCGAGACCAGGCAGGAGGGCGAGGTGGCGCGCATCACCTGGCGCAACGCCGCCCGGCTCAACGTGCTCGACCGCGAGGGGATGGAGGCGCTCTCGGGCGCGATCCGCGCGCTGATGCGCCGGCACGACCTGCGCGCCCTGGTGCTCGCCGGCGAGGGCGAGCGCGCCTTCATCGGCGGCGCGGACGTGCGCGCGATGGTCGGGCTCGACCCCACCACCGCGCGCGGCTTCATCACGGCACTGCACCGCGTGAGCGAGTCGATCCGCACGCTGCATGTGCCGGTGATCGCGCGCATGGCCGGCTACACGCTGGGCGCCGGGCTCGAGATCGCGGCCGCCTGCGACCTGCGCGTCGCCGCCGCCGACGCGCGCATGGGCATGCCGGAGGTGCGGCTTGGCATTCCCTCGGTGATCGAGGCGGCGCTCCTGCCCTCCCTGATCGGCTGGGGGCGCACCAGGCGGCTGCTGCTCACCGGCGAGATGATCGAGGCGCCGACGGCGCTGATCTGGGGCCTCGTTGAGGAAGTGGTGCCGCCGGCGGACCTCGACGCCGCGATCGAGCGGCTTCTGGCCGCGATCCTGGCCGGCGCGCCGGACGCGGTGCGCGCGCAGAAGCGGCTGATGCGCGACTGGGAGGAGGCGACCACCGCCGAGGCCACCGCGCGCGGCATCGACGCCTTCGCCGCCGCCTGGACCAGCGAGGAGCCGGTGCGGCGGATGGAGGCGTTCCTCAACCGGCGGAGGAAAGGCGGTTAGGTGGCGGCCTCGGGCGAAGCCCCCGTCACGCGAACCCCAGAAACTCCGGCATCGAGGCGATCGGCGGCGCCGCCTTGAGCTTCGCGATGTCAGGGACCGGACGCGCGGTGCGCGGATCGCCGGCAAGTGCCGCCTCCAGTGCCGCGGCGACGCCGAGCACGAACGCGTCGCCACCGCGCGGCCCCACGATCTGCAGGCCGAACGGCATGCCGTTGCGGTCCCGCCCGACCGGGAGCGCCACCGCCGGATGCGTCGCCAGCGTCACCGCATAGGGAAGCGCCAGCCAGTGGAAGTAGCTCTTGGTCGGCTTGCCGTCGATCTCCGCGGGATAGAGTTCCCGCCACGGCCGGGGGCTGATGGTCATGCACGGCGAAAGGACGATGTCGAACCGGGAATAGAAATGCTGCCAGCGGCGGTAGTAGTTGGTGTGCAGCACCTCGGCGCGCGCCACGTCCTCGGCGGTGTAGCGTAGCCCCTCCTCGACGTTGGCGCGCACGTTGGGGCCGACCAGGTCCGGCGTCTTGCGCGTCTTTTCCAGGTGCGAGGCGAGGAAGTTCTTGGCCCGCAGGATGGCGAAGGCCTCGTCCGCGCCGCCGCAGTCCGGCGTCGCGTCCTCGGCCTGCGCGAAGAAATGGCGGAACAGCCCGGTCTTCTCTGCGAACACCTCGCGGATGTGGTTCTCGGTCGGCGCGAAGCCGAAATCCGGCGTGATCGCGACCCTGAGCGTGGCGAGATCGACCCGCGGCGGCGGATAGAATTCGCCCGGCCGGCGCACGTGGCGGCCATGGATCGTCGCCGCCAGCGGGTCCTCCCTGTAGTCGGCGACCATGGCGGAGAACAGCAGGCACAGGTCGCGCACGTTGCGCGCCATCGGGCCTTCCGTCGAAAGCGGCGACCAGCCGAGCCCGCGCTTGGCCGACGGCACAACGCCGGGGCTGGGGCGGAAGCCGACGACGCCGCAGAACGCGGCGGGGTTGCGCAGCGAGCCGCCCATGTCGCTGCCGCTCGCGATCGGCACCTGGCCCACCGCCAGCGCCGCGGCCGAACCGCCGGAGGAGCCCGCGGCCGACTTCGTGGGGTCGTGCGGGTTGCCGGTCGCGCCATAGACGGCGTTGCGCGTGTTGGCACCGGCACCCCATTCCGGCGTGTTGGTCTTGCCGATGACGATGGCGCCGGCCCCGCGCAGGTCGGCGACGATGGTCTCGTCCTGCGCCGGCACGTGGTCGCGGTAGAGCGGGCTGCCGAAGGTGGTGCGCAGGCCGGCCGTCTCCGTGAGGTCCTTGATGCCGACCGGCAGCCCGTGCAGCGCGCCGAGCCGCTCGCCCTGCATCACCGCTGCCTCGGCCTCCCTCGCGGCCTTGCGCGCGCGCTCGAAGTCGCGCGCCACCATGGCGTTGATTGCGTGGTCCGTCGCCTCGATACGGCCGATGCAGCTTTCCAGAAGCTCCACCGGCGAGAGGGCACGGCGGCCGATCAGCGCGCGGGCCTCGGTCGCGGAAAGATCGCAGGGTTCGGTCATGCGGCGGCACTCGCTCTGGATTTCATGCGTTCGTACATCGCGCCGATGGTCCTGAGCCCGGGGTCGAAGGGCTGCTTCACCTGGCCGGCGAAGTCGACGAAGACGAAGAGCATGATGTCCGCGAGCGTCATGCGATCGCCGCAGACCCAGGTCCGCCCGGCAAGCTGCTTGTCCAGCCACGCCAGCGTCTCGGCTGCCTTGAGCTTTAGGTCGTCGGCCGCCTGGGGAATGAGGCGCATGCGGCCGGTGAACAGCTTCAGCCCCTCGGCATAGCGAAAACCGCCGACGACGTTCTCGACATAGTTGAGGTCGATGCGCCGCACCCACATGCGCGTTTCCGCGCGCTGCTCCGCCGTGCTGCCGATCAGCGCCGGCGTTGGCTTCAGCTCCTCGAGAAACTCGCAGATCGCGGTGATCTCGCTGAGCATCTGCCCGTTGTCGAGTTGCAGCGCCGGCAGCGTGCCCCAGGGATTGGCGGTGGAGAGATACGGTTCGCGCCGGTTCTCGCCACCGCGCAGGTCGACCTCCTGCTTCGGCAGGTCGATCCCCTTCTCGGCCGCGAACATGCGCACCACGCGCGGATTGGGCCCGATCGAGTTGTAGAGCAGCATCCGTTCCTCCTCGATTTCGTTTCGAGAGCGGCGTCAGTAGCCCAGGGCCAGACCGTCCTTGCGTGGGTCGGAGCCCGCGACCATGCAGCCGCGCGCGCGGTCGATCCAGATTGCCTGGCCGCCGCCGTGCGGGCGCGCGACATCCTCGATCGCGTGGCCGCGCGCCGCGAGCCCCTCGCGGACGGAGGCGGGGATGCCGCGCTCCACCTGGATCTTGCCGAGGCGCGGGAAGAGGCGCGGCAGGTCGATCGCCTCCTGCAGGTCGAGCCCGTAGTCGAAATGATTCGCGAGCACGAGCGTCTGGCCGGTGGGCTGGAAATGCCCGCCCATCACGCCATAGGGCATGACCGCCTGGCCGTCCTTCGTCACCATGCCCGGAATGATGGTGTGCAGCGGCCGCTTGTTGGGCGCGATGCAGTTGGGGTGGCCGCGCTCGAGCACGAAGCCGTAGCCGCGGTTCTGCAGCAACACGCCGGAGCGCGGCGCGTAGATGCCGGAGCCGAATCCCTCGAACAGCGAGTTGATGAAGCTGCACGCGTTGCCGTCGCGGTCGACGACGCAGAGATAGACCGTGTCCGCGTGCACCGGCATCACCGCCTCGCCGGCCGCGGGCATCCGCATCGCGCGGTCGTCCTCGATCAGGGCGGCGAGCGCGTCGAGATAGGCAGGGTCGAGCAGCTTCTTCACCGGCACGTCGACCTGCTCGGGGTCGGCGACGAAGGCGTCGCGGTCGCGATAGGCGAGGCGCGCGGCCTCCATGTGGCGGTGCAGGCGGATGGTGCCGAGCGGGCCGTCCGGCGCCCTCCCCAGCCGCTCGAGCACGCCGAGGATCTGCAGCACCAGCAGCCCGGACCCGTTGGGCGGGCACTGCCAGACGGTCATGCCGTGCCAGCCGATGGAGATCGGGTCGACGAAACGCGCGGCGGTGCGGCCGGCGGCGAAATCCGCCTCCGTATGCAGCCCGCCGCGGGCCTTGAGCGTCGCTACCATGTCGGCGGCGATCTCGCCCTCGTAGAAGGCGCGCGAGCCGTGCTTCGCGATGGCCTTCAGCGTCGCGGCCAGCGCCGGCTGGCGCATCACGTCGCCGATGGCGGGCGCGTGGCCGCCCGGCAGCAGGGCCTCCGCGCCGCCGCGGCGCAGCTTGTCCTCGCTGCTCGCCCATTCGAAGCCGACGCGCGAATGTACCGGCCAGCCTTCCTCGGCGCAGCGGATCGCAGGAAGCAGCAGCTCGTCGAGCCCCCTGGTGCCGTGCGCCGCGAGCAGCGTCTCCCAGGCGCTGATGGCACCCGGGACCGTGACGGAGTGCGCCGATTGCGGATCGAGCACCGTGATGCCGTTGCGCTCGAAGAAATCGATATTGGCCGCCGCCGGCGCCCTTCCGGAGCCGTTGAGCGCGACGACGCCCCCCGAAGCCGGCGCGTAGAGGCAGAAGCAGTCGCCGCCGATGCCCGTCGATTGCGGCTCGATCACGCACAGCACGGCGCAGGCCGCGATGGCGGCATCGAGCGCGTTGCCGCCGGCGCGCAGCACGTCGAGTGCCGTGAGGGTCGCCAGCGGCATCGACGTCGCGGCCATCCCCTGGGTCGCGTAGACGGGGCTGCGCCCCGGAGCATGGAAATCGCGCATCATCCCCCCCTTCGGATGGCCGAAGGTCTCGCATGCACCGCCCCCATTGGCAACCGCGCGCCGAGCGGCGATCCTGTGCGGAATTGGCGGGAGCGGGCTGTGGCGACGATCGAGGATTTCGACAGGATCGACATCAGGGTGGGGCGCGTGATCGAGGCCCTGCCCTTCCCCGAGGCGCGCAAGCCCTCGATCAAGCTGCGCATCGATTTCGGGCCGGAAATCGGCATCCGGCAGTCCTCGGCGCAGATCACCCGCCACTACACGCCCGAGGCGCTGACTGGCCGGTTGGTGATGGCGGTGGTGAACTTCCCGCCGCGCCGCATCGCCGGTTTCCCCTCCGAGGTGCTGACGCTCGGCGTGCCGGATCCCGATGGCGAGGTGGTGCTGCTGCGCCCGGACGAGGACGTGCCGCTCGGCGCGCGGATGTTCTGATGGCGGAGCGGTATTACGCCGTCACCTGGGACCAGCTGCACCGCGACGCGCGCGCGCTCGCCTGGCGGCTGATGGGCAGCGGCCCATGGCGCGGCATCGTCGCCATCACCCGCGGCGGGCTGATCCCCGCCGCCATCGTCGCGCGCGAGCTGGAAGTCCGGCTGATCGAGAGCGTCTCCATCGTCACCTACGACGAGGAGGCGAAGGGACAGCCGCGCATCACGAAGGCACCGGTCGCGGCCGGCGACGGCGAGGGGTTCCTCATCATCGACGACCTGGTGGACACCGGAACCACTGCGAAGATCGTGCGCGGCCTGCTGCCGAAGGCGCATTTCGCCGCGGTCTACGCCAAGCCGGCGGGCAAGCCGCTGGTCGATACCTTCATCACCGAGGTGAGCCAGGACACCTGGATCCTCTTCCCCTGGGATACCGAGCCGCAATTCGCCACGCCCCTGGCCAGGCGCCAGGAAGCCCCGATCTGAGCGGCGGGCCGTGGCCAATCCCTGGATCTGCGCCACCTGCGGCGCGCATTTCCCGGACGCGGAGGCACCTCCCTCCGCCTGCCCTGTCTGCGAGGACGCGCGGCAGTACGTGCCGCCGACCGGCCAGGCCTGGACGCGCCACGCGGCGCTCGCGCGCGGCCACCGCAACAGCTTCCACCTCTACGAGCCGGGCCTGTTCGGCATCGGCACCGTACCCGCCTTCGCCATCGGCCAGCGCGCGCTGCTGATCCAGGCAAAAGGCGGCAACATCCTCTGGGACTGCATCAGCCTGCTCGACGACGCGACGGTGGAGATCGTGCGCGCGCTGGGGGGCGTCGCCGCCATCGCCGTCTCGCACCCGCACTATTACAGCGGCATCGCCGCCTGGGCGCATGCGTTCGGGGCGCGGGTGCTGCTGCACGAGGCGGACCGGGAATGGGTGACGCACCCGGACCCCGCGATCACCTTCTGGTCCGGCGGGCGGCACGCGCTCGCGGAGGGCGTCATGCTGGTCAACACCGGCGGTCATTTCGAGGGCAGCACGGTGCTGCACTGGGCGGCGGGTGCCGGGGGGCGCGGCGCGGTGCTCTCGGGCGACAACCTGCAGGTGGTGCAGGACCGGCGCTACGTGAGCTTCATGCGCAGCTACCCGAACTACACGCCGCTGCCCGCCGCCGCCGTGCGGCGCATCGAGGCAAGCCTCGCGGATTTCGCGTTCGAGCGGATCTACGGCGCCTGGTGGGGGATGGTCGTGGCGTCCGACGGCAAGGCCGCGCTCGCCCGCTCCGCCGCGCGCTACGTTGCCGCGATCGGCGGCTGAGCCCCCTCCTCGCGGCTGGCGCGGACGCGCTCGACGCGCCTTCCGTCCATCGCCAGCACCTCGAACTGCCGGCCGCCGAACACGATGCGGTCGCCGACGCGCGACGCCCGGATCCCGCTTCCGACCTTCCGCCGGTCGCCCCGCGCATGCGCGCAGACACGTCGTTAGGCACCGTACTTGCGGTTATGCGCATAGGCGCATATATAGCGTGCATGACCGATGCCACCTCCCTGCTGTCCGCCCTGGCGGAGCCGACGCGCCTCGCGGCCATCCGCATTCTCGCGGACGGCGGCGAACATTGCGTCTGCGAATTGATGTACCAACTCGGCGCGACCCAGTCGCGGATGAGCCGGCACATGGCGGCGCTCAAGGCGGTCGGCCTGGTGACCGACCGACGCGATGCGCAATGGGTGCGCTACCGGATGACCACCGACATGGCCCTCGAGACGCGTGCCGTGATCGATGCGGTACTGGCGATCCCGGCGCGGGCCGACAGCCTCAGGAGTGCGGCATGAGCCTTCCTCTGTCCCTTCACCCCACCCGGTCGCAGCCGGCGCTGTGGGTCGGCGCGACCGTCGCGGCGGTGCTCGCCTGGTTCCTCGTCTACTGGCAGCTGGAGGCGTTCTCCGGCTGGCTGGTAGCGCATCTGCCGGTGGCGCCGGGAACGCATCTCGACGAAGCGGCCCGGTTCTTCGCGTTCGACACTCCCAAGGTGCTCATGCTGCTGACGCTCGTCGTATTCGGCATGGGCGTCGTGCGCAGCTTCTTCTCGGCCGAGCGCACCCGCGCGCTGCTGGCGGGCAGGCGCGAGGGCATCGGCAATGTCGCCGCCGCGGTCCTCGGCGTCTTCACCCCGTTCTGCTCCTGCTCGGCGGTGCCGATGTTCGTGGGCTTCGTCTCCGCGGGCGTGCCGCTCGGGGTCACGTTCTCGTTCCTGATCGCCGCCCCCATGGTCAATGAGGTGGCGCTCGGCCTTCTCTTCGTGCTGGTGGGCTGGAAGGTCGCGGCCACCTATCTGGCCTTCGGCCTCGCGGTCGCGATCGTCTCCGGCTGGGTCATCGGGCGTCTGCATCTCGAGTCCTGGCTCGAGGACTGGGTCCGCAACGCCCGGGCCGGAAACGTCGAGATCCCCGTCGCGCGCCTGTCCGTCATCGAGCGCATCGAGGCCGGGATCGAGGCGATGCGCGATATCGTCGGGCGGGTCTGGATGTGGATCATCGTCGGCATCGCCGCCGGCGCGTTCATCCACGGCTTCGTGCCCGCCGGACTGCTCGCCTCCATCATGGGCAAGGGTGCCTGGTGGTCGGTGCCGGCGGTGGTGGCAATCGGCGTGCCGATGTACTCCAATGCCGCGGGCATCATCCCCGTGGTCGAGGCGCTGCTCGGCAAGGGTGCCGCGCTCGGCACCGTGCTCGCCTTCATGATGAGCGTCATCGCGCTGTCGTTCCCGGAGATGGTGATCCTGCGCAAGGTGCTCACGCTGCGGCTGATCGCCGTGTTCGCCGGGGTCGTCGCCGTCGGCATCGTCGCCGTCGGCTACCTTTTCAACGCCCTCTTCTCGTGAAAGGTCAGAGACATGAAGAACGTCAGGATCCTCGGCCCCGGCTGCAAGCGCTGCGTCGCCACCGCCGAGATGGCGCGGCAGGCAGCGAGCGAGCTGGGCATCGAGATCGCGCTGGAGAAGATCACCGACTACGCCGCGATCGCCGCCTACGGCATCGCGGCAACACCGGGCGTGGTTGTGGATGGCAGGGTCGTGCACGCCGGCGGCCTGCCGAGGTCCGAAGACATGGCGAAATGGCTTGCCGCCTGAGCCGGTCCTAACCTCCGGCCAACGTCTGAGCCTCCTCCTCGCGGCTGGCGCGGACGCGCTCGACTCGCCTTCCGTCCATCGCCAGCACCTCGAACTGCCAGCCGCCGAACACGATGCGGTCGCCGACGCGCGGCACCCGGCGAAGCAGCGCCAGCAGCAGGCCGCCCAGCGTGTGGTACTGGCCCTCGGACGGCAGCGGCGGCAGGGCGAGCCGCGCCTTCGCCTCGTCCACCGGCATCAGCCCGTCGAGCAGCAGTTCGCGCGCCTCCTCGCCCTCGGCGGTGGCGCCGGCCGGTGCCGCGTCCTCCGGGTCGCCGACGATGGCATCCAGCACGTCGGTCGCCGTCACCACGCCCTCGAAGCTGCCGTACTCGTCGAGCACGAGCGCGAGGCCCACGTCGTCGCCGCGAAACCGCTCCAGCGCATCGAGCGCCGTGATCGTGTCCGGAATGACGATCGGCCTGGCCAGCACCGCCGCGAGGTCGATGTTCCTGCCCCCGACCTTCTGCGCCAGCACGTCCTTCGCGCGCACGACGCCGACGACGTTGTCCACCCGCCCGTCGCAGACCACGAAGCGCGACTGGGCCGAGGAGGCGATGGTGCGCAGGATCTCCGTCTCGCTGTCGGTGCGGTCGATCCACACCAGCTCCGTGCGCGGCGTCATGATCGCGCGCGCCGGCTTGTCGGCGAGGCGCAGGACGCGCTCGATCATGTCGCGCTCCTCGGTCTCGATCACGCCGCTGCGCTCGCCCTCCGCGAGCAGCACCTTGAGTTCCTCCTCGGTCACGTCCTCGTCCGCCTCGCCGGCGGCGCCGAGGCCGCGCAGCACGAGGTGAGAGGCCGAGGACAGAGCCCAGACCAGCGGCCAGCCGATGGCGGTCATGGCCCGAACGGGGCCGGCAAGCGCCATGGCGAAGCGCTCCGGCGCGCGCAGGGTAAGTTGTTTTGGCACCAGCTCACCCAGGAGCAGCGTGAGCAGCGTTACCACCAGCACGGAGAGGACGAGTGCCATGCTGCCCGCGAGCGACACGGTGGTGCCAAGCCGGACCAGCAGCGGCTCGATGGCCTGCGCGATCGGCTCGCCGCCGAACACGCCGATCAGCACCCCGACCAGCGTCACGCCGGCCTGCAGCACCGGAATGAAGTGCTCCGGCTTCTCAGCCATCTCCCGCGCCCCCAGCGCTCCGGCCACGCCGCGCGTCTCCAGCGCCGCGAGCCGGTTGCGATTTGCCGAGACCAGCGCGATCTCGCTCATCGAGAGCAGGGCGTTGACCCCGATGAGCAAGGCGACGATGACAATATCCCAGACCGCCGACATGACGCCCCTTCCCGCAACACCCGGGTCAAGCAAGAATCCGGGGCCAGGATAGCGATACCCAGCCCCGCATGCGATGGCCCGCACGCGATGGCCGCGCGGTGCGACGAGGAGGAAGCCAGGAGATGAGACGATGAACACCCGCCTGCCCTCCGCCGCCGTCCTGGTGGGCGCGGCCGGCGTGCTGCCATTCCTCGGGCTGGCCCTGGCCGCCCTGTCGCGGGGGGAGCCGGAGGCGACCCGCCTCGTGGGCCTGCTGGTGGGCTACGGCGCGGTGATCCTGTCCTTCCTCGGCGCGGTGCACTGGGGCCTGGTGCTTGCCACCCCGCAGGCGGACCGGGCGGCGCTGCGCCTCCTGCTCGGCGTGCTGCCGGCGCTGGCGGGCTGGGTGGCGCTGTGGCTGGACGGGACTGGCGTGCCGGCGCTGGCGCTCGCCCTGCTGATCGCCGCCTTCCTCGTCGTCGTCGGCGTCGAGCGCAGCTTCGCCGACCGCGGCTGGCTGCCGGGCGGTTATCTGTGGCTGCGGTACATGCTCACCCTCGCCGTGGTGCTGATCCTGGCGACGGTGCTGACGCTGCGCCTGCTGGGCGCGCGGATCGTCTTGTAGGAGGCCGCGATGGACCGTTCCGAAATGCTGGCTCGGCTGCGCGCCGCGAGAGTCGTGCCGGTGGTGCGCATGAAGAGCACCGTCAACGCCGGGCGCGCCGTCGGCTGGATGCGCGAGGAAGGGCTGACCGTCTTCGAGATCACCATGACTGTGCCGGGCGCGGTGGACCTCATTGCCACGCTGGCGCGCGACCCCGCGCTGCTGGTGGGCGCCGGTACCGTGCCGGACGCGCAGGCCGCGCGCGCGTGCCTCGCGGCCGGGGCGCGCTTCATCGTCGCCCCCTGGGTCGATGCCACGCTCGCCGGGCCGTGCCGCGAGGCTGGCGCCGCGCTGATGCTGGGCGCGCTCTCGCCCACCGAGGTGCGCGCGGCGCTCGCCGCCGGCGCCGACGTGGTGAAGATCTTTCCCGCCTCCTCCGCCGGCGGGCCCGCGCATATCAGGGCGCTCGCATCGGTCTTCCCCGGCGTCGCCCTCTGCCCCACGGGCGGCATCGCGCCCGCGGATGTCGGGGCCTATCTCGCGGCGGGTGCCGCCTTCGTGGGTATCGGCGGCGCGCTGGTCGATGAGAAGGCCGCGGCGGCCGGCGACCGTGCCGCCATCGCCGCCGCCGCGCGCGCCGTGCTGGCATGAGCGGGGGAACGCACGTCGCCCTGGTCTCGATGGGAGAGCCGATGCTGGAGCTGAACGCGCAGCCGGCGGATGCGGGGGGCCGGCGGCTCTACCTCGAAGGTTTCGGCGGCGATACATCCAACGCCGCCATCGCCGCCGCGCGCCAGGGCGCCTCGGTCGCCTACGCGACCGCGGTCGGGCGCGACGATGCCGGTGAGCGCTTCCTCGCGCTCTGGCGCGCGGAGGGGGTGAACGCCGAAGCGGTGAAGATCGATGCGGCGCGGCCGACAGCGCTGTATCTGGTCACGCACGGCGCGAGCGGACACCAGTTTCATTTCTATCGCGCGGGCTCCGCCGCCAGCGCCTACGCGCCCGCCGACGTGCCCGACGCGATGATCGCGAGGAGCCGCATGTTCTATGCCTCGGGGATCAGCCAGGGGATTTCCGACAGCGCCGCGGACGCGGTGCTGCACGCGATCGCGGTGGCGCGGCACAACCAGGTGCGTGTCGCCTTCGGAACGAATTACCGTCCGCGCCTGTGGCCGCGCGCACGCGCCGCGGCGCTGATCCACGCGGCGGCGCGCCAGGCCGATATCCTGCTCGCCAGCGTCGAGGACGCGGCGGCGCTCGCAGGGACCGCAACCCCCGAGGCGGCGGCGGATTTCTACCAGCGCCTCGGCCCCGCGCTGGTCGTCGTGACCATGGGCGCGGAGGGCGCGCTACTCGCGGATGGGGACAGGCGCGTGCGCATCCCCGCCCTGCCCGGCCCCGTGGTGGATGCGACCGGCGCCGGCGACGCCTTCGCGGGGGCGTTCCTCGCGCGCCTGATCGCGGGTGACGAGGCGGAGGCGGCGGCGCGCTACGCGACGGTTGCCGCCGGGCTCAAGGTGCGCGGCTATGGCGCGGTCGCACCCATCCCGCGCGCGGCGGAGGTGACGGCGGAACTCGCGCGATGCTGAGGACCGCGCGGCTGGTCCTGCGGCCATGGCGCGACGAGGACCTCGACCCGTTTGCGGCGATGAGCGCCGACCCCGAGGTAACGCGCCACCTGCTGCCGCTCAACCGCACCGGCGCCACCGCCTGGATCGAGCGGCAGCGGGCGCATGAGCGCGAGCACGGCTTCTGCTTCTGGGCGGTCGAGATCCCGGGCGTGCTCCCGCTCGCGGGCGCGGTGGGGCTGTACACCGTGGCGCCGCCGATGCCCTTTGCGCCGGCGGTCGAGATCGGCTGGCGCCTCGCGCGGGAAGCCTGGGGAAAGGGGTACGCCGAGGAGGCGGCGCGCGCGAGCCTGGATTTCGGGTTCGCGCGCGGCATTCCGGAGGTGGTCGCCTTCACGCGGCCGACCAACACGCGCTCCTGGCGGCTGATGGAGCGGCTGGGCATGACCCGCGACCTCGCCGACGACTTCGAGCATCCGCGCCTGCCGCCGGGCGACCCGATGCGCCCGCACATCCTCTACCGGCTCAGTTCCCTGCGCTGGCAAACGGAGCATTCGCCATCGGCCGCAGGCGCAAACCCTTCCGCAGGTGCCTGAAGGGGAACACGGAGGAATCCGCCGCGACCGGGCCGGGTGCGGCAGCCACCAGCACGCGCTCCGCGATCGGCTGGAAATCGGCGCGGAAATGCACCGAGGACTTCAGCGCCAGGATCTTGCACTCGCTCGGTTCGATGCCGAGATGACGCGGGATCGCCTGGTCCAGCGCCTGGGTCTTGCGGCTGACCACCATGACGCGCACGCCGGGGGCGACGCGGATCAGGGCGCAAGGGCCGAGATTGGCGGGATTGCCCTTGCCCATCGGCCCGGTGAAGGTGAAGCGCCCGTCGCCGAGCCGTTCCACTACCGCATCGACCTTGAGCGGCGCGCCATCCGACTTGCCGCCGAGATCGAGCGTGAGCGACGCACCCACGCCGGCGTTGTGGCAGGCCGTCGCACTCTCGGCGTCGTTGATCAGCACCATCACCGCGCCCTCGGCATTCTGGCGG
>JAJZUI010000061.1 GCA_021847175.1 Pseudomonadota bacterium
TTCCGATCTGTAAGCAAATACTTGTCTGACTCAAAATCGACCGCCCTCTAGGCATGGGGGTTCGAATCCCCCCCTCTCGCACCATTCCGCGACCGATAGAAACCGGTTGTAAGCCGACGCGGATCTGGCTAACATTTTTTTTATCTTCCGCTGTCCGCAGGGCGCAATCGCCGCCAGTGGCTGGCCGTGGCGCCGGGCGCCCTTCGGGTTGCGATGCGTTGCCGTGCCGTCCAGTTCAGCGTTGCTGCCATAAGATAGAAAAACGGGGGCGGAGATGGGCGTGGGACCCGAGGACGAAACCGTTCGCATGCCACCGGGCAGCGGCTTCGCCGCAGCGCCGGGCGCGGTACGCCACCATTACCCGCTGGCCGTCCGCAGCGCCTCGCTCGCCACCGCGTTCGGGCTCCTGATGCGCACGCTGCCCTACGCGCTGGCCCGCTTCGGCATCATGCTCGCCGCCACCATCGCCACCATCATCTGGATCGTCATCGTGTTCGGTGGGGCCGCCTTCCTAGGCACCCATATCGCGCAGGCATTCGGCTGGCTGTGGTTCATCCTCTGCCTGCTCGCGACCGGCTTTTTCTGGTCCGGCATCCTGCGCTACCTGCTGCACCTGGTCGCCGCTGGCCATACCGCGGTTCTCACGGACCTCATCACCAAGGACACCGTCGGCAACGGCAACGAGGGGATGTTCGCCTATGGCATCCGCGTGGTGCGCGAGAAATTCATCCAGATCAACCTGCTCTACGTCATGAAGGGCATGGCGCGCGCGGTTGTCGCCGCGCTCCACCGCACCCTGGATTTTATCGCCGGCCTGCTTCCGATCCCGGGCCTTGACGGCCTCGCGAAGCTGATCGACATCGTGCTCCGGGCCGCGACGCGCTACCTCGACGAGGTGATCCTCTCCTACACGCTCGCGCGCGGCGACAATCCCTGGATTTGCGCGCGCGAGGGGCTCGTCTATTACGCGCAGAACGCCAAGCCGATCCTGATGACCGCGGTGCGCATCGCGATCCTGGAGCGGGTGCTCACCGTCGTGATGTGGCTGTTGCTGCTGGCGCCGGCGGGGCTGATCACGGTGATGCTGCCCGCCTCGGCGCGCGAGTCCGGCGGGTTGGTCACCATCCTCATCGCCATCCTGCTCGCCGGCTCCCTGCGTGCCGCCTTCGTCAAGCCGCTGTTCCTCATCATCATCATGGTCCGCTACCACGCGCTGATCGAGAACCAGCCTATCCAAGCGGAGTGGGACCACAAGCTCGCAGAGATATCCAGTAAGTTCCGCGAGTTCGGCGAGCGGGCGGCGGGAGCGGTCCAAAGCGGCCCGTCCCCGGTCTGGTCCTGGCCCGGCGCACGTGCGTGAGGCATGACGACGCAGAGGGAGCGGTGATGCCAAGGCAGGGGCCGACAGTTGTCCGGCGCGCGACCTGTTCGCGGACACGCGTCGTCGCGCGCACCGCGATGTCGCTGTTCGTTTCGTCCACGCTGCTGACGGGCTGCGCGCCGGGGCAGTTCTCGACGCAGGCGAGCCGGATCGGGCCCGACGACGGCACGGATTCCTGCCGCCCCTATCTGGTGGCCCTGGATTCCACCGGCAATTATTTCGGCACGGATATCCTGACCGGTGCCGCCGCGGGTGCCGCGGGCGGCGCCGCCCTCGGCGCCATCTTCGGCCAGAACCTCAGGTCCGCGCTCATCGGCGCGGCGGCAGGCGCGGCGACGGGCGCGGCGGCCGGTTACTGGATGGCGCTGCAGAAGCAGAGCCAGGACCAGGCGGTGCTGGCCAGCCGCGTCAGCAGCGACATCAGCCGCGACAACGTCCAGATTGACAAGACGCAGGAGGCGTTCAACCAGCTCACCGATTGCCGCGTGCGCCAGGCCAACGCGATCCGCGAGGCCTACCAGGCGCACCGCATCGACCGTCCCACTGCCGTTGCCCAGCTCCTCGTGGTCAAGCAGCACGCCATGCACGACGCCGAGGTGGGGCAGAAGATCGAGGGCCAGATCCAGGACCGCAGCGCGCAGTTCCAGGACGCGGCGGACCACCTCTCGCCCGGCACCAGCACGGCGGTCGCAACCGCCGACACGCCGCCGCCCAGCCGCCCCGCCACGGTGGCCCGCGCCGCGCCCCTGAAGCTGCGCCCCGATCCCGGGGCGCCGGACGTGACCAGCCTCGCCCCCGGCGACAAGGTGACGGTGACGCGTGCCCGCGGCAGCTACGCGCTGGTCGAGACGGGCAGCGGCGAGCGGGGCTACACCCCGTTCGCCGATCTCGCGGGTCCCGGTGCCAACGCGTCCGCGCAGGCCGCGCCGCAGGTCATCGGCGGCGGCGACGTGCGTACGCTCGCCGGCAGCAACGCCGCGCGGCGCGACCAGTTCGCCGAGA
Organism: Pseudomonadota bacterium; assembly: GCA_021847175.1. Classification (GTDB taxonomy): domain Bacteria; phylum Pseudomonadota; class Alphaproteobacteria; order Acetobacterales; family Acetobacteraceae; genus JAJXXT01. Next base: position 2,384 of record JAJZUI010000061.1, read on the forward strand.
GCGTCGCCGTGTCCAGGCAGGAGGCGGCGACCGGCTTCGATCTTTCCGGCTAGGCATGCGCCTCCCGTCATTCGTGCTGGGCGCTGGCCTGCTCGGCGCCTTCATTGCGGCGGGCGGCGTGGCGCGTGCCGGCAGGCCACCCGCAACGCCCTTCCTGCGTATCGAGGCGGGCGGCCACGCCGGCGCGGTGCCGCGGCTCTCGGTCGACGCCGCCGGCACGCTCATGGCCTCCGCCGGCTACGACAAGACCGTGCGGCTGTGGTCCCTGCCGGACGGGCGCGAACTGGCGGTGCTGCGCCTGCCCATCGGCCCCGGCCACGAGGGCGAGGTCTACGCGGTCGCGATCACCCCGGACGGCAGGCGCGTCTTCGCGGCCGGCGCCACCGGCGGCAGCTGGGACGGCAGCTTCAGCATCGATCTGTTCGATGTGGAAACGGCGCGCATGATCGGCCGCCTTCCCGACCTGCCGTCGCCGGTTGAGGATCTCGCGGTGTCGCGCGACGGCGCGCTGCTGGCGGCGGGGCTCGCCAAGGGCGGCGTGCGCGTGTGGAATGCGCGTAACGGCAAGCCAGTCTTCGCCGACGCCGCTTATCGCGGCCCGGTGCGGCGCGTCGTCTTCGGCCGCGACAACACGCTCTACACCACCGCGGCCGACGGCTTCGTGCGGCACTACGACGCGGCGGGAAAGCCTGTCGCGCGCGTCGCGCTGCCAGGCGGCCTGCGCCCCTGGGGGCTCGCGATCTCGCCGGATGGCGGGCTCGTCGCCGCTACCGCCGAAAGCCGCGACCGCGCGGGACGGCTGCTGGTCGAGGTGCTGTCCGCCGGACGCCTCGCGCATGTGTTCACGCCGGACACGGCGGGACTTCCCGGTGAGGGGCTGCTCGCCGTCGCCTGGGCCGCCGACGCCGATGGTGGCACGAGGCTGCTCGCCGGCGGCTACGCGCACGGGCATGACGGCTACATCATCCGTGCCTGGGGCGACTACGGCCTCGGCGCCGCCACCGACACCGCCGTCGCTGGCGACACGGTGCGCGACATCGAGTCGGTCCCGGGCGGCGGCGCCGTGTTCGCGACCGAGGATCCCGGCTGGGGAAGGCTCGCGCCGGACGGCACCATCGCGCTCCGCCCGCACCCGCCGATCGCGGACCTGCGTCCCTCGCGCGGGGTGCTGGCGGTCTCGCGGGACGGGATGACGATCGGCTTCGCGACGTCTTCCGGATCAGAAACATTCTCCGCCACGCGGCGCAGCCTGGCCCCCGGCACCGACGCGGCGCTGCAGCCGGCGCGCACCGCGGCGCCGCGCCTCACGCTCGCCGCCTGGAAGGACAGCGACGCGCCGACGCTGAACGGCAGGCGCCTCGCGCTCGGGTCCGGCAACTACGCGCGCAGCGCCGCCATTGCGCCGGACGCGCGCACGCTCGTGCTCGGCACCGACACGTCGCTCAGGCTCTACGGCGCGGACGGCACGCTGCTCGCTAACGCGCCGCTGCCCGCGGCGGCCTGGGCGGTCGCCTATGCCGGCGACGGCAGGACGATCGTCGCGGCCCTGCTCGACGGCACGTTGCGCTGGTTCGGCGCCACCGACGGGTTGATCCCGCGCGGCGCCGTGTTCCTCGACGCCGATCTCGTGCGCTGGGTGATGTTCACGCCGGAGGGACTGTTCGACGACTCCGATCGCGGCGGCGCCAACCTCGTGGGCCTGCAACTCGATCGCGCGGCCAACCAGGCGCCGCTCTGGCTCAGCTTCAGCCAGGCCTACCGCGCGCTCTACGCGCCCGCGGCGGTGCGCGCGCGGCTGCAGGGCGATCCGGCGCCCGCGCGTGCGCGCCTCGTGCAACTCGGCGACCTCGCCAAGGCGCTCGCCGAGCAGCCGAGGGTCGCGATCCGTTCCGCCTGCGTGACCGCGGGCAAGGCCGGCGCCGGGCGTGGTATCGTCGCCGCAAGCCAGGCCTGCCGTGGCATCGCAGTCGGCGGCGGCGGCTCCGCCACGCTGCCCGACGGCACAGGCTCGTTGCGGCTGACCCTCTCCGTCACCGATCGCGGCCGCGGCCTCGGCCCGCTCGACGTGTTCGTCGACGGGCGCAACGCGCTGCGCGTGGACAAGCCCGAGGCCGGCGCGCCGTTCACCGTCTCGGTGCCACTCGATCCCGGTACGGACACGGTCTCGGTGCGCCAGTACGATGCCGGCGGCGTGATCTACGGCGAGAGCCCGGCGCTGCGCCTGCAGCCCGCCTCGGCCCGCGCGACGGCGGGGAAGGGGAGGATGTTCATCCTCGCGATCGGCATCGACCACTACGCCAACCCAACGCTCGCGCTGCATTTCGCGGATGCCGATGCCCGTACCTTCGTGCATGTGATCGAGAAGCGCGCCGGGCCGCTCTTCGCCGGCGTGCACGCGACCCTGCTGCTCGACAAACAGGCGACGCGCGCGGGCATCCTCGCCGCCTTCGACCGCCTGGCCCACGAGGTGCGGCCCGAGGACACCTTCCTATTCTACGTCGCGAGCCACGGCGTGCGCGACGAGGAAACCAACCGCTTCCTGCTGATTCCCGCCGACATGAACGACATCTCGACCTGGAAATCGATGGCCGCCCAGGCGATCGACGAGGGCACGCTGGTGGCGGCGCTGGCACGCATCCGCGCGCGCGACGCGCTGCTGTTCGTCGATACCTGCCATTCCGGCAAGCTCACGCTCGACAACCTCGCCAATCTCGGCCACGAGACCGGCCGCTACCTGCTCACCGCCTCGACCTCTGTGCAGGAGGCGCTGGACAGCTACGACAACAGGAATGGCGTTTTCGTCTACGCGGTGCGCGAGGCGCTGGAGGGCAAGGCCGGCAAGGACGCGGCGGGCGATATCGGCGCGCTCACCCTCGGTGAATACGTCTCCCAGCGCGTCGGCGTTCTCGCCCGCCGCCGCGGCCACCGGCAGGACGCCGTGTTCCGCGCCGCGCAGACGGACCTGCATTCCTTCCCCATCGCCAAGGTAATTCCGGCGGGCCAACAGGCGCCCTGACAGAAGCGGACAAAGAAAAAGCCCCGGAACACTGGTGGCGTTCCGGGGCGTGACGCACGACGTCGGGCAAGGCGGAGGTCAGGCGGGATGCGCTTCCGGTGGCGGCTCGGCGGCGCGGCGGCGCTCGGCCATGAAGGCGTCGAACTCCGCCTTGTCCTTGGCGAAGCGCAGCCGGTCGAGGAAGGCCGCGAATTCCTTCTGCTCCTCCTCGAGCCGGCGCAGCGTTTCGGCGCGGTATTCGTCGAAGGCGCGGTTGCCGCTGCCCGTGGGCTGCGGCCCACAGGAACCCTGCCAGCCGCCGAATTTCCAGGACATGCCGTGCTCGCTCCATTGCTGGCGAGCCTCGCGGAAAAAGGACCGGCGCATGCAGCGTCTCCCGATGGTGAATGCAAGAACGGCGAGGCCGACCGGCCACCAGATCATGAAGGCGAGGATGGTGAGCGCAATCGCGAGCAGGCGGTTGGAGCCGCGATACTGCCAACCAGGCGGCGGTCGTCCGGGCGGTGCCCAGCCCGGCGGCACGTCATAGGGCGGTGACTGCGGCCCCTGACCCCAAGGCCGATCGTTGGACGGGTGGGTGGGTCCGTAGGCGGCATAGCCGGACATAGTGCCTCCGGTAAATGTAAGACACATTTACTTTGGTGAGCCCAGGGCGTTTCGTCAAGGAGATTCGGCCGCCGCGCGCGATCTCAGCGTCGTGCCGGGCCGCCTTCGAGTCCAAGTCCCTGAAGGTAAAGCAGAACGCCCGCCTCCAGCAGGTCCTCCGCCGGCATCGGCAGTGGCCGCTTCCCGGCCTGGGCGCGCCCGAACAGCGAGGCGATCCCGTGCGCCAGCGCCCAGACGTGCAGCGCGACCATCAGCCCCGGCGGCCGCGGATCCAGTTCCGCCACCAGCTGGTCCGCCGCCTCGCGCAGCACTGCGAACGCGCTGTCACGCGCCGTCGCGAGGCCGGGGTGGTCGGCGTTGGCGAGCCTGGTGTCGAACATCGCCGCGTAATGCTCCGGGCGCCCGCGGGCGAAGGCCAGATAGGCGCGCCCCATTGCCTCGAAGGCGCGCAGCTTCTCCGGCCGGCCGTGATTCCACGCGCCCGCCAGCGCCGCGCCCAGCATCGCGAAGCCGCGTGCCGCCACCTCGGCCAGCAGCGCGTCGCCGTCGCGGAAATGCCGGTACGGCGCACCCGGCGAGACCCCCGCGCGCCGCGCTGCCTCGGCGATGGTGAACCCGGCCGCTCCCTTGGCGCCGATCAGCGCCAGGGCCGCCTCGATCAGCGCCTCGCGCAGATTGCCGTGGTGATAGCCGCGCCGCTCGGTGCCATCGTCAGTGTTCCAGCGCATGTGAAGCGCTCTTACATCACGACGCGCCCGATGTCAGCGTCTCGTGCGCCGAACCGCGGACCCGGCGCGGGCACGGCGCGTTGTTGCCCCGCGCTCAGGCGCGGCTTTGCAGCTTCAACGTCCAGATGATCGTGTAGGAGCTGAATTGTGACGCGTTCGGCGGGAGCGTAAGACCCCAGCTGTAGATCCGGTTGTCGTGTCGATACATCCAATGGCACAGCCCGCCATACTCCGTCATTTCCGGACTGTTGCTGCTTTTCACCCCGATGATGCCGTCGCTGCCTGGGTTGCGGTTGCCCATCTCGATGCTGCAATCGAACTGCCACATCCGGCGCACGTAATCGGCGACGCACTGCGGCGGCATCGCGATGCCGAACATCTGGTTGCCCTTGATCGCGTCCGCGGAGAGGTTCACCGCGCCGTTGATCCGTTCGATATAGGCATCGATCGTGAAAGTGTCGTACGGCGCTCCGAACGACCGGGTAAAATCCCTTACCGCCGTCAGCTTCGCCGCCTCGCCGGACGCCTGCAGCGTGCGCAGATAGGTTTTGATCTCGGCCAGGACCGTGAAGGGCTGCGGCGCGTTGATCAGCGCCGGCCGCATCCCCGGATTGAGCGCCCACATCGCGTAAAAGGTGCTGGTAAACCCGCAAACACCCCAACCGGCGTTCGCCAGCCCCAGTTCGCGCGGAATATAGACAGGCATGATCCATCCCCTCCCGAAAGGACGCGAGGCCCTTCAGGCCCGACTCACGATACCAGCATCGCCTGAATCGTGGCGCTGACTCGCTCTTATGTCAGATCTCACTCATCCTGAACTTGGAGGTCCGGGCGGGAATCGAACCCACATTCGCGGATTTGCAGTCCGCTGCATCACCACTCTGCCACCGGACCGGACCGGCGCGGCTTATCCCGTGAGCGCATGGCCCCGGTCAAGGCCAAACCGGCGCATCCCGCGTTTGCGGCGCAGCATGCCGGCGCCTATAAGCTCGCGCCATGCAAACCCTGGATTTCATGACGGCGCGCCGGTTCATGGTCGATGGCCAGGTGCGGCCGAACAAGGTTACCGATCCCCGCCTCCTCGAGGCGCTGCGCACGCTGCCGCGCGAGCGCTTTCTGCCCGAGAGCGCGGCCCCGCTCGCCTACGCCGACGAGGACGTGCCGCTCGGCAACGGCCGCGTGCTGCTGGCGCCCATGCTGCTCGCCCGGCTCGCGCAGGCAATTCTCGACACGGCGGACCCCGCCTCGGGCGGCGGCAAGGCGCTGGTGGTCAACGCTGGCCCCGGCTACGGCGCCGCGGTGCTCTCCGCCTGCGGCTTCAGCGTCACCGCCTGCGAGGACGACCCAGCGCTTTACGCCCGCTCCCGCCTCACCCTCGCCGCGCTCGCGCCGCGCGTCACCGTGCTGGAGGCCGGTCCCGCCGACCTGCCGCGAGGCCCGTTCGACGTGATCCTGATCGAGGGCGGCTTCGAAGTCCTGCCGGATGCGATCCCGGCGCGGCTGACACCCCGGGCGGGTGGGACCGGCGGGCGCCTCTACGGCGTGCGCCTCGACGCTGTGGGGATCGGCCAGGCGGTGGAAGGCGAGATGACCTCGGCCGGCCTCGCCGTGCGGCCGCTGTTCGACGCCTTCACCTCCTGCCTGCCGGCGTTGGCCGCGGCACCAGGCTTCGTCTTCTGATGCAGGGCTGTGGTCGCCGCGCCAGGCTTGCATCGCAGGGCCGCCGGGCGACATCATCCCGGTCCTTCCGGAGCGCCGCATGACACGCAAGTTCCTGATCGCCGCCCTCATGGGCTCCGCCGCCTTCGCGGGGGCGCTGCCCGCGACCGCGCTGGCCGCGGGCGGCCCGCCGCCGGCCGCCAACGCTGCCGTCACGAAGCCGCTGGCGGCACCGCTACCGGCGCAGCCCACGACGCTCGCCCAGGCGCTGGCCGTTGCCTACCTCACCAACCCGGCGCTGCAGGCGCAACGCGCCGCGCTGCGCGCCGCGGACGAGAACGTGCCCTCGGCGCTGGCCGGCTGGCGCCCGCAGGTCTCCATCACTGCCAACGCCGGCTATATCCAGGCCGGCGAGATCCAGCACTTCACCTCGCCGCCGCCGCCTCACAACGTCACCGCCTTCGGCACCCGCGGCGCCAACTCCGAGTCCCTGATCGTCAACCAGCCACTCTATAACGGCGGCGGAACGGTCGCGAGCGTGGCGCACGCCAAGAACCTCGTGATGGCGCAGCGCGCCGCCTTGATCGCGGCCGAGCAGCAGGTATTCGGCAACGTCGTCTCCGCCTATGTCGGCGTGATCCAGGCGCAGCAGGTGCTGCAGCTCGCCATGAACAACGAGCAGGTGCTGGCCAAGCAGCTGCAGGCCACCAACGACCGCTTCACCGTGGGCGAGATCACCAGCACGGACGTCGCCCAGGCCCAGGCGGCGCTGGCCGGCGCCGTCGCCGAGCGGGAGACCGCGGCGGCGAACCTCAAGATCGCGGCCGCGACCTTCCGTCAGTATGTCGGATCCGATCCCGCGCCCAACCTGGTGCCGCCGCAGCCGCTGCAGCCCGTCGCCGGGTCGGAGCAGGCGGCGGTGGCGCAGGCGGTCGCCAACAATCCCACCGTCATCGGCGCGATGTTCCAGGCCGCCGAGGCCAAGAACAACTTCGACATCGCCTATGCCAAGCTGATGCCGAACATCTCGCTGCAGGGCCAGCTCTCGCACAACGAGGACACGCAGCAGCAGAACCTCACCACCAACCTCGCCCAGATCATGGTGCAGCTCAGCATGCCGATCTACCAGGGGGGCAGTGAGTACGCGGCGATCCGCCAGGCGCGCCAGCTCATCCAGCAGGCGCTGAAGTCGATCGACGACAGCAAGCGCAATGCCGCCCAGCAGGCCGCCGCCGCCTGGAACGCCTATATCGGCGCCCAGGCTACCATCGTCTCCACCCGCCAGCAGATCACCGCCAACGAGGTGGCGCTGCAGGGCACGGAGCGCGAGGCGATCGTCGGCACGCTCACCACGCTCGACGTGCTGAACGCGCAGCAGGCGCTGCTCAACTCGCGCGTCACGCTGGTGCAGAACCTGGCGACGCTGGTGAACGCGTCCTATTCGCTGGCCCAGGCGGTCGGCCGGCTCACCGCCCGCGACCTTGGCCTGCACGTGCCGCTGTACAATGACCTCGCCTACTACAACGCGGTGAAGAACCTCTGGATCGGCACCGCCGATGCCGCGACGCACCAGCCCGGCCGATGAGCACCAATCCCGCAAATCCGGCCGCGCCGGAGCCCAGCCGGCCAGACCAGGGAGGCGACCCCTCGATGGAGGACATCCTCGCCTCCATCCGGCGCATCCTGAACGAGGAGGGGCCACGCCTGGCGCCGGCGCCGGACGTGTTGGAGCTGACACCGGCGATGCGCGCGGACCCGCCGGCCGACGTCCCGGCGCCCCCGGCACCGGAGCCTGTGACACAGCCGATGCTGCCCCTGCGGCGCGACACCCCGCTGGAGCCGGAGCCCGAGCCGGAAATGGCGGCCGCGCCACCGCCACCCGAGCCCGCCCCAGAGCCGGCGCCCGCTGTCGTGCCGCCCCTCGTCGTGCCGCCGCCCGTTGTCGTCACGCCAGCCTTCGTCCAGCTGCCGCAGGTCACCCCCGAGCCGCCGACGGTCATCTTTACGCCGGTCATCACCCCGGCGCCGGTCGCCGCCGCCCCGGAGGAGGAGCCGCCGGTCATGGCGCCGCCACCGCCGGTGCCGGCCTTTCCGCGCACCGAGACCAAAGCGCCGGAACCGCCGGCCTCGCTCGTGGCTCCCGCCGCCGCCGCCGCCGCCGCCGCCTCCATGGGCGAGCTTGTGCGCCGCCTCGCGGGCAGCCAGTCGGTGCCCGTGCGAAGCGGCGGGCCCACCATCGAGGACATCGTGCGCGAGGAGATCCGGGGCCTGCTCAAGGCTTGGCTGGACGAGAACCTGCCGCGGGTCGTCGAACGCCTCGTGCAGGCCGAGATCGAGCGCGTCGTCAGCCGCCACGTCGGCTGACCGCCGCACCTGCGCCCGACCGCTTCCCGCTCCACGAATCTTGTCCCACCCGGCGTTTCCGCGCCGCCGCGATTCCCCTAAAGAGTGCCGATGCTCGACAAGACCTACCAGGACGCGACCGACGAAGCCGCCACCTACCGCAAGTGGGAGGAATCCGGCGCCTTCGCCTGCGACCCGGCGTCGAGCGCCGTTCCCTTCACCATCATGATCCCGCCGCCCAACGTCACCGGGCGGCTGCACATGGGCCACGCGCTCACCTTCACCCTACAGGACACGCTGATCCGCTGGCGGCGCATGCAGGGCCGCGACGCGCTTTGGCAGCCCGGCACCGACCACGCCGGCATCGCCACCCAGATGGTCGTCGAGCGCCTGCTCGACAGCGAGGGCAGCAGCCGCACGGCGCTCGGCCGCGACGCCTTCCTCGAGCGGGTCTGGCAATGGAAGGCGGAGTCTGGCGGCGCCATCACCCAGCAGCTGCGCCGCCTCGGTGCCTCGCTGGACTGGCCGCGCGAGCGCTTCACCATGGACGAGGGCCTCTCGCGCGCCGTGCGCCGCGTCTTCGTTACCCTTTACCGCCAGGGCCTGATCTATCGCGACCGCCGGCTGGTGAACTGGGATCCGAAATTCCGCTCGGCGATCTCCGACCTCGAGGTGGAGTCCCGCGAGATCCACGGCAATCTCTGGCATATTCGCTACCCGATCGACGGCGCTGACGAGAGTATTGTCGTCGCCACCACGCGCCCGGAGACGATGCTCGGCGACACCGCCGTGGCCGTGCATCCGGAGAACGCGAAGCTGCGCCACCTCATCGGCAAGCGCGCCGTCCTGCCCTTGGTCGGCCGCGCCATCCCCATCGTCGCCGACGAGCACGCGGACCCGGAGAAGGGCACGGGTGCCGTCAAGATCACCCCCGCGCACGACTTCAACGATTTCGCCGTGGGCAAGCGCCACGACCTGCCGATGCCCTCGGTGCTCGACATGGGCGCCGCCATCACCCTCGCCGAGATCGAGGCTGACCTGCGCGCGGTCGAGGGCGTCGCCGACCCCGCCTTCACGCGCGCACTCGCCGGTCTCGACCGGTTCGAGGCGCGCAAGCGTATCGTTGCCGAGCTGGAACGCATCGGCCTGCTCACCGCCGTCGAGCCGCATACCCACCAGGTGCCGCACGGCGACCGCTCCGGCGTGCCGATCGAGCCGCTGATGACGGTGCAGTGGTATGCCAACGCCGAGGTGCTGGCGAAGCCCGCGATCGAGGCGGTGGAGCAGGGCAAGACCGTTTTTGTCCCGAAACAGTGGGAGAACACGTTCTTCGCCTGGATGCGCTCGATCGAGCCCTGGTGCATCTCCCGCCAGCTCTGGTGGGGCCACCGCATCCCCGCCTGGTACGGCCCGGACGGCGAGGTCTTCGTCGCCGAATCCGAGGAGGAGGCGAGGGGCGCCGCCCGCGCCCGCTACGGCGCCGACCAGACGCTGCGCCAGGACGAGGACGTGCTGGACACCTGGTTCAGCTCCGCCCTCTGGCCGTTCTCCACCCTGGGCTGGCCGGAAGCCGCGCCGGAGCTTGCCCGCTACTACCCCGGCGACGTGCTCGTCACCGGCTTCGACATCATCTTCTTCTGGGTCGCCCGGATGATGATGATGGGCCTGCATTTCATGGACGACGTGCCGTTCCGCACCGTGCACATCCATGGGCTCGTGCGCGACGAGCGAGGCCAGAAGATGAGCAAGTCCAAGGGCAACATCGTCGACCCGCTCGACCTCATCGAACGTTTCGGCGCCGACGCGCTGCGCTACACGATCTGCTCGGAGGCCGGGCTCGGCCGCGACATCAAGCTCGGCCCGGCGCTGGTGGAAACCAAGCGTGCCTTCGCCACCAAACTGTGGAACGCCGCCCGCTTCTGCGAGATGTCCGGCATCGTCGCCGTCGACGCAGCCGCCGCGCCCGCCGCCACGCTGCCGCTCACGCGCTGGCTGCTCGACGCCGCCTCCGCCGCCGTCACGGAAGCCGACGCGGCGCTGGAGGCCTGCCGTTTCGACGAATACGCCGGCGCGTGCACGCGCTTCGTCTGGAACGTGTTCTGCGACTGGTTCCTGGAACTCGCCAAGCCGGCGCTCGCGTCGCCGGGGCCGGAGGCGGACGAGGTTCGCCGCGTCGCGGGCCAAGTGCTCGGATTGATCCTACGCCTGCTGCACCCGCTGATGCCTTTCGTCACCGAAACGCTGTGGGACCGGCTCGGCTATGGGCCCGAGGGCAGCCTGATCCGCGCGCCCTGGCCTACGCCCTTCGCGATCGAGGGCGCGGCCGAGGCGCGCGCCGAAATGGAATGGGTGACAGCGCTGATTTCCGCCGTGCGCGCCGTGCGCGCGGAGATGAACGTACCACCCTCGCAACTCTCCCCGGTGCTGCTGCGCGGTGCCGGCGAGGCGGCGCTCGGCTGGGCGCGGCGCTGGCAGGCGGCGATCGGCCGCCTCGCGCGGGCCTCCGCGATCGACGTGCACGAGGGCGAGCCGCCCCAGGGCAGCGCCGTCGCGGTGCTGGGCGAGGCCACGGTGCTGCTGCCGCTCGCGGGCCTGATCGACCTCGCCGCGGAGCGTGCGCGGCTGGCGAAGGAGCGCGACAAGGCCGCGGCCGAGGCGCGCAAGATCGCCGGCAAGCTCGCCAACGCGGATTTCGTCGCCCGCGCGCCGGAAGAGGTAGTAGAGGAGAACCGCTCCCGCCTCGAGGCCGCGCGCAGCGAGGAGGCGCGGCTCGACGCCGCACTGCGGCGCATCGCATGAGCCGAAAGGTCTTGTGCAGGATTTTCGGCCATCCTACCTGGGGAACGGAGACAGCCCGATGATATTGCGTTTGACGATCGCCGCGGTCTGGGCGGCCTGGTTGTTCGCCTGGGCGGTTGCCTCGCGCGGGGTGAAGGCCCAGGTGCGCGGCGATTCCTGGTCCGACTGGCTCACCCGGCAGGTGCCCTATGTCGGCGGCCTCGCCCTGCTCGCGTTGCCGGCGCCGTCGGGTCTGCTGGCGCGCCGCATCGTTCCCACCGGCGACGAGATCGCGCCGGTCTTCGTCCTGCTCACCATCTGCGGCCTCGGCCTCACCCTTTGGGCACGGCGCGTGCTCGGCGGCAACTGGAGCAACGTCGTGGTGCTGCGCGAGAACCACGAGCTCATCACCGAGGGCCCCTACACGCTGATGCGCCACCCGATTTATTCCGGCATCCTGCTTGCCTCCATCGCCTGGGCGCTGGCGGACGGCTCGGTGATGGCGCTCGCTGGCATCGTCCTCGTCATCGGCGCGCTGGCGGTGCAGATCCGCGACGAGGAGCGGCTGATGGACGCTGCCTTCGGCGCCAGTTACGCGCGTTACCGCGAGGAAGTTCCGGCGCTGGTGCCGGTCACCGCCCCCGGCCGGCTGCTCGCCTACCTGACGCGATGAAGCGGGCCGCCGCGCTGCTGGCGCTGGCGACGTTCCTCGCCGCCGGCACCGCGCGCGCGCAGTTCGTTCCGGGCTCGGCCTTCAGCCAGCCGCCACCACCCCCGCCGCACTTCGAATCCGTCCCGCCGCCGCCCGGTCCCGGCTTCTTCTGGAAGCCCGGCCGCTGGATGTGGGACGGCGTTGCCTGGCACTGGCTGCACGGCATGTACGTGAGCAAGGCGCTCGTGCGCGACCAGTACGTCCCCGGCCATTGGGAGCAGGACGCCGGCGCCGGCTTCCGCTGGATTCCGGGCACGATGCGATGACCGCGCGGGCGGCGACGCTCGCCGGCACGCGCCACGTCTTCCCCGACATCGCCACCCTGCTGGCTCGGGCCACGCCCGCGCGCAGCGGCGACGCACTGGCCGCCATCGCCGCCGGTTCCGCCGAGGAACGCGTCGCCGCCCAGATGGCACTCGCGGACACGCCGCTCGCCGCCTTCCTCGAGGAGCCGGTCGTCCCCTACGAGACCGACGAGGTCACACGCCTCATCCTCGACACGCACGACCGCGCCGCGTTCGCCCCCGTCGCCGCCATGACGGTCGGCGAGTTCCGCGAGTTCCTCCTCGCCGACACCACCGACGAAGCAGCGCTCACTTCCCTCGCCCCAGGCCTCACGCCGGAGATGGTCGCCGCTGCCGTGAAGCTGATGCGCCTCTCGGACCTCATGGCGGTCGCCGCGAAATGCCGCGTCGTGACGCGCTTCCGCACCACGATCGGGCTCAAGGGCCGGCTTGCCGTGCGCCTGCAGCCCAACCACCCGACCGACGACCCGAAGGGCATCGCCGCCTCGGTGCTGGACGGGCTGCTGCTCGGCTCCGGCGACGCCACGATCGGCATCAACCCTGCGAGCGACTCCCCCGCGCGCACCGCGGAACTGCTGCACCTGCTGGACGACATCCGCCAGCGCCTGGCGATCCCCACCCAGAGCTGCGTCCTCGCCCACGTCACCACCACGCTCGGGCTGATGAACCAGGGCGTGCCGGTCGATCTCGTCTTCCAGTCCATCGCCGGCACCGAGGCGGCCAACGCCTCCTTCGGCATCAATCTCGCGATCCTCGCCGAGGCCGCGGACGCGGCGGCCTCGCTGGCGCGCGGGACGAACGGCGACAACGCGATGTATTTCGAAACCGGCCAGGGCAGCGCGCTCTCCGCCGGCGCCCATCACGGCGTCGATCAGCAGACGCTCGAGGCCCGCGCCTACGCCGTCGCGCGGCACTTCCGCCCGCTGCTCGTCAACACCGTCGTCGGCTTCATCGGCCCGGAATATCTCGCGAGCGGCAAGGAGATCATCCGCGCCGGGCTCGAGGACCATTGCTGCGGCAAGCTGCTCGGTGTGCCGATGGGATGCGACGTCTGCTACACCAACCACGCCGACGCCGACCAGGACGACATGGACGCGCTGCTCACGCTGCTCGCTGCCGCGGGCGTCAACTTCGTCATGGGCGTGCCGGGCGCGGACGACGTGATGCTCGGCTACCAGAGCACCTCGTTCCACGACGCGCTCGCCGTGCGCGAACTGTTGGGCCTGCGCCCGGCGCCCGAGTTCGAATCCTGGCTCGAAGGGCAGGGGATCCTCGACCGCGCCCGCCGCATCCGCCCGCCGGAACCCGCGAGCCTGCCCGGGCCGCTGCGCCGCCTTCTGGCATGAAGCCGCCGGCCCCCGACCGTCCTGGCGATCCGTGGAGCGGCCTGCGCACCCACACGCCGGCGCGCATCGGCCTCGCGCGCAGCGGTTCCGCGCTCGCAACGAAGGCGCTGCTTGAGTTCCGCGCCGATCACGCCCGTGCCCGCGACGCGGTGGGAGATGGGCTGGATGAATCGGCTCTCGCCGCAACTCTCGCGCCGCTCGGCCAGGTTCTTACCGTCGCCAGCGCCGCCCCGGACCGCGCCACCTATCTCCGTCGCCCCGATCTGGGCCGCCGCCTCGCCGCTGCCTCGCAGACAACCCTCGCCGAGCATCGCGGCGACTACGACCTGGCGGTGGTCATCGCCGACGGGCTCTCGGCGCGCGCGACGCTCGCCGCTCCGGCGCTGATTGCGGCCCTTCTGCCACGTCTCCGCGGCTGGCGCGTCGCGCCCTTCGTCATCGCGCGGCAGGCGCGCGTCGCTCTCGGCGACGCCGTCGCGACCACGCTCGGAGCTGGCGCCGTCGCGGTGTTGATCGGCGAGCGCCCCGGCCTTTCGGTTCCCGTCAGCCTCGGCGTCTATGCCACCTGGCGCCCGCGTGCGGGAAGCACGGATGCCGACCGCAACTGCCTCTCCAACATCCACGCCGCCGGCACCTCGCCGGAGGAAGCGGCCCGCCGCCTCGCGGGCCTGCTTGCCGCGATGCGCCAGCGCGGCCTCTCCGGCGTCGCCCTCAAGGACGAGGGCGTGCTCCTGACGTAAGTGGGTTCCCGATGGAGAATCCACCGGTTGCCCAGACCGACAAGAGTTCTTTGTTTCTTTCCTACAATAAAGAACAATCCTTACTTTATCTTATCCTGCGTCTTCGTCGCGAAGTCGCTCGCGTCATGCCGCTCGTGCAGTTGCTCCGCGGGCTCGCCGGTCAGCCGGTTCACCATCCGTCCGCGCTTCACCGCCGGGCGCGCGGCGATCGCCGCCGCCCAGCGCTGTGCGTGCTTGTATTCGTGCACCGAGAGGAACTCGGCGGCACCATACTGGTTGTTGACCAGTAGGCCACCATACCACGGCCAGCACGCGATATCGGCGATGGAGTAGTCCGCCCCCCCCAGGTACTCGCTTACCGCAAGCCGCTTGTCGAGCACGTCGAGCAGCCGTTTCGTCTCCATGGCGAAACGGTCGATCGCGTACTCGATCTTGGTCGGTGCGTAGGCATAGAAATGCCCGAACCCGCCGCCGAGATAGGGGGCGCTTCCCATCTGCCAGAACAGCCATGAGAAGCACTCCGCCCGCGCCGCCAGGTCGCGCGGCAGGAACGCGTCGAACTTCTCCGCGAGGTAGAGCAGGATCGCGCCCGACTCGAACACGCGCACCGGCTTCGGCCCGCTGCGATCCATCAGCGCCGGGATCTTGGAGTTCGGGTTGACCTCGACGAAGCCGCTGGAGAACTGGTCGCCCTCGCCGATGCGGATCGGCCAGGCGTCGTATTCGGCGCCCTTGTGGCCCAGCGCCAGCAACTCCTCCAGCATCACCGTCACCTTCACCCCGTTGGGCGTGGCGAGCGAGTAGAGCTGCAGCGGGTGCTTGCCCACCGGCAGCGCCTTCTCGTGCGTGGCGCCGGAGACGGGGCGGTTGATGTTGGCGAAGCGCCCGCCGCTTGCCTTGTTCCAGGTCCACACTTTCGGCGGTACGTATTCGGCGTCGCTCATCGTATTCCTCCCTCTGGACGGCCTTTTTTCAACAGGAAAAACGTAATGCCCGGCGGCGCGGGCGCAAGGCCGCCCCCGGTAAACTTCTCTCTACTTGCGCGCGCTGGCCGGGAATGGGACCCTGGCGCATGACTCTCACGATCTCGACGACCATTGGCACCGGCTTCGTGCTCGGCACGGTCGACAATCCGGTCACGATCCTGCCGGGCGGGAGGATCAGCAACACCGGCAACGCCCTTGTCGGCCCCGCGGGCACGTACTGGACCGTGGTCAACGAGGGAACCCTCGCGGGCGGCAGCACCTACACGATTTCGGCCGGCGTCAAGCTGGGCAGCGGCGCCGTGACCAATGCGGC
>JAJZUI010000280.1 GCA_021847175.1 Pseudomonadota bacterium
CCCCACTCTGGAATAAGCCCCGCCTTCTTCCACGCTTCCGAGGGTTCCCCGATGTCGCGCCGCTGCGAGATCACCGGTAAGGCCGTGCTGGCTGGCAACAACGTCAGCCATGCCAACAACAAGACGCGCCGGCGTTTCCTGCCTAACCTGCAGCCCGCCTCGCTGCTGTCCGATGCGCTCGGCCACGCCGTGACGCTGCGCCTGTCCACGCGCGGCATCCGCACCGTGGAGCGTAACGGCGGCATCGACGCCTTCCTGCTCGGCACACCGGACCGCAAGCTGCAGCCCGAGGCGCTGGACCTCAAGCGGCGCATCCAGCGCGCGGCCGCGAAGAAGGCGGCCTGAGGAGACGAAACCTGGGGCGTTAGGCCCCAGGCCCAATTACCTGGCCTGTCAGGCGCGGGACGTCACGTTTCCAACGTGTCCCGGCAGATCGCCTCGAACGCGCGGGCAACCACGTCCCAGCCGAATTTGGCCTCCACGAGAGCACGCGCCGCACGCGCCATGCCCAACCGCAGCGCATCGTCATCGAGCAGCCGCAGAATCGCCGCGGCAAACGCCCCCGCGTCGTCTGCCACCAGCAGATGCTCGCCCGGCGTCACGTCGAGCCCCTCGACGCCCAGGGTCGTCGACACCATCGGCCGCCCGGAAGCCATCGCCTCGAACGCCTTGAGCCGGGTGCCGCTGCCCACGCGCAGCGGAATGACGCTCACATCCGCCGCCCGCACATGGGGCCGCACGTCGTCCACGTAACCGGTGAAGCTCCAGCCGAGCTTCGCCCCCTGCGCGCGCAGCGTATCCGACGGGTTGCGCCCCACGCCGATCCCGCGCACCGCTGGCCGCCTCGCACGCACGATCGGCCACACCTCCTCCATCAGGAAGCGCAGCCCGTCGATATTGGCGGGCCAGTCCATCGCGCCACTGAACACGACGGTGCCGCCATCCGCCGGCACCGTCCCCGGCGGATCAGAATACCCATGGAACTCGAGGTCGACCCCTGTCGGGATCGGCCGTACCCTGGGATGGCCGTAGTCGCGCGCCAGCGCCTCCGCGTCGCGCGCCGAGACAGCGATGGCGGTGGCGAACCGGCGCAGCGTCTCGCCCTCGAAGCGGCGCATCTTGCGCGCCTGGCTCGCCCAGACCAGCCGCATCGGCCAGCGCGCCACCTTCGCGTGCCGCTCGAAGATCTCCGCCTCCACGTTGTGCGTGAAAATCAGAGAACGTTCGGGCACCCGGTCGAGCAGCACCGCCGAATGCGGAAAATCCGCGACCAGCAGGTCGGCGGGCGCCAGCGCCTCGGCGACGATGCGGCGCCCCTCCTCGGAGACGTCGGAGGCAACCGCGACCGGCAGCCGCCTGGCCAGCATCGCCACGCGCTCTGTCACCGCGCGCCGCGGCGCTGGCCAGGCGACGAAGCGGTCGCACACGCTCTCGATCTCGGCGCCGAACCGTCCCGCATCGGGCGGCACCGGCGAGGCAAGCGTGATCTCGAACGCACCGCCCTTCATCGCGCGCAGGATGCCCGCAGTACGGATGCGTCCGCCCTGGTCGAGCGGGAAGAGGAAACGCGGCGAGAGGAACAGCAGGCGCGGCCGGCTCACCACCCGCCTCTCGAAGAGGATGCCTCCCTCACCAGCAGATGCCCTCGTAGGCGATGCCCGGCAATTCCCGCAGCGCCGCGACACCGGCGAGGTCAATCACCCGCTGGTCGCCGAGCGCGCCGGTGAGCGCCGGCAGGTCGTCCGCCCCGATATGCCCCACCACTGCGACCCGGCAGGCGCGCGCGGTGGCTGCGGCATCCGCCACCAGAAGCCGCTCCAGATGCGGAATTTCCCGCTCGATATAGGCGCGGTTACTGCCTACCAGCCGTGCCACCTCCACATGCCGGTCGAAAATGGCCAACTCGAAGCCGCGCCCGATCAGGCGTTCCGCCAGCGTCACGAAAGGTGATTCGCGCAGATCGTCCGTCCCCGGCTTGAACGCGAGCCCGAACAGCGCGACCTTCTGCCGCCCGCCCACGGCGATACGGTCGAAGACCCGCTCCACCAGCGCCTCGTTGCTTGGCAACACGCTCGAAAGGAACGGGGTCGCGACCCGCTTCGCCGCGCCGAGCGCCAGGATGCCGCGGATATCCTTGGGCAGGCAGGAGCCGCCGAACGCGAATCCTGGCCGCAGATATGCGGGCGAAACGTTCAGCGTCCGGTCCTCGCGGAACAGGCGGAACGCCTCCGGCGCATCCACGCCGTACGCCGCCAGGATCTGCCCAGCCTCGTTGGCGAAGGCGAGCTTCACCGCGTGATAGGCGTTGGAGAGGTATTTCACGCTCTCTGCGATCCGAAGCGGCACGACGTGCACGGCGCCCGGGACCGGCGCGTAAAGCTCGCGCAGCACCGCGGCGTCGTCGCCCGCGGGCGCACCGATCAGCGTCATCGGCGGCGCATGGAAATCCGCTACCGCCGTTCCCTCGCGCAGGAACTCGGGGTTCGAGAAATAGGAGAGCCCCTGCCCCGGCTCACGGCCGGACTCGCGCGCAAGTATCGGCATTGCCCGCTCCTCGCCCGTCCCCGGCGGCACCGTCGAGCGCATCACCACCGCGTGCGGCGTCGCCTTGTCGCGTACCGCGCGCCCGATCGTGGCGCAGACCTGTTCCACCGCCGTCATCGACAGCGCCCCGTCCGCCCCGCTCGGCGTGCCGACCGCGATGAAGGAGAGATCAGTCCGCGCCACCGCCGCGGCGACATCGGTCGTAGCCGTCAGTTTCCCCGAGGTAACGGCGCCGGCGATGATCTCGCCGATCTCGGCCTCGACGATCGGCGAGCGTCCGGCGGCGAGCAGCGTCACCTTCGCCTCCGCGACGTCGACGCCCACCACCTCGTGCCCCATTCGCGCGAGGCAGCCACACGCCACCGCGCCGACATAGCCGATGCCGAAAACCGAAATCCGCATGGGGGATCGCGCCCTTCCGCTTGCGTAACGCCGCGCCCTCACTCGGCGCAGCCGGACTCCCGCAGCACCGCGAGCACATCTTCCGTCTTCACGTCGCTGCTGGTGAATGCCATTCCAATACCGCGAGCAAGCACGAAGGCAAGCTGCCCATCGCGTATCTTTTTGTCGCGCGCCATGTGCCCGACCAGGCGCTCGGCCGAGAGGCGGCGGTTCAGGTGGCCCATCGTCGCCGGCAGGCCGCACGCCTCCACATGCGCCTCCACCCGCCCCGCGAGCGACGCATCGCAGTGCCCGAGCCTGGCCGAGAGGCGGAACGCCAGCCCCAGCCCCACCGCCACGGCCTCGCCGTGCA
>JAJZUI010000281.1 GCA_021847175.1 Pseudomonadota bacterium
GCAGCGCGCCGCGTTGCTGCTAAACGAGACCCATGCGGAAGCGACTTCTCATGCTGGCCACAGCGGCCGTCTTGCTGCCGGGCGTGGCCGCGGCGCAGGTGATCGCGCCTTCGGGCCAGGTCGGCCCTAAGCAGCACATCCAGGTGGGCAACAAGCCGGCGCCCGTACCCCCCGGCCTGCCCGGTGCGCAATCCACCGGCCCGATCGTCGACGCCCAGCGTGCGGCGCGAAATCTCTCGCCCAACGCCGCCCTGTTCGACGCCATCGACCGCGGCGACATCGCCGCCGCCCGCGAGGCGCTGAGCCGCGGCGCGGACCTCAACGCCCGCAACGCGCTGGGTGAGACGCCGATTCAGCTCTCGGTCGACCTGGCGCGCAACGACATCACGTTCCTGCTGCTCTCCGCCCGCGGCAACGAGACCGCGCCGGGTGCCAGGCCGCCGCCCGCCAGCGCCATCCGTGAGGTCGCCGCGAACCGCATGGGCCCCCTGGCCAACCCGGCGCCGGCGCCAGCCCCGGTGCCGCGCGCCGCTCCGGCCCAGCCCGTCCGGCTCTCCAACAATCCCGGCGTGCCGAACCCATCCGCCGGGTTCCTGGGCTTCGGCCCGGTGCAGCACTGAACGCCAGCACGGAGGCAATCCATGACCGAGGTTGACTGGACCCGCTGCACGGGCCCGGAGATCCGCGCGCTCGCCGCGCGTGGCAACGCGCTCGCCGTGCTCCCCGTGGGCTCGCTGGAACAGCACGGGCCGCACCTGCCGGTGATCACCGACACGCGCACCGCCTGGGAGATCTCCGTCCGCGCCGCGCGCATCGCCGCCGAGAGCACGCCGGTCCTGGTGCTGCCCGGCATGTGGAGCGGCATGAGCGAACACCACCTGCCGTTCGGCGGCACAATAAGCCTCAGTTTCAGTGAGTTCCGTGGTGTTCTTTCGGGCGTTGCGCGCAGCCTTCGGGCCATCGGCTTCGCCCGGCTGCTGCTGGTCAACGGCCATGGCGGCAACATCGATCCGCTCGCCGTTGCCGCTCGCGAGCTCGCCGTCGAATACGGCATGCCGATCGTCGCCACCACGCCCTGGTTCATAGCCGCCGATGCCATCGCCGCCGAGCTCGAGACCGCGAAGGGCCCGCAGCACGCCTGCGAGGCAGAGACGTCGGTGATGCTCGCGATGATGGGCGACGCGGTGAAGACGGACCGTTTCGAGGAGGCGGTGCGCCAGGCGCCGCCGCGCGTGCCCGCCCGTCCCGGCTTCAGCCGCTTCTGGAGCTTCTCAGAGCGCGCGCCCTCCACCGGCGTGATGGGCGATCCCCGCCCAGCGACGGCGGCGAAGGGCGAACGCCTGCTCGACGCCATGGCGGTTGCCCTCGCCGAGGCGATGGGCGATCGCGTGCTGTGGCGCGCGCCGGACCCCGTCTGGGCACCCGGCCGCGGCCAGGGTAACACCGCCGGCTCGGCGCTCGAGTAGACGGCGCTCCCGATCAAGCCCCGGCGTTCAGGTTGGGGCGAGACAGCCCGCTTCCACCAGGGCCTCGATCTCCCCATCCCCGAAACCCCAGTCGGCCAGCACCTCGCGGCCGTGCTCGCCCGGCCCCGCCGGCCCGCGCCCGAGGCTCGCCGGCGTGCGCGAGAAGCGCGGCGCCGGCGCAGGCTGCATCACGCCCTCATGCTCCACCACCGTTCGCCGCGCCCTCGGGATGCTTGAGGTCGATCGCGGCCGACCGCCGCCCGCGCCGCGTCACGTCGCCTGTCCAGCCAGGTGCCGTGATGTCGTGTGCCGTGCCGCGTGTTGGACGGTCCACGATCACGATCTCGGCGCTGAGATCGGCGAGCAGCATGCCGCAGAACGGCACCGGCCCGATACTTGCCATCTCCACGATCCGTATGCCTGCGAGCGGCCCCGCCGGGCGGCCGCGCGTCATGCCGCCCTGGCCGTGGCGCGAAGGACCGAAGCCGCCACCGCCTCGGCGGCGCGGATGCCGTCGATCGCCGCCGTGAGGATGCCGCCGGCGAAACCCGCCCCTTCGCCCGCGGGATAAAGCCCCGCGGTGTTGACGCTCTCGCCGTGCTCGCCGCGCAGGATGCGCACCGGCGAGGAGGTGCGCGTCTCCACCCCGGTCATCACCGCGTCCGCCCGGTCGAAGCCCGGGATGCGCCGCGCGAAAGCCGGCAGTGCCTCGCGGATCGCGGCGACCGCGAAATCCGGCAG
The DNA here is from genome assembly GCA_021847175.1 of Pseudomonadota bacterium. Classification (GTDB taxonomy): domain Bacteria; phylum Pseudomonadota; class Alphaproteobacteria; order Acetobacterales; family Acetobacteraceae; genus JAJXXT01. Next base: position 2,208 of record JAJZUI010000281.1, read on the forward strand.
GCAGGCGGCGATGTCCGTCGGCGTCACCCCTGGACGATACGAAGGAGAAACATCTCCGAGCGCGGTCGAGGCGTGTCCGGCCAGGAAATCGCCCACAAGCTGCACCGGTGCACGATAGCCCCCGCCACCCGCGGCGAAGGCCAGGCTTTCCCAGTGCCGCTGGAACGCGATGCCCGCGAGCGGACCGCCGGGAAAGTCTGCGGGCGAGATGCCGACCACGATCCCGGCATTCGCGTTGCGCTCGTTGCGCGAATACTGGCTCATCCCGTTGGTCACCACGCGCCCGGGCTCGGACGTCGCGGCGACCACCGTGCCGCCAGGGCACATGCAAAAGGAATAAACGCCGCGCCCGTTGCTCGCGTGATGCACGAGCTTGTAGTCCGCGGCACCCAGGATCGGGTTGCCGGCATCGGCGCCGAAGCGGGCGCGGTCGATCATCCCCTGCGGGTGCTCGATGCGCACGCCGATCGAAAGCGGCTTCGCCTCCATGGCAACGCCGCGCTCATAAAGCCGCGCGAACAGGTCGCGCGCGCTGTGGCCGGGGGCGAGCACCACATGGTCCGCGCGCAGCGTCTCGCCGCCCGCGAGCACCAGGCCGCGCAGCCGCCGCGCCCCGCCTGTCGTTTCGATAACGAGATCATCGACGCGGGCCTCGAACCGGTACTCGCCGCCCAGCCCCTCGATCGTCGCCCGGATGTGCTCGACCATGGAAACCAGGCGGAACGTGCCGATATGCGGCCTGGCGCTGACCAGGATCTCCTCCGGCGCGCCGGCACGCACGAACTCCTCCAGCACCTTGCGCCCCAGGTGGCGCGGATCGCTCACGCCGGAATGCAGCTTGCCGTCGGAGAAGGTGCCGGCGCCGCCCTCGCCGAACTGCACGTTGCTCTCCGGCGTCAGAACGCCGCGGCGCCACAGTGCCCAGGTGTCCCTGGTGCGCTGGCGCACCATCCGCCCGCGTTCGAGCACGATCGGCCGGAACCCCGCCTGCGCGAGGATCAGCGCCGCGAACAGCCCGCAGGGCCCGGCACCCACGACCACCGGCCGCGGCGCGCCCGACGGGGCGCGGCCCGCGCCGGGGTAGCGC
>JAJZUI010000062.1 GCA_021847175.1 Pseudomonadota bacterium
CGGGTTCAAGGCTGGCCGGTGCGGCCTCGGCGGTGACCGCAAACGCGGTCGCCGAGAGGGCGGCGCCGAGGCCGAGAATCGCGCGCCGATCGGTCGATCCAGGAATGGGCATCGGGCAGCTCCGGGTGGGGATCAGGGACGGATGATGGTGTAGCCGTGCTCGTTGAGCGTCATCAGTTGGACGACACCGGCGGGCACGGGGCGCGACATGGGGTTGCGCGGAAATGGCTTGCCGGTCGTGCGCTCGATCGTGTGGATCGTGTTCATGCAGGCGTCGAAGGTAACCCCCTGTCTTTTCAGGCCAGCGATTCTGGGGGTTTCCTTGTTGCCAATTCGTAGCAATTCGATGCCGCCAGAAAAGGCGACGATCTCGATCGCCACCTTGTCGGGCCCGTAATAGGTGAGCACGTTGTAGGCTACGTTGAGCAGTTCCGTCTGGCGTGCCGGCGAGGGAATGCTGATCTGCAGCGCGAGGCGATGTTCGACAAACGGGCCCTCGCCCGGCATGCCGACCTTGGCGGCCACGGGCAGAGCCGACGCCGCCAGGGCTGCGCCGAGCCCCCTCCGTCCGATTCCGATCATGATGGCAAAAGGCCGGGGTTGCCGGCCACCCCCCTGATTGTGATGCGATCCTCGACGAGAGGCTTGGAGAGCAGGCCGCCGCGCAGCGCGGTGGCGACGACGTCCCACACCGGCTTTCCGTCCTGCGGTCGAGTGACGGAGGCCCAGCCTGCGACCTTGTAGGACTTGCCGGCCTCGACGGGCCTGCCGTTGCGCAGTGCCATGTCCGAGATGCGGCGGCCGATCTTCTCGGCGGGGCTGCACGCGTAGGACATGCCGCCCAGGCGGACCATGTCGCCGCCCTGCTGCACATAGGGGTCCGGGTTGAAGAGGTTGTCGCACACATCCTCCATCACGCCCTTGAGTTGCGCGCCGGTCATTTCCTGCACATAGACCGAGGGATAGGTCATCGCCGTGTGGGCGAGCAGGAACTCCATGGTCAGCGCATCGCCCGGCACCTGGCTGGGGCCCCAGCGGAAGCCGGGCGACAGCGCGATCTCGGCATCGGTTTCCTGCAGCAGGGCGTTGCAGATCACCTGGTCCATGGTGCCGGTGAAGTTACCGCGCCGGTATAGGACCTTGTTCACCGGTGCCAGTTTCTCGTCGAGCATCGCGCGGTCGCGCCTGGCGATCTCGTCCACCTTCGCGCCGACGGTGGGGTCCGGTTTCAGCAGCGACGGGAAGACCGGAAGCAGATCGTAACGAACACCGGTGACCTTGCCCTGCCCGACCTCGAGGTCGAGCACGCCGATGAACTTGCCGGAGGAACCGCCGTTCGCCACAAGCGTCTTGCCGCCGGCATTGGCGACCACGCTCGGCGTGGGCGTGCAGTCATGCGTGTGGCCGCCGAGGATGACGTCGATGCCGCGCACCCTGCTGGCGAGCTTGAGGTCCACGTCCATGCCGTTGTGCGAGAGCAGGATAACGGCGTCGGCGCGCTGCTTGTTTCGCGCCTCGTCCACCACCTTCTGCATCGCCTGGTCGTGGATGCCGAAGGTCCAGTCCGGCGTGAAGCGCTGCGGATGCGCGATGGGCTGATAGGGGAAGCACTGGCCGATGATGGCGATGCGCCTGCCGCCCAGTTCCTTGACGAGGTAGGGCTGGAACACGCGCCCGCTGTTGGAGTCGAACGCCGGTGCGCCGTTGAACGCGGCGGTATCGCTGAGGAAAACGTTCTGCGCCAGGTATGTTCCCTTGAACGCGGCGAGGTTGGCACGGAACTGCTTCTCGCCGTAGGTCATCTCCCAGTGGGAAGTCATGACCTCGATGCCGAGCAGGTTCGAAAGCTCGACCATCGCCGTGCCGTTGCTGGCCTGCGCCGCCCAGGAACCCTGCCAGAGATCGCCGCCGTCGAGCAGGATCGAGGCCCCCTGCCCCGCCTCCGCGCGCAGGTGGTCGATCAACGTCTTGGCGTGGGCGAAGCCGCCGAGCATGCCGTAGCGATGCGCTGCCTCGGCAAAGTCGAGGCATGTGGTCGCATAGGCCATGCGCGAGCCCGGTTTGATCGCGAAATGATCGAGGAAGGCCTGGCCGACCAGGTGCGGCGGGCGCCCGGATGCCTGGCCGACGCCGATGTTGACGCTGGGTTCGCGGAAGTAGACCGGCCGGTACTGCGCGTGGGTGTCGGTCTCGTGGATGATCCGCACGTTCCCGCGCTTGCCGAGGGCGTAGATGTCCTCGGACGCGAGGCTGCGTGGGATCGGTGGCAGGGAGCCGGCGAGGATACCCGCGGTCAGCCCGCGTAGCAGCCGACGCCGGCGTAACCTCAACGGACCACCTCGTTGTGCCAGAGCTTGTCCTGCTCGCGCGCCTGCTGGATAGAGAGTTCGGCCAGCGCATGCGCGCGTTTCGCGGTGGCAACGGCCGCGTCGTATTTCCCCGCGGCCAGCGCCTTCGCCGCCATCTTCAGCGCGGCTTCCGTCGGCAGCCACTGGTTCTGCAGCACGCCGGCCGCGGCCTCGGCCTTGCGCGCGGCGGCGATGGCGGCCTCGGCGTCGGTCTTCGTGGCCGCGGCGGCCATGGCGGGTGCGAGCATCATCGCGACGGTAAGCGCCAGCGTGCCCCGCCTCACGGCTGCGCTGCTCATGACCCCGCTCCTCATGGCCGTGCTCCGGGGCCGGTGATCGGCACGCCGTTGCTCATGTAGGAAAGGAAGTATTCGAGGTCGCGATAGATCTTGCTCTGCGGCTTGAACGGCACCGAGCGGACCTGCTTGTTGCACCCTACGAAACGCCACTGGATCGTTCCCATTTCGCCCCATTTGGAGCGGTAGATCGGGAAGGCGGCCATGATGCCCAGCGCCGGTGCCAGGATATCGCCGCGCAGGCGATGCCCCGCCTTCTGCACGTGGCAGCTCGCGCAGGAGAAGTTGAGCTGTCCGCGGCGGCTGTAGAAGAACTTCTTGCCGGCCTCGTAGGCCGCCAGGGCGCGCGGATCGTTGGGGACCTTGATGTCGAACGGCTTGCCGCGCGAGGTGTGGGCCATGTAGGTCTCGATCGCGGCGAGCAGGCCCTTCTTGTAGCCGAGGGGTTTCTCGCCGTTTGCGACGCGGCAGCGGTTGATCGCGATACCGAGGGTGACAACCTCGCCCGTCTTGGTATCGAAATACGGATAGTTCTGCCGGATGCCGATGCCCTTGTTGGGGAAGCAGTCGGCGTAGGAACGGCCATTCGCGAACTTGCGGTTGAACTCCTTCTCGCCCGCCGCGAGCGCGAACTCATAGGGAGGAAACTGCATGATTGCCTCCCACTGCTTGCGCATTCCCGCGTTCAGCGCATAGGGGCCGTTGCCCCAGTCACTGTTCTTCACCGCGGGATAGTTCTTCCTGAAATATGCCTGGAAGGCGAGCCGGTCAGCCTCCGGATTCGGTGCCGGTGCAGCCCGCGCCGGCGCCTGGGCAAGAACCATGGCGCCGAGCATGCCGGCCAGCAGGGCCGCGGCGCGGAGCCTCGAATGGAACATGGTGGAGAGATTCACGGCTCAGCCCACCAGCTTGGCGGTGAGGCTGTCGTGCTTGCCCAGGTTGTCGACCCAGCTGATCTTGAGGTCGTCGCCCTTGGCGCCGCCCTTGAAGGTGAACTTGATATACGGGTCCTTGGAGACAGCCGGCCCCCAGAAGGCGGTGAAGACCTTCTTTCCGGCATGCTCGAAGGTCAGCACCTCGATGTAATGCGGCGGGATCAGCTTGCCCTTGGAGTTCTTCACGAAGCCCGAATCCATCGGGTGGTTGATCAGCGCCTGCACCACGGTCGTTCCGCCGCTGGCGACGGCACGCACTCGGATCGTCGATGACATGGTTTCTCTCCCCTTCCTCAGCCGCCGCAACCGCCCAGCGTGACTTTCACCGACTTCCTTGCGCCGTAGATCTTTCCGTTCGACTCCACGATCGCGATGACATCGCTGGTCTTTGCCATCTTGAGGCGGCAGGCGACGGCGGGCTCGGTTCCCGCCGGCAGAACGTAGTCAGCGGCAAGCGTGAACGGGTTATGCGACGCCATCAGGCTGATGCGCGTGACGTTGGGCAGCGTCGTCGAGACGGAGACCGGAACCACCGCGCCGTTCTCGGCGATATCGGGAGCTTCGAGCCTGATCTTGTCGGAGGCGGTCAGCTTCTGCCCGTAGAGCGCCGCGATCGCATCCGCCTCGGTCTTCTTGCTGAACGCGGCTGCCGGCCAGCCTGGCGCGTCGAACGCGAATGCCGCGCGCGGCATTGCCAGCAGGCCGGTCGTTGCCAGGCAGGATGTGGCGAGCAACGAGAGGGTGAAGCGGCGCGTCGTCGTGGGAGCGTGCATGGCGGACCTCGCCCGTCTAGAGGGTGTAGAGAAAATCGATGACCGCCTCGATCTGCTGGCGGTCGAGGATCATGTTCTTGCCGAAGGCCGGCATCACCGACTGCGGCTTGCTCGACTCCGGGTTCCACAGAAACTGGAAGAGCTTGTTACGGTCGGGGAACTTCTGCTTGACGTGGAACAGCAGGGGACCGACATTGCTCGCCACGTCGCTGCCCTGCATCGTGTGACAGGCAAGGCAGTTGCCGAGGCGGCGGTTGAAGACGATGGCCTTGCCTTCCGCCGCGCGCGATGGCGGAGCCGCCTGCGCACAGGCGAGTGGCACCCCGAGCAGCGCAACCAGCACCGCAAGCGTTGCCCGCGTGTTCATGTCAGCCTCCCTTTGGATGACGGGCTGGCAGTTCGCGAGGCGGCCCGCGTGCGCCCTGCACGCGAGGGTGCCATCGCTTGAACCCGCTTGAAGCGTGCTTCCCGGCACATGCCGTGTCTGTCGCGGCCCTTGTGCTGGCCGCTCTCGTCTCGAACCATATTTCCTCCCCCCGGGCAGGCTCTGGCGGCTTGCCACGCGCCTCCGCTGGCATATGCCGATGCGGACGCCGGCACATTTTGACGCCTTCCCCGGTGACGGCGACTGAATTCGGTGACAGTCTTATCCTGGGGGGAACGAACCGCCTATGGACAGGACGCAGGAAATGCCGGCGCCGACCGACATGCAACCGCGGGAGCGCGCGGGTGCGGAGCAATGACCCGGCTGCTCATCGTCGAGGATGACGCGGCGACGGCGCACGAATTGCGGGAGGGGCTTGGCGCCCGGGGCTACGACACCGCCCACGCCGGCAGCGCGGAGGCCGCGCGGGCGTCGATCGCCGAGAGCGCGTGGGACGCCCTGATCGTGGACCGCATGCTGCCGGCGCAGGACGGGCTCGGCTTCGTGCGTACGCTGCGCGAGCGTGGCGACACGGTGCCGGTCCTGTTCCTCACCGCGCTGGGGACGGTGGACGATCGCATCGAGGGCCTGCGCGCCGGCGGCGACGACTACCTGGTCAAGCCCTTCGCCCTGGGAGAATTGGTGGCGCGGATCGAGGCCCTGCTGCGCCGTCCCGCCATGGGCATGCGGCCGTTGCTGCGTATCGGTTCCGTTGAGCTCGATCTCATTGCCCGCACGGCGCGCCGCGGCGAGCGCGACCTCGAGTTGCTGCCGCGGGAGTTCCAGCTGCTGGAGTATTTCATGCGGCGCGAAGGCCTGGTGGTGACGCCCGCGATGCTGCTGCGCGACATCTGGAACTATAATTTCGAACTACGCTCGAACCTCGTCGACGTGCAGCTCGGCCGCCTGCGGCGCAAGCTCGATGCGCTGGGGGAAACCCGCTTGATCACCAATGTTCGCGGCGTCGGTTTCGTCTTCCGTGCGGATACCTAGGGGCGTCTGGCGCTCGGCGGCGCGCTTCGGCGGCGGCGTCGCGCTGCTGCTCGCGATCGGCATCGGCGCCGTGTTCGGCGTCACCTACTGGCTCTCGACCCGTGCGGTGTTTCGCTCCGTCAACGTCGCCGTCACCGAGCAGCTCGTGTTGTTGTCGGAGCGTCCGCCGGAACTGCTGCCCTTCATGATCATGTCGCGGCTGCGGCATCAGCCCGCGGTGGTGACGCGGGTCGGTCTGTTCAGTGCCGACGGGTCACTCATCGTCGGAAACATCGAGCGGGTTCCAGCGGGCGTGCGCTTCGATTCCCGGCCTCGGATCCTGCGCACACCGACCGCGGAGGGCGGCGTGGTCCGCCTCGACGTCGCCGCCCGCGTGCTGGCGGACGGGCGGCGCCTCGTGGTCGCGCGCAACGTCGAGGATCTGCTGGTCTTCCGCGCCGCGCTGATGCGTATCCTGCTCGTCTCGCTCGCCGCCTGCGTCGGCCTCGGCATGGCAGCGGGCACTGCCTATGCGCTGCGCGGCCAGGCGCGGCTGCGCCGGCTCGGTGCCACGGCGGAGCACATCATGCTCGGCGCACTCGGCGAGCGGTTGGAAGTGCGGCGCCGGCCGGATGCGATGGACGAGCTCTGCATCGTGGTGAACCGCATCCTCGACCGGCTGGAGCGGCTGGTGGCGGCCTGGAAGAACGCGGGCGAGAATGTTGCGCATGACCTGCGCACGCCGCTCACCGCGCTGCGCGCACAGCTCGAGCGCCTGCGCGATGGCGGCCGGCTGGAAGAGCGGGATCTGCAGATCGTCATCGGCTCGCTGCGCGCGATCGACAGCATCCGCGCCCTTACCACCCGCCTGCTGCGCATCGCCGAGATCGAGCATGATGGGCGCAGGCAGGCCTTTGCCGATGTCGATGCCGCCGCGCTGCTGCGCGAGATCGGCGGCGATTTCGCGCCGCTTGCCGAGGATGCGGGCATCGCGCTCCGCGTCGAGACGGAGGGGCCTGTCGTCATTCAGGCCGACCGCGAGCTGCTGGCGGAAGCCGTGATCAACCTCACGGAGAACGCCATCAAATACGCCGGGGCGGGCCGCACTGTCGTGCTGGAGACAAGGCGATCGAGGGGACGTGCCGTGCTCGCCGTTGCCGACGACGGTCCCGGTATCGCGCCCGCGGACCGCGAGCAGGTCTTCCGCCGCTTCTATCGCGCGCGCACGGCGCAGGGCGTGCCGGGCAGTGGGCTCGGCCTTTCCCTGGTCGCCTCCATCGCGGGCCACCATGGCTTCGAGGTGCACCTGCGCGACAACGGGCCGGGCTGCCGTGTCGAGCTCGTATGCAAGTTGCGCGAGGCCGCCGCGTAAGCGGTCCCGCGGGACCGGGTTGCCGGCGGTCCGGGGCTACGCGCCGCGGGAAAAGGCGACGCGCAGCGCGCCCCCGAGCGACCCTTCTTCGAGATATTTGATGCCGAGGTAACCGCCGCTCATGATCGAGAGCCAGGCGATGAGGCTGCCCAGCGCGAGCGTGGACATGCCGGTGACGCCCTGGCCGATGGTGCAGCCGAGCGCCATGACGCCGCCGGCGCCCATCAGCGCCGCGCCACCCAGGTGGCGCGCGAGGTCGCCGCGCTCGGTGAAGGTCTCGATGCTGAAGGTGCCGGTGGCAAGGGAGGCGAGAAAGCTGCCGAGGATGACGCCACCGACGGTCGCGATGCCGAAATTGATGGTCGAGCCGGTGAAGGTCATCAGGTATTGCAGGCTGTCGGCGGAGGGGGAGACGAAGGTCATCGATGCCAGCGGCGTGGGGTTGAACTCGTCGGCGCCGAGCACGCCGGTGACCCACCAGCCGACGATGGTGGCCAGCCCGACGACGAGGCCGGCGAGGATGTCGCCGGGGCTGCGACGGAACGATGCGTCGCGGAAGCATATCGCGAGCAGCACGGCGACGGCGACGATGGCGGCGCCGGCGCGCGCGGCCGTGGCGGGGATTCCGGTGATGGCGGCCAGGATGTCGCCGATGTTCTGCGTGTGCACGCCGCTCGCCTGGAGGTCGAGGTTGGTGGTTTCGAGCTGCACGCGGGGAAGAGCGAGCAGGCCACGCAGCGTGGTGTAGGCGACGATGCCGAGCACCATCATCACGATCAGCGACTTGAGGTTGCCGCCGCCGAGGCGCACCAGGTTCTTGCTGGCGCAGCCGCTGGCCTGGGTCATGCCGAAGCCGAACATCAGCCCGCCGATGATGGCGCCGAGCCAGCCGAGATTGGGGGTGAGGTAGATCGAGTGGTCGAGGTTGACGAGGCCGGCGAAGCCCATAGCCTGGCTGCCGGCGATGGCAACCGCGATGGCGAGGAGCCAGGCGCGCAGGCGGCGGCTGTCGCCCATGAGCACCGCATCCGAAATGCCGCCCATGGCGCAGAAGCCGGTGCGCTGGACGACGGCGCCGAAGACGAGGCCGATGGCGAGACCGGCAATACTGACAACGGTGTTAGTCGTGAGTGTGCTCATTTCGGCAAGGACGCTAATGAGCGAAAATTATCCAGTCAATGTCGCGCGAACCGCGTCGCGTTTCCGGTGATGGCGCCGCGCCGCCGGGCGACGTGTCAGGCGGGCGACGTGTCAGGCGGGGTTCCTGGCGAGCTTGGCGCGGGCGTCCTTGACGACGGCGGCGAGGTCCTTCTCGCTGAGCGCGCCGGGCACGAGGTAGCTGCCGATGATGAAGCTGGGCGTGCCGTGCAGGCCGAGCGCGTGCGCCTGGAGATCGGCGACGGCGAGGGTAGCGTCGAGGTCCTTGGCCCGCGCCTTCATGTCGTGGGCTAGCCGGGCCATGTCCGCGCCCGACTGGCGGGCGGCCTGCATCACCGAGGCTTCATCGACGATGTGGGTCTTGAACAGCGCGTCGTTGATGGCGGAAAACCTGCCCTGCCAGTTGGCGGCGAGCGCGACCCGCGCGGCAATGACGGAGGGCCCGCCGAAGATCGGCCATTGCTTGGCGACATAGCGGATATCGGGGTTTTTCGCGATCAGGCGCTGCAGCATCGGGTGCATGCCGCGGCAATAGGGGCAGCGATAGTCGAAGAACTCGGCGATCGGCAGCGTGCCCTTGGGGTTGCCGAGGACCGGGGCGCCGGGGTCGAAGAAGATCGCCCTGCGCGTGAGGCTGGGCGGCGTGCCGGCTCTGGCCGCGCCGGGCAGGGCTTGGGCGGCGATGCCGCCGAGCAGGATGGTGCCGGCCGAGGCGAGTACGCCGCGGCGCTGCAGGGCCGGGGCTTCGGCGGCGCCGGTTTCCTGAAGCCTCGTCGTTTGCGTCATCCCGGGACTTCCGTTCCATCGTTGCGCGAGCCGTCTAACAGAACCGAGGCGTTGCGTCACACGGGTCTTCGTGCGTGCTCGCGCAGGAAGGTGTCGATGAGCGGCGAGAGCGGGGCCGCCGGGTCCTCGGCGAAGTCGTAGCGGGCGCGGATCATCGGCTTGTTGACCGACAGCAGGGCGGCGAGGTCGATCGGGGTGGCGACGACGACCACCTCGGCGTCCGATGCCGCGATGGTCTGGCCTAGCGCCGCGAGCTGCTCCGGGCTGTAGCCCATGGCCGGGAGAACCTGGCCGATGTGGGGGAAGGCGGCGAAGACGGCGAGGAGTTCCGCGGGGGCGGAGCGGCGCGGGTCCACGAGCTCCGCGGCACCGGCCGCGAGTGCCGCGGCGGCGCCGGCGCCGGAGGGCATGCCGCCATGAGTGATGGTGGGACCGTCCTCGACCACGAGCACGCGGCGGCCGCGGACCGAAGCCGCGTCGTCGAGGCGGACGGGGGAGAAGCCGCGCACGACCGTCGCGCGCGGGTTGACCTCGCGCAGGAGGGCGATGAGGGCGACGACGTCCTCGGGGCGCGCGGCGTCGGCCTTGTTGGCAACCAGGATGTCCGCCATGCGCGCGACCGTCTCGCCGGGATGGTGGGTGGTGACCTGCTCCGGGCGCAGCGCGTCGGCAACGGCGATGTGCAGGTCCGGACGGATGAAGGGGAAGTCGTTGTTGCCGCCGTCCCAGATGAGGACGTCGGCCTCGGCCTCGGCGGCGCGCAGAATCCGGGCGTAGTCGACGCCGGCGAAGACGACGCCGCCGGCGGCGATGTGGGGCTCGTACTCCTCGCGTTCCTCGATTGTGCAGTTGGCGGCGGCTAGATCCGCGCGGCTGGCGAAGCGCTGCACGCGCTCGCGGATGAGGTCGCCGTAGGGCATCGGGTGGCGCAGCACGCTGACGTGCAGACGGTGGCGGCGCAGATAGCCAGCGAGCCAGCGCGAGATCGGCGATTTGCCGCAGCCGGTCCTGAGGCCGCTGACCGCGATCACGGGGCGGGAGGCGGCGAGCATGGTGCGCCGCGGACCGAGCAGGGTGAAGTCGGCACCCTCGGCGAGCGAGCGCGAGGCGAGGTGCATGACGTGGGCGTGCGGCACGTCGCTGTAGGCGAAGACGACCTGGTCCACGCGCTGCGCGCGGCAGACTTCCTCTAGTTGCGCTTCCGGAACGATTGGAATACCTTTGGGGTAGCGCGGTCCGGCGAGGGAAGCGGGATAGGTGCGATTCGCGATGCCGGGGATCTGGGTCGCGGTGAAGGCGACCACGGTAGCCGTGGGGTCGTCGCGGTAGACGACGTTGAAGTTGTGGAAGTCGCGCCCGGCGGCACCGAGGATGACGATGCGCATCTTGTGCTCACGCTGTTGTGGCGTCGGTTTCCACGCAGTGGGTGGCAAGCGGGGCGAAGCCGTTGAACTCGACCGATGCGTAGCTCGCCGTGTAGGCGCCGGCGCTGAGGAAATCGACGGTGTCACCGATGGCGAGGTGGAGCGGCATTGCGTAGTTGGCGCGGTCGTAGATGACGTCGGTGCTGTCGCAGGTGGGGCCGGCGAGCACGGCTGCCTCGGCGGGGCCGCCGTCGTATCCGGTGCGGAGCGCGTAGTGGATGGCCTCGCCCTGGGTTTCGGCGAGGCCGTTGTAGCGGCCGGCGTCGAGGTAGATCCAGCGGCGCCCGTCATGGCCGCCGTGGCGGGCGATGAGCAGCACCTGGGCGCGCAGCAGACCGGCATCGGCGGTCATGTAGCGGCCGGGCTCGATCATGAGCTGGGGTGCTGACGAACCGAAGTGTCGTTTCATGGATGTTACGATCGCTCCGGCATACTCGGCCAGCGGCGGCACCTGGGTGCGGTATTGCGCGGGGAGGCCACCGCCGACATCGAGGATATCGAGCATGACGCCGGCGCGGCGGCAGGCGTTGAACACGGTGCAGGCGGTGCCGATGGCGGCATCCCAGCGCAGCGGGTCGGTCTGCTGCGAGCCAACGTGGAAGGATACACCGGTGGCGCGCAGGCCGAGCGAGCCCGCGTGCGTGAGCAGTTCCACCGCCATCGCGGCGCTGCAGCCGAACTTGCGGCTGAGCGGCCATTCGGCGCCGGTGGCGGGCACGGCGAGGCGGCAGAAGACGCGCGCGCCCGGCGCCGCGCGCGCCAGTTTTTCCAGCTCCGCCGCGCTGTCGAAGGCGAAGAGCGGGATCCCTGCCGCGTGTGCCTCGGCGATGTCGCTTTCACGCTTGATGGTGTTGCCGAAGCAGCATCGCTGCGCCACCGCACCGATCCCCAGGCAGCGGCCGATCTCACCGCTGCTGGCGACGTCGAAGCCGATGTCCATTTTTGCCAGCGTCGCCAGCACCGGTGGCGCCGGGTTGGCCTTCACGGCGTAGTAGATGTGCGCCTGCGGCAGCAGCGCGCGCAGGGCGAGGCAGTGCTGGCGCACGGTTTCGAGGTCGATGACGACGCAGGGTGTGGGCGGCGCCTGGCGCGCCAGGAAGCGGTCGATCCGTGCCAGCGTCGCGCCCCGTTGCGAGAGCGAGGCCCCGAGAAGGTCGGAGGCGGATGCCGGCTGTTTCACCGCCGGCCCCAGCGCCGGTAGCCCATGGCCTCCTCGACGCGGCTGGTGGCCATGGCGATGGCGGCGGCGCGGGGCTGTTCGTTGCGCTTTCGTGCCGCCTCCAGCACCTCGCGGGTGTTGGCGCCGATCTTCTGGGCGATGGCGGTGAAGGCGGCGGCCTCGTTGCCGCCGTGGTATTCCACCGCAGCGCCGATCACGCCGCCGGCGTTGGCGATGAAGTCCGGCAGCACGAGGACGCCGCGCGCGTGCAGCGCCGCCTCGGCTTCCGCGGTGGCGGGGATGTTGGCGCCCTGGGCGACGAGTTTTGCCTGCACCTGGGCGATGTTGTCGGCGCGCAGCACGTCCGGGCGGGCGGCGGGGATCCAGATGTCGCAGGCGACGCCGATGACCGCGTCGGGATCGCGCTTCTCGCCGGTGGGGAAGTCGCGGAGCGCGCGGCCCGCCAGTTTGTGGCGGCTGAGGGCGGCGACATCGAGGCCGGCAGGGTCGTGCAGCGTGGCGCTGGTGTCCGAGGCGGCGACCAGGACCGCGCCCTTTTCGGCGAGGAAGCGCGCGGCGTGGCGGCCGACCGCGCCGAAGCCCTGGACCGCGACGCGTGCGCCGGCCAGCGAGAGGCCGCAATAGGGCAAGGCTGCCTCGATGGCGGTGACCAGGCCGAAGCCGGTGGCGCCGATCTCGTCGATGGGGATGCCGCCGAGCACGGGCGGCAGGCCGGCGGCGCGGCCGGTCTCGTCCTGCACCCAGGCGATGCAGCGCTCGTCCGTGCCCATGTCCGGGCCCGGGATGTAGTCCGTGACGTCGCGGATGGCGCAGGCGAAGGCACGCATCAGCCGTTCCTTGTCCGCGATTTTCATGCGGGGGTCGGCGGCGATGACGGACTTGCCGCCGCCGTGCGGGAGGGCGGCGGCGGCGTTCTTCAGTGTCATGGCGCGGGCGAGGCGGGCGCATTCGGCGAGGGTGACGTCCGGGGCCATGCGCACGCCGCCGATGGACGGGCCGCAGGCGGTGTTGTCCACCACGACGATGGCGCGCAGGCCGGCGGCGGGCACGTGCAGGTGCACGATCTTTTCCGGGCCCAGCGCGTCGGCGAAGGCAAACATGTCGTCCACGATACGTCTCCCTTGCGGTCGGTTTCGTTACGATGGCCGTTCCAGCGCGGTCTTGACGGCGGTGATGAAGCGCGCGGCCTCGCCGCCGGAGACGGCGCGGTGATCGAAGGTGAGCGAGAGCGGCAGCATGCGGCGCGCGGCGAAGCCCGCCGTCGTCTCGACGACGACCGGGCGGATGCGTCCGGCACCAAGGATGGCGACCTGCGGCGGCACCACGACAAGGGCGGCGAACATGCCGCCGAGCGAGCCGAAGTTGGACAGTGAGATGGTGGCACCGCGCAACGATTCCGGCGCCAGGCTGCGCGCGCGCGCGGCGGCGATGAGATCGCGCAGCGCGGCGGCGAGGGCGGGCTCGCCGAGCCGGTCCGCGTCGCGCAGGACGGGGACGATGAGCCCCTCCCCGGTATCGACGGCGATGCCGGCGTGGACGGAGGCGTTGAGCCGGCGGGTCTGCGCGGCGCCGTCGAATGCGGCGTTGAGGGCCGGCTCCGCGCGGCAGCCGGCGATGATGGCGGCGAGGAGGCGCGCGGTGACCGGCGCGTCGGGCGGCCAGGCGTGGACGTCCGCCTCCTCGGTGACGGTCGCGGGAACGACGGCGCGCCCGGCTTCCTCCATGCGCTGCGCCATCGCACGGCGGATGCCGCGCAGGGGTTCGGCGCCGGCTTTTTGCTGCGCGGCGCGTTCGATGTCGGCGCGGGTGATCTCGCCCTCGGTGCCGGTGCCGGCAATCGTTGCGAGATCGATTCCCCGATCCGCGGCCATGGCGCGGATGGCGGGGGCTGCGCGTGGGCGGAGGGTGGCTGGCGGCACGAGAGCTTGTGCGGGGGCTCTTGTGGAGGCTGGCGCGGGTGCGCTCTCGGCCAGTTCGCCGACGATGGCGCCGGGGTCGTGCTCCACGCCGTCGGTGAAGGCGACGAGGGGCGCGCCGATCGGGACGCGCGCGTGCGGCCGGGCGAGCAGTTTTTCGATGCGTCCGGCGCGAGGCGAGGGAATTTCCACCACCGCCTTGTCGGTTTCCACCGAGACCAGGGGCTGGTCGGCGACGACGTGGTCGCCCTCGGCGACGTGCCAGGCGACGATCTCGGCGTCCTGCAGCCCCTCCCCGAGGTCGGGAAGCGGGAAGACGCGCTTCGGTTCCTCCGCCATCGCCCCTGCCCTCACCCGTGCCGAAGGCTGCGGCGCGCGGCGGCGAGGATGCGCTCGACGCCGGGGATGTACTGCATCTCGAGACGCGGCAGGGGCATCACCGTGTCCCAGCCGGTGACGCGCTCCACGGGGGCGAGCAGCGACATCAGGCCGGGGCCGGCGAGCTGGGCGGCTATTTCGGCACCGAAACCAGCGGTGAGCGGTGCCTCGTGGCAGATGACGCAGCGGCCGGTCCGGGCGACGGAGGCGAGGATGCTGGCGGCGTCGAACGGCACCAGGGTGGCGACGTCGATGACCTCGGCCTGCCTGCCCTCGGCGGCCAGGCGATCCGCCGCCGCGAGCATGTCGCGGACGATCGCGCCCCAGCCGACGAGCGTGATGTCGCCGCCCTCGCGCAGCGTGAAGCAGCGGTCGAGCGGCAGCGCCACGCCGTCGTCCGCCACGTCCTCGCGGGCGGCGCGGTAGAGGCGCGTGGGCTCGAGGAAGACCACGGGGTCGGGGTCGCGGATGGCGGCGAGGAGGAGGCCGTAGGCGCGCTTGGGCGACGAGGGATAGACGACGCGCAGGCCGGGGATGTTGGTGAAGCAGGCCTCCCCGCTTTCGGAATGATGTTCCGGCGCGTGGACGCCGCCGCCGGCGGGCATGCGCAGGACCATCGGGCAGGTGAGGCGGCCGCGGGTGCGGGTGCGCAGGCGCGCGGCCTGGTTCAGCATCTGGTCGATGGTGGAATAGGCGAAGCCCATGAACTGGATTTCCGCGACGGGGCGGAAGCGCTGCGCGGCAAGGCCCACGGAGATGCCGGCGATGGCGGCCTCGGCGAGCGGCGTGTCGAGCACTCTTTCGGGGCCGAAACGGGCGAGCAGGCCGTCGGTCGCGCGGAACACGCCGCCGTCGCGGCCGACATCCTCGCCGAGCACGATGACGGAGGCGTCCTCGCCCATGGCGCGGGCGAGGGCGAGGTTGATGGCCTCGACGAGGGCGATCTCAGGCATCCGGCGTCTCCCCGCCGAGGGCCTGCGTTCGCTGGGCGCGGATGGAGGGGGGAAGCTCGGCGAAGAGATGGTCGAACATCGCGGCGAGGGGCTGCGGCGGGGTGGCGAGATAGGTTTCGGTCGCCTTGTCGATCGCGGCGGTGGCGTCGGCGAGGGCGTGCTCCTCGTCCTCGCGGCTCCACGTGCCTTGCGAAACGAGATAGGCGCGCAGGCGGGCGATGGGCTCGCCGTGCCAGCTGGCGGTGACCGCCTTGTCGTCGCGGTAGCGCCGTGCGTCGTCGGCGGTGGTGTGGTCGCTGAGGCGGTAGGTGACGGCCTCCACCAGCGTGGCGCCGCCGCCCTCGCGGGCGCGCGAGAGGGCGCGGGCGACGGCATCGCGCACGGCGACGACGTCGTTGCCGTCCACCTGCTCGCCGGGGATGCCGGCGGCGATGGCCTTCTGCGCGAGCGTGGCGGCGGCGGTCTGCGCGGCGCGGGGCACGGAGATGGCCCATTGGTTGTTGTTGACCAGCATGACCATGGGCAGGTGCCAGGGGCCGGCCATGTTGAGCGCCTCGTAGAAATCGCCCTTGGAGGTGGCGCCGTCGCCGAGGATGCACACGGAGGCACGCTTCTCCTTCCGCAGCGCGAAGGCGAGCGCCACGCCGGCGGCGTGCGGCGCGTGGGAGGCGACGGGGACCGAAATGGGGAAGTCCTCGCGCGGGCCGGCGAAATCGCTGCCGCGCTCGTCGCCGCCCCAGTAGAGCAGGAGCTCCAGCGGCGTGACGCCGCGCCAGAGCTGTGCCGACTGGTCGCGGAACGAGGGGAGCAGCACGTCCCCCGGCGCCATGGCGCTGGCCGCGCCGATGCCGACGGCCTCCTGCCCGAGCGAGGAGGCGAAGGTGCCGAGGCGGCCGGTGCGCTGCAGCGCGACCGCCCTCGCGTCGAAGGCGCGGGTGAGCACCATTGCGCGATAGAGGGGGAGAAGGTTCGCGGCCTGCGCGGCGAAGTCCGGCAGGGGACCGGTCGGGTGGCCGTCCGCGTCGATGTAGCGCGTGAAGCTGACAGAGAACTGCGCGGCGGTTTCGGTTGTCATCGCTTCCCCCCGGCTCGCGGGCATCCTGCGCGGGGACCGTGGCACCTGGCATTGCGCTGGATCAATAAGATTCGGCGACGCATGGGCGGTGCTCGCGCCGCCCCGCTTGATCTGGTTCAATGATGGTCCCTGCCCCGCGGCGGATGGTCGGCGCGGTTTGCGGAAGGTGGCGCGTGTCGTTCGAACGGGTGCTGCATCGTGCACTGATCGCCATCGCGGTCGTCGGGCTGGCGGCGGGGCTGGTGGCGCACAGCGCGGGGCTGGCGGGGCTCGCGGACATTCTCTGGACGCTGACCACGCTGCCGGTCGCGACGGGGCTGCTGGTCGCCATCGTGCGCAATCTGCTGGCGGGAAGGCTCGGCGTCGACGTCATCGCGCTGATCTCGATGCTGGGCGCGGTACTGCTCGGCCAGCCGCTCGCGGGCGCGGTGGTGGCGCTGATGTACGCGGGCGGCACGATGCTCGAGGACCTGGCGGTGGCGCGGGCGGAGCGGAACCTGCGGGCACTCGCGGACCGGGCGCCGCGCGTCGCGCATCGCTACGCGGACGGGGGCATCGCGGATGTGCCGGTGGACGCGGTCGCGCTGGGCGACCGGCTGCTGGTGCGCGGCGGCGAGATCGTGCCGGTGGACGGCGTCGTCGCGAGCGAGCAGGCGGTGGTGGATGAATCGACGCTGACCGGCGAGGCGATCGCGGTTGCGCGCGCGAAGGGCGGCGCGGTGGCGAGCGGCGTGGTGAATGCAGGGCCGGCGTTCGACCTGCGCGCGACCGCGCTCGCGGCGGACAGCACCTATGCCGGCATCGTGAAGATGGTGGCGGCGGCGCAGGCGACGAAGGCGCCGCTGGTGCGGCTCGCGGATCGTTTCGCTCTCGTCCTGTTGCCGGCGACTGTCGTGGTGGCGCTGGCGGCGTGGCTTGCCTCGGGCGACCCGCTGCGGGGGCTCGCGGTGTTCGTGGCGGCGACCCCCTGCCCGCTCATTCTCGCCGCGCCGGTGGCGTTCATCGCGGGCGTGGCGCAGGCGGCGTGGCGCGGCATCCTGGTGAAGGGCGGCGCCGCGCTGGAGAAGCTCGCGCGGGTGCAAACGGTGCTGTTCGACAAGACCGGCACGCTGACGCTGGGCGGCGCGCGGCTGCTCTCGATCGAGACGGCGCCGGGAGAGGACGCGCAGGAGGTGCTGCGGCTCGCGGCGTCGCTGGAGCAGGCCTCGCACCACGTGGTCGCGGACGTGATCGTGAAGAGCGCCGCGGAACGCGGGCTGGCGCTGTCCCTGCCCGAGCATGCGCGCGAGACGATGGGCACGGGGTTGCGCGGGACCGTCGGCGGGCGGCCGCTCACCGTGGGCGCGGTGACGCTGCTGCCGGTGGAAGCGCGCAGCATCGGGTGGGTGGTGCGGGCGCTGCGGCGGGCGGCGTGGCGCTCGGCGCTTACGGTGTTCGTTGCGGTCGAGGACCGGCCGGTCGGGGTGCTGCTGCTGGCCGATGAGCTGCGCGCGGATGCGCCGCGGGCGATCCGCACGCTGCGCGAGGCGGGCGTGCGCCGCGTGCTGATGGTGACGGGCGACCGGGCGGAAACGGCGGAGACGATCGGGGCCACGCTCGACCTCGACCAGGTGCTGGCGGACCGGGTGCCTTCCGACAAGGTGGACGCGGTGCGCTTCGAGCAGCAGCGCCAGCCGACGGCGATGGTGGGCGACGGCATCAACGACGCGCCCGCGCTGGCGGCCGCGGATGTGGGGATCGCGCTCGGGGCGCGCGGGG
>JAJZUI010000063.1 GCA_021847175.1 Pseudomonadota bacterium
GAACAACCCGCCCGCGATCACCCCGCCATTGCGCACCACCGCGGGATAACCCTCGATCACCACGCCCGAACCGGCCGCGATCGTCGCCCCAGGAAAGTTCGTGACGCTGCCGAGCGCCGTGATCAGAACGCCGACATTGCTCGCCGAGGGCGCCGCCGCCTCGATCAACCCACGGTTGCTGACCGCCCAGGGCTGCTCCGCCAGAATCCCCTGATAGCCCGCGGAAAAATCAATCGTCGCGATGTTGGTAACGGGGTTGGCGAACCCCGACGCATCGAGAACAATCCCGTATCTGGAATAATTCGAGGAGATCGTGCCGGACAACGCGCTCCGCCCGAAGGCGCTCCTTGCAACCCGCATCCCCTAGCGAGGGACGGCAACGCGAGTCAAAACAATCCGCCGGCGCCGCGTCAGGTTACGTCAAGCGCCGCCAGCCGCCGTTCCTGCCGCCCGATAAGGAACTCCACCTCCGCGATATCCGCGGCCGACAAGGCTGTCGCCGGCTTCCTCATCGCCGCACTCGAAAGCGCACCCCGCTTCGCCAGCACATGCTTGCGCACCGCGAGCCCGATCCCCGGCTGCTGCTCGTAGCGCGCCAGCGGCAGGTAGGCATCGAAGATATCCGCGGCCCTCTGCGCGTCGCCGGCTTCATGCGCCGCCACCACGCCCGCCATCATCTCGGGATACGCGAAGCCGGTCATCGCCCCATCGGCGCCGCGCCGCATCTCCTCGGGCAGGAACAGCCCGCCATTGCCGGCGAGGACCGAAACCCGTCGCCCCGGCAGAGCCCGCACGGCGGCGAGTTTCGCGAGCCCCGGCCAGTCCTCGTGCTTGAGCATCACCAGGCGCGGAAAATCCCGGATCGCCCTCGCAATGACCGAAACCGGGATCACCGTCCCTGACGCCTGCGGATAATCCTGCAGCACCCAGGGAATACCCGCCAGCGCCTCGTCCGCCTGCGCGATATAGGAAAAAACCGCCTCGTCGCCCTTGAGCCCGGCTTGCGGTGCCACCATCACCCCCGCGGCCCCGGCGTCCATCACCGCCTTCGCGAGTTCGCCCATCGCGGCGAACCCCGGCGAGGAAACGCCCACGACAACGGGCAATCCCGCCGCCGCCGCCACCACGGCGCGCGCGAAGGAGAGCGACTCAGCCGCGGTGAGCTTCGGCGCCTCCCCCATGATCCCGAGGATCGTGAGCCCCGTCGCCCCCCGCGCCCGGTAGAAATCCACCAGGCGCGGCACGCCATCGAGGTCGAGCGCGCCGTTCGGGCGAAACGGCGTCGCGGCGATGACAAAAACCCCGCGCGCCGTCTCGTCCAGCACCGTCATCGTGTCTCAGAGCGTCTTGTGCGTGCCGTCGCAGAGCGTCCCGTTCTTGCTGTGCTTGCAGCCGCAGAACCACACGTCGCCCTCCTTCTCGGCCTTGTAGGGCTTCGGCGAAAACGCGCCGCCCTTGTGCGAGCCGTCGCAGAAGGGCTGGTTCTTGCTCTGCCCGCAGGCGCACCACCAGTATTCCTTCCCCGCCTCCACGGTGACCTTGTACGGGGCCTTCTGGGCGATATGGGGTTCAGGCATGGCTTGCTCCTCCAGATTGTTCGCTATCGAACGATATCCGATCCCACGTCCTTGTAAAGCAGGGATGCGCCGTGCGGAACGAGGTCCGGCCCCACCGCATAATCCGGCACGCTCCCCGCCAGCGTCCATCCCAGCGAAATATAGAGCCGCTCCGCCTCGCCCCCGGTGCGCGCGTCGAGCGTCAGCAGGCGCCGCCCCAGCCGCACGGCCTCCGCCTCCGCCGCCGCCATCAGCCGCGTCGCGATGCCGCGCCGCCGCGCCTCGGGCAGCACCAGCAGCTTCTCGATCGCGCCCCGGTGCCGCTCGATCGCCGGCGTCGCGAGGTCCAGCATCACGCACCCCACGATCCGCCCGTCGAGCCAGGCGATCGCGATCCGCCGTTCGCCGCGCGCCGCCAGCGCCGCCCGCTCGCGCCAGAACGCAAGCGCAACCGCGCGATCCATCGGCGCCGCGTACCCCACGCTCGCCCCGGCATCGACGCACGCCACCAGGATCGCGGCGAGCCGTCCCACCGCGCTCTCCGCCTCCATCGGGTCGAGCATCCGCACCTCGATCCCCGCGATCGGCTTGCGGTAGCGGAACTCCAGCGTGTTGGCCCGGTCGTCGAGCACCCGTATCGGCCCGCTGCGCAGAAAATCGTGCTTCTCGTAGAATGCGTGCGCCCGCGCGAACCGCGTATCGGACCACAGCACCAGTTCCGCGGCCCCGGCCGCGCGCGCATGCGCCTCGACCGCCGCCACCAGCCGTGACGCCAGCCCCGAGCCGCGCGCGGAGGGTGCGACATACATCCGCACCAACTCCCAGGTCGCGCCCTCGAGCGGGTGCGTCCCGATCATGCCGACGACC
Source organism: Pseudomonadota bacterium (assembly GCA_021847175.1). Lineage (GTDB taxonomy): Bacteria > Pseudomonadota > Alphaproteobacteria > Acetobacterales > Acetobacteraceae > JAJXXT01. The sequence continues at coordinate 2,424 of JAJZUI010000063.1, forward strand.
TCGCCGTCACGCTCGGCGGTCCAGACCGCGCCCCCATGCGCCGCCATATGGCTCGCCCAGGCGCGCAGGTCCGGCGCATCCTCGTCGAGGTCGAACACGCAGCCGGGATAGGAAAGCCAGGCCTCGCGCACCAGCGCGATATAGCCGGGCGCGTCCGCGTCCCGGCCAGGACGGATCGTGATCATCCTACGAAAGCCGCGAAACGAATTCCCCGATGCGCCGGCAGCCCTCGACAAGGCTCGCCTCGTCGGTCGCATAGGACAGGCGCAGATACGGGCTCATCCCGAACGCGGCGCCGCCCACCACGCCGACATGCTGCTCCTCGAGCAGCGCCTCGGCGAAATCCTGGTCGCTCCCGATCGTTCGCCCGCCCGCCGTGCTCCGCCCCAGGCACCCCGCGATGTTGGGGAACACGTAGAACGCCCCTTCCGGCCGGTGGCAGGAAATCCCGGGGATCGCGTTCAGCGCATCGACCACGATGTCTCGGCGGCGCCGGTACAGCGCCGCCCGTTCCGCCACCAACTCCTGCGGCCCGTCGAGCGCCGCCGCCGCCGCCGCCTGCCCCACGGAGGAAACGCCCGCCGTCGCCTGGCCCTGCATGTTCACCATCGCCCGGATCAGATCCCTGGGCCCCGCCCCGAACCCGATCCGCCATCCCGTCATTGCGTAGGTCTTGGAGACGCCGGAGATGGTCAGCACCCGCTCCGCCAGTTCCGGCGCCGCCGCCGCCATGGTCGAGACCGGCGCGTCGCCATAGGACAGGTGCTCGTACATGTCGTCCGACATCACCCACACGTGCGGATGCCGCGCCAGCACCGCCGCGATCGCCCGCAGCTCGTCCGCGGTGCACGCCGCCCCCGTGGGGTTGTTCGGCAGGTTCAGCACCAGCCACTTCGTCCGCGGCGTGATCGCCGCCTCGATATCCTCCGGCCGCGGCTTGAACCCGTTGTTCTGGTAGCAATTCACCGCAACCGGCGTGGCGCCCAGCAGGCGCGTCATCAGCGGGTATGCACCCCAGTAGGGCGCCGGCACGATGACCTCGTCGCCCTCGTCAACCGTCGCCATGAAAGCATCGAAAATCACCTGCTTGCCGCCGTTCCCTACCATGATCTGGTCGAGCCCGAACTCAAGCCCCTTGTCGCGCAGGAATTTCCGCTGCACCGCCTCCTTCAGCCGCCGCGTCCCGTCCTGCGGCGGGTACTTCGTCTCCCCCGCCAGGGCAGCCGCATGCGCCGCTTCGATCGCGTGCGGCGGCGTCGGGAAGTCCGGTTCGCCGATGGTCATCATGATGACGTGGTGCCCGGCCTCGCGCAGCGCCCGGGCACGCACCGTCATCGCGACCGTGGCGGCAACCTTGACCCGCCCCAGCCGCTGCGAAAACCCTGGGACCTGGTGTTGGGCCGGCATCGCCCTAGCGCAGGCCCTGGCAGAAGCGCTGGATGCGCGTGCACGCCTCGCGCAGGCTCTCCGTGTCCGTCGCGTAGGAAATGCGGAAGTGACCCGGGTACATGAATGCCGCCCCGTGCACCGCCGCCACCCCCTCCTCATCCAGCAACGCCAGAACGAAGTCCTCGTCGTTGTTGATTTTCTTGCCGGTCTTGGAGGTCTTGCCGATGCACCCATGCACGCTCGGGAACACGTAGAACGCCCCCTCGGGCTTGTGGCAGGCGATCCCCGGCGCCGCATTTAACATGGAAACAACGAGATCGCGCCGCGTCTTGTACACAGCCACCATCTCGTCGATGAACCCCTGCGGTCCCTCAAGCGCGGCCAGCGCGGCTGCCTGACTGATGGAAGAAGTATTCGAAGTCGACTGACTTTGCAGCTTATCCATCGCCTTGATCATCTCGACGGGCGCGCCCGCGAACCCGATGCGCCAGCCCGTCATCGCATAGGCCTTGGAGCAGCCGTTCATCGTGATGGTGCGGGAACGCAGCTTCGGCTCCACCTCGACAATGGTCGCCGGCTTGAACCCGTCATAGGCCAGTTTCTCGTAGATATCGTCGGTGAACACCCACACGTTCGGGTGGCGCAGCAGCACGTCGCAGATCGCCCGCAGGTCTTCCTTCGAATACGCCGCCCCGGTCGGGTTGCAGGGGTTGTTGATGAACACCCACTTGGTCTTCGGCGTGATCGCCGCCTCGAGGTCCTCGGCGCGCAGCTTGAACCCGTTGTTCTGCCCACAGGGCACAAAAACCGGCTTGCCGTCCGCCAGCGCGACGATATCCGGGTAGCTCACCCAGCACGGTGTCGGGATGATCGCCTCGTCGCCGGCATTCAGCGTCGCGACCATGGCGTTGAAGATCACCTGCTTGCCGCCGGTCGAGACGATGATCTCCTCGGGCTTGTAGTCGAGCCCCGAATCCCGCCGGAACTTCTCCGCGACGGCCTTCCTGAGCGCCATCGTCCCGGCGACGTCGGTGTATTTGGTCTCGCCCCGCTGAATCGCCGCGATCGCGGCGTCCTTCACGAATTGCGGCGTGTCGAAATCGGGCTCCCCGGCCGAGAGCGAAATCACATCGCGTCCCGCGGCCTTCAGCGCGCGGGCCTTGGTGGCCATCGCGATGGTCAGGCTCGGGGAAATACGGTCGAGGCGTTCGGCAATGATGGACATGGCGGAATCCGGGCGGTTGCGAGGGGCCGCAACGTAGCCAAGGAATCCCAGGGGGGCCACCCCCGCGCCCAGCGTAATTTTCTAGAAATACCGCGTGGAGGTCATTGCCACCACGAGCGACAGGGCGGTCACCAGCGGCCACCAGTTCCGCCTGCGCCGGAAAATCCTGCGCCTCGGTCCCAGCGCCGGGCCCAGCGTCGCGCCTTCCCCGGTCATGTCGGCAGCAACCGCACGCCCATCGTCATCAGCTGCTCCGGGCTCAACCAGTATATCGAACCCGGCGGCGTCTCGACCAGGTGCCCGATGATGTCCGACGGCACCCCCAGCTGTGCCAGCATCCGCGCGAAATCCGTCGTCACCGCCTTCGACCCCACGGTTTCGTAGCCCGGCCGGTACTCGGCGGCGCTGTGAACGCCCACATGCGCCGTCGCCGAGACGTATTTCGTGCGCGACGCCGCCAGGATCAGGAAACAGGCCGAAGCACACATCGCGTTAGGCGGCACCACCACCGGCAGCTGGTCCGCCTCGACGATCCGGCTCATCTGCACCGCCGTCTTCAGCGCACCCCCCGGCGAGTTCAGCACGAAATAGAGCTGCGCCTTCGGGTATTGCAGCCGCGCGGCCGACACCACGCGGTCGAGCCGCGCCTTGCATCCGAGCGTGATCATCCCGGTCACGGTGATCGCCACGGTCCGCCCGCCATCCGCGGAGCCATCCGCAATCGAGGTGCCGCATGGCACCCGCGCCGCCGCCAGCCTGATCGGGCTCGCCTTTGGGCCCGCCTGGGGGTTTGCCCGTGGCGGCGTGAGGCTCGTGGGCGCGCTCGCCGGGCTTGCGGCCCTGGCCGCCGCCACGCGCGGCGCCGCGCGCACGGGAACGGGCGGCGGTGCCGGCGGCGACGCCCGCTCGCTCGCGAGCCGCATCCGGTCCGCCCGGTTCATGCACCTCGCCGCCTCGGCATAGGAGGCGTGGTCGGTCACATAGGCCAGGCACCGGTTCTCGAAGCTCGTGGCACTCTCGCCCGGCACCGGCAGGAACGCGGCGCTCGCCTGCGCCCCCGCGAGGCGGCCCGGACCGGAACAGCCTCCCAGCAGGACCACCGCCACCGCGATGCCCAGGCGCAACAAGTGCTTCATGCTTCGTACCTGCGTTCTGCGGGACCGGATACCCTGCCCTGGCTCGCCTGCGAACCGGGGCTCAGCCGTTCCCGACCAGACTGTCGGGCGGACGCACCGACAGCACCAGAGCCGCCTGGCGCACCGGTCTGTCGCGGTCCGCGCGCACCGCCGCGCGCGCGGCGGGCTTCGGCTGCCAGCGCGCCACCAGCGTCGCCCGCCCGTGCTCGGCCCGCCTCGGCGTGTTCAGCGACACCGGCTTCGCGCGGAGCTGCCCCTGTCGCGTCCGCACGACATGCGCCGCCGGCCTCGGGTGCCACCGCACGCGCTCGTCGCGCAGGTACGGACGATGCGCCTTGAGGGAGGCGACGATCGTCGCCGGCAGCCGCGGCGGCAGCGGCATCGCCGCCACATAGGCCGCGGCAGCCGGGGCGGCATCCGCCCGCACCGCCGCGTCCGAAGCCGCCGCCGCCTTCGGCAACTCGGGGATGGTCCCGAGCGTGCCCGCTGCCGGGCCGGCCACGGTCGGCTGCGTCTCCACCAGCGCCATCGCCGAGCCCGGAATGTGCTCGTGCGCGAGGGCCGCCGAGGCCACCCGGACAGGCCCGCCCGGCGCCACGGAAGGCGGCACCGGCGGCAGCGGCAGCGGCAGCGCCGCCGCCATCGCCGTCTCCTCCGCCCGCGCGCGCCCGCGCCGCCGCGCAGCCGAGGCCACGCGCGCGTGCCCACGCGCCACCGGCAGCGGCGCCATCGTCGCCTCCGCTACCGGGATGGAGGCGGACGGCGTCATGGCCAGCGGCACCGGCGGCGCGGAGATGAGCGCGTTGCCGCCCACCGCCTGCGCGATGCGCGCCACCTCGCCATCCGTCAGCCGGTTGCCGATCAGCGCCCGCGACCGCGCCTTGTTGCCGTCGAGCGCATAGAGCAGGCCGAGATTGTCCCGTGCCCGGCCCGGCGAGTTCGCGGCATTCGCCACCGGCGCCAGCACCGCGGTCGCCTGGTGAACGTGGCCCTGCAGCATCAGCGACATCGCGAGGTCGTTGCTGATCACCGGGTCACGCGCGCGCACCTTCAGCGCCTCGCGGTAAAGCTGCTGCGCCTGCGGGTGCTGCCCGATCAGGTCGAGCGCCACCGCCTTGTCCACCTTGGCATCGACATCGCCCGGGTGCGACGCCAGCATCCTGTCGTAGATGCGCAGCGCCTGGTGCGTGTCGCCGGCGTCGATGGCGAGCCGGGCCGCGCCACCCAGCAGCACGGGATCGTTCGGCCGCGCCTTCAGCCGCTCGGCGAGCATCGCGCGCGCCGGCATCATCTGCCCGAGCCGCGCCATCGCCTTGGCCGCCGTCACCTGCAGCTTGCTGTTGGCCGGGTCGGAGGCCGCGGCCTCGCCGTACATCGTCGCCGCCAGCCCCGCGTTGCCCGCCGCCGCCGCCGCCTCGGCGACATGCAGCCGGTTCACGTAGGTCAGCTGCGGCCGCGCCGGTCCGCTGGCGGCGCAGGCCGAAACCCCGGCGCAGGCGGCCAGGACCGCGAGCCGGCGCAGAAGACGGGTGGGAAACCTGGTCATGACACTCTCCGTTCCGGAGTGAGGTTCAGTGCAGCGGCGGCGGCGCGGGCGGCTGGATCGGCGCTTGCTTCGCCGCCTCCGCGCGGTGGGAGGAAGCCTGCAGCGTGTGCATCAGGCGCATCATCGGCGAGCCGAGCAGGACGATGAACAGCGACGGCAGGATGAAGACCACCAGCGGAAACACCAGCATCGTCGGCAGCTTCACCGCCTTCGCCTCGAGCCGGGTCACCTGCTCGCGCCGCAGCTCGTCAGAGACGGCGCGCAGCGCCTGGCCGAGCGGCGTCCCATAGCGCATGCTCTGGCTGATGATGGTCGCCATGCGCCGGATCCCGTCGACGCCGGACCGGTCGCCGAAATTCGCGAAGGCCTGCTTGCGGTCGGACAGCACGCGCAGGTCGTTGACCAGCAGCGTCAGCGCCGCGGACATCGGCAGGTTCGAGTGGCGCATCTGCTTGGCCACTTCCTCGAGCGCGGATTCCAGCCCCATGCCCGCCTCGGCGCAGACCACGAGGAGGTCGAGTGCATCGACCACGCCCTTCTGCAGCGCCTTCACATAGGGGCCTCGCAGCATCTTGAGCCCGTATTCCGGCAGCAGCATCCCCGCCGCCATGGCGATCGCCGCGAAGAAGCCGATCCGCAGGAGCCCCATGTGCGTAAGCAGGCCCCACAGGATCGCCGCGATCGGCAGCAGCACGATGGCCAGCACCTTGACCGCGATCACCACCGGCAGCAGCCGTTTCGGATTGAGACCGCTCGCCTCGAGCACCGCCTCGAGCACCTTGAGGTCGCGCTCGGAATAGAGCTTCGTGCGGCTGCGGATCAGCTGGCCGAGCCCCTGCAGGATACGCGTCGCCAGGTCCGAGCCCCTGCGTGTCTCCGTGCCGCCCACCTGCACCGCGACGGCAAGCCGCGCCATGCGGTTCTCGATGTCGCCGATGCGCGCCTCGCGCAGCAGGATCACCGTCGCCGCCGCCACCAGCAGCAGGATGACGGTGGCCAGCACCAAGAACATCAGGATGCGCGTGTCCATCGCCTTACTCCGATGTCGCCTTGATGATCATGTGCTTCATCGTGAACCAGCCGCAGATCAGCGTGACCCCGCCGATGAACACCAGGTGGTGGCCGCTCTTGGTGTGGATCAGCGGTCCCAGGAACCCCGGCTGCATCACCGACATCAGCGCCGCGCCAAAGAACGGCAGCACGCTCAGCACATAGGCCGAAAGCTTCGCCTCGGCCGCCATCGCCGCGGCCCGCTCGGCAATGGCGATGCGCTGGCGCACCGTGTCGGCGAGCCGCATGATCACCTCGGAAAGCTTGCCACCGCTGCGCCCCTGCACGCCGAGCGTCACCGCGAAGATCGCGTACTCCGCCACCTCCGTGCGTCGAAACAGCCGCATCAGCGCCTCGTCCAGCGGCACGCCGAGCGAGATATCGCGGCTGATGCGCTGGAATTCCTCCTTGGTGGGCGAGGCGATCTCCCGCGCCACGCCGGCGAAGCCCTCGGAAACCGGCAGGCCCGCGAGCGTGGCGCTGACCACGAACTCGATCATGTCCGGCATCTGCCGGCGCAGCTTCCTCGCGTAGCTGCGCACCTCGCCCACGAAGACCGAGCGCGTGAACAGCAGCGCCACCACGATGCCGACCGGAAGCCCGACATAGAAGGAGAAGTAGAGCCGGCTGAACCCCACCGTGCCCGCACCGAGCAAGATCGCGATCAGGATGATCACCGGCACCGGCATCTTGCGCGCTTCCGGCAGGTTCTCCGGCATCTGCAACAGCTTGCGCAGGGCGCCGATTAAGCTGCCGCTGCGCGCCTCGACCAGCCGAAGCTTCGGTGCCGCCGCCTCGGCCGCGTTCGCCTCCGCCGGCGTCACCACATCGGCAATGCGCTCGTTGAGCTTGCGCCCGCGCCCGTCCGTCTTCAGCACGATCGCCGCGACCAGCGGCACGGCGAGCAGGATCACGAGCGGCAGGATGACGCCGACTGACATGCTCACGCCTCCTTGACCGCCTCGTTCCAGGCCCGGTCGAAGCCGAAATACTCCAGCCGCTCCCAGAACGACGGCCGCGCGCCGCCGATCGTGTAATGGCCCTGGATGCGCCCACGGGCATCCTCGCGGTCGAACTCGAAGAGCGCGATGTCATTCATCGTCACGGTCTCGCCCTCCATGCCGCAGACCTCGGCGACCTGCACCACGCGGCGGCCGCCGTCGCGCATGCGCTGGATCTGGATGATCATGTCGAGCGCGCCCACGATCTGCTGGCGGATGGCGCGCACCGGCAGGTTGAAGCCCATCAGCACCATGTTCTCGACACGCGCGATTGCGTCGCGGGCGGAGTTGGCGTGGATGGTCGAGATCGAGCCATCGTGACCGGTGTTCATCGCCTGCAGCATGTCGAACGCCTCGGCTCCACGCACCTCGCCGATGATGATGCGGTCTGGGCGCATACGCAGCGCGTTGCGCACCAGGTCGCGCTGGGTGATCGCCCCCGTGCCCTCGAGGTTCTCCGGCCGCGTCTCGAGGCGCACCACGTGCGGCTGCTGCAGCTGCAGTTCCGCAGCGTCCTCGACCGTGATCACGCGCTCGGTATGGTCGATCATGTTGGAGAGCGCGTTCAGCATCGTCGTCTTGCCCGAGCCCGTGCCGCCGGAGACGATGATGTTGAGCCGGCAGCGCGCCGCGATGCCGAGCAGCTTGGCGAGCCCCGGCGTCATCGCCCCGTACGCGACCAGCCCGTCGAAATCGAGCTTCTTCTTGGTGAATTTACGAATCGAGAGGCACGGGCTGTCGATCGCCAGCGGCGGGAAGACGATGTTGACGCGGCTGCCATCGGCAAGCCGCGCATCCACCATCGGGCTGCTTTCGTCGATGCGCCGCCCGATCCGGGTCGCGATCTTCTGTGAGATCGACGTGATGTGCTGCACGTCGCGGAACCGGATATCGGAGCGTTCGAGCTTGCCGCGCCGCTCGACGTAGATGTTGGTCGGCCCGTTGACCAGGATATCGGCCACGCTTTCGTCACGCAGCAGCGCCTCGAGCGGCCCGTAGCCGATCATGTCGTTGGCCAGTTCCTCGGCCAGCGTCGCCTGCTCCCTGGCCGAAAGTTCCAGCCGCTCCTCGTTGGCGATCTCGTGGATGATCTGCTCAAGCTGGCGCGTGAGCTCCGCCACCGGCAACTGCGCCGCGACCGTGGTGTCGATCTGCTTCAGCACCCGCTCGCGCAGCGGTGCCAGAACCATCGAGGCGGTGGGAGCCTGGCTCGCCGCCGACGCACTCGGCGCGATCGACGCGACCGGTGCCGCGGCGCTGGGCGGCGGGGCCGCCGGCTCGGCAGCGACGGTCGCCTCGGCGTGCGCCGCTTCCATCTCTCGCCTGCCAAAAACCTTCATGCGCCGCCCACCCTCACCGCTTCAGAAACCGCTGCATCAGCGATGGCTTTTCCTCGGCCACCCGCATCCCGGCGATCTCGCGCACCAGCGGGGCCAGGTGCTTGCTCATCGTCGGCACCGCCTTGCGCGCCGGCACACCGAGATTCACCGTCTCGATCATTTTCCGCCCGAGATCCGGGATCACCACGTCAGGCCCGTTCTCCAACCCCTTCTTCACCAGCGGGAGCGTCAGGCCGCCCTTGATGTCCGCGCGGTTCAGCACGGTGAAGACGCGCTCGGAGCCGCACAGCCCGTGCATCAGCCGCCGTATCGCCTGGGTGTCGCGCACTCCCGCGATGTCGGGCCCGAGCACGGTGATCACATGCCGCGCCGGGATCACCGCCTCGCGCATCTCCTTGGGCATCGGCATCGGCATGTCGATGATGATGTAGTTGAACTTCTGCTGCAGCAGCTTGACGACCCGCGCCACACCCTCTTCGGTGATGCGCAGCTGCGCCTCCAGCGGCTCCTCCGCCGAGATCAGCCGCAGCCGCTCCTCGATGTTGATCGCCGTGCGTTCGAGGAACAGCGAGTCCGCGCGCTCGGGGTCCTCGAGCGCGATGCGCAGGCCCGGCCCCGAGCGCGCCGAGAGCTTCAGCGCCGCGGTGCCGTGCTGCAGATGCAGGTCGAGCAGTGCCACGTGCGCCTTGGTGACGTGCGCGATCTCGAGCGCCGTGTTCACCGCGATCGTCGTCGCCCCCACGCCGCCGCGCGCGCCGCATACCACCACGATGTGGCCCCCGCGCCCACCCGCCGGCGTGGCCACGACATCCGTCAGGTGCGGCAGCAGCAGCCGCTGCACGCCGTCGCGCGTGATCGGCTTGGGCATGTAGTCGGTCACGCCGCGGTCCTGCACCAGCTGGCGATAGAACCCGATCTCGGTGTTGTCGCCGACCACCAGCATCTTGATGTCCGGCGGGCACACACCAGCCAACCGGTCGAGGGAGGCCAGCGGATCGTCGAGCCCGGAGACATCGACGATCGCGGTCTCGGCGCTGGCATCCTTCTCGAAGAACTTCATCGCCTGGGCGAGCGTCCCGCGCCGCACCTCGAGTTCGTCGGCGATGCTCTGCAGCCCCTGCCGCAGGATATTGGCGCTCTCCTCGTCGGCCATGAAGGCGACGATCTTGCGCCCCATGCCTCCCGACATTTCCGAAGCGTTGCGCGGCGCCTCCGCGACCGCGCCGGGACTGACCACGCCCATTTCTAGCCTCCTCCGGTGCCGCTGCCGCCGCCACTGCCGCCGCTCCCGCCGCCGCCGCCGCTGCTGCCGCCGGAGCCGTAGATGGAATCAGCCGAGCTGTTGGGCAGGCCCGGCCGGTTGCCCGCGATCAGCTTCTGCACCGGCAACGCCGCCTCGCTGCCGACCGCGCCGTCCATCGACCGGCCGGCGATCAGGTCATGCGGGTCGGCGACCATCGCGCGCAGGTTGGCGGCGTTGTCGTTGGTCGGCGCCCAGGTGCCGGGCTCGGCGAACTGATCCTGCGTGAACGGTGACGTCGCGCAGGCGCCCAGCGCCAGCAGCATCGCCAGGGGAAGCAGCAACTTCATCGCGCCCTCACTTCAGAATGAACCCGGCATCCAGCGCCGGCACGCCGCCCGGCGTGCGCGCCATCTGGCGGCCGAACAGGATGCGCCCGAGATCCGTCGCGGGTTGGAAATGGTCCACCGGCGTGCGCAGCGCCGTCGGGTCCGAGACCGGCCGCACGATATAGGGCGTGACGATGATCACCAGCTCGCTCTCGCCGCGCTGAAACGAGTTGGACTTGAACAGCGCCCCCAGGACCGGCAGCTCGCCCAGTCCCGGGACAGCATTGGTCTCGTTGGTCGTCGTCTTCTGCAGCAGGCCAGCGATCGCGAAGCTCTGCCCGCTGCCCAGCTCGATCGTGGTCTCGGCGCGCCGCACCGACAGCGCCGGGATGGTGATCGTGCTGTTGCCGAACGGCACGCTCACCGCGCCCTGGTTGGTCAGCTGGCTCACCTCCGGACGGATGCGCAGGTTGAGCCGGTTCGGCGACAGCACCGTCGGCACCAGGTCGAGGCTCACGCCGAACCGCTTGAACGCGATCGTTACGGTCGGCGAGCCGTTGCCGCTCTGTGCCGCGACCGGGATCGGGAACTCGCCGCCGGCCAGGAAACTCGCCGTCTCGCCCGACTGCGCCGTCAGATTGGGCTCGGCGAGGACGGTGATCAGGTTGTCCTGCGCCAGCGCGTCGATTACGCCGTTGATGTCCCACCTGCCGGCGAGCACATGCGCCGCCGCAAACGGTGCCTGGGCGAGAGCGCTGACCGGCGTCCCAAGCGTCCCCAGCTGGAATGTCGACGATCCAACGCTGCCGAAGGCCTGCCAGTTGAAGCCGAGCTGGCGCGTGATGGTGCGGCTGATTTCGGCGATGCGCACCCGCACGTTCACCTGGATGCTGCCCAGCACCGACAACTGATCGTCAACCTTGAAGGTCGGCCCGATATAGGCTTGCGCGATCGACATCGCGGACTGCGCGATCTGCGGCGTGGCAACGGTTCCGGTCAGCAGCAGCGCATGGCCGATGGCGCGCGCCTGGACCGACTGCGCGCCGACCACGGTCTGCGTGATCGCCGCCTGCGTCGAGGCCGCCAGCGCCGGCGTCACCGTGGTCGGTGTGGCGGGTCCGCCCGCGCCCACAGGCGGCGTCGTGGGGCCGCGTGCGCTCATGCCCGGCGTCACCGTCACGTCGTATTGCGCGATCGGAATGCCATTGGCGTTGGCCGCGATCACCGTGGTCCGCCCCGGCCCGACGCCCATCAGGAACAGGCTGGTGGGCGAGGCCGGCTGCACGCGCGCGATCGTCGGCTGCGCGGACATGATGGTGGCGGCGGCGACCGGCAGGCGCAGCAGCGCGCCTGTCCCCGCCTCCAGCGTGATCGGCGTCGTGCCCGTGGCCTGGGGCTGCGTCATCGGCAGCGCTACCGGTGCGGCTGCGTAATAAGTCGCCGGCGGGGGCGCCGGCATGGCGGGCGGCGAGACCACGATCGGCATCGGTGCCGCGGCCACCATCGCGGCGCGCGCCATCGCGGCCGGCGTCATCGGCCCGGCCTGCGCCACGGCATCGGCGGGAACGCCGGCGCTTGCCACGGCCGCGGGTGGCGCCGGCGGCACCGGCAGCGCCGCCACGTCCGGCGCAGTCGCCGACATACCGGCAGAGGCCGACAGCGCCTCATGCATCGGCGGCACGGCGGGCGCGGGAACCTCGCGCACGGTGGAGTTCACCGGCGTCGGCTGCACCGCGGTGGGCGTTGCCGGCTGCGGATCCACCACGCGCAGCACCGGCTTCGTCAGCACCGGTGGTTGCGCCACCGGAATGGCGAACTGCGGGGGCGCCATGGTCCGGTGCACCGGCGGCGGCGGCAGCGTCGGCGCCAGCTCGGCGGTGCCCTGCGCGCGCGCGCCCGCGGCGCCCAGGATCACCATCAAGGCGACCGCGATTTCGATGAAGCGCTTCATGGGAAGTGCACCTCCGTGCGCTGGGCACCCTCAATCACCTCGACGTTGTGCCCCGGCCCACTTGAACTTGCCGCCGTGGCGGCAAGGCTGGGCGAGACGTCGCTGGCGTAGACCGTGCCGCGCGCCTGTGGCTGCGGCACCGCGCTCTTGTTCACGGCGCGGATCGCGAGCGACAGGCGCCCGAGGTTCTGCGCAACATCGAGCCGCTCGGCATTGTGCGGGCTGACCTCGAGCGTCACCGTGCGCGCGAGGTGCCCGGTAACGTGCGCGGTCGGCGAAGCGCCCTGCACGATCGCCTGGTCCACCGCGATGACGCGCGCGTCATACAGGATCGTCTCCGTCAGCACCTGGTGCCCGGCCTGCAGATTGACGCCCTTGCCCGTGGTCGTGCGCAGGTTCTGCGTCAGCATCACGTCCACGTGGTCGCCGGGCCAGATCAGCCCCGCGACCCCGGAAACCTGATCGACCGGGACCGAAACCGCCACCTTGCCCGGCGGCAGCACCGCGGCGAGGAAGCCGCGGTCGCGCGGGCGCAGCACGTTGGATTTCAGGATCGGCGCACCGGCGTTGGTGTAGGTGCGGATCAGCGCACCCTCCACCGAGGCGCGCGCGAACTGCGTGTCCAGGATCGCGCCCGCCGGCACGCGCCCGACCGGCGCGCTGCGCACCGCGATGTCGGTCGCGCGCGTCAGCGTCCCCGCGGGCAGCACATGCGCCGCCACCAGGTATTTCTCCATCAGCGGCTTCACCGGCCCCTTCTGCTGCGCCGCCACCATCTGCACCGGCGGGGCGGACAGCCGCCAGGCGATCATGCCCAGCGCCATCATGGTGGTCAGGATGAGGCCGACGACGACCAGTCGCAGCGACATGGCTCAGCTCCCCCCGATTGGGTGAGTGGTGGCGGCGTGAGCGGCGGCGGCATGCATCGCCCCCGCATGCATGGATGACGCGGATGCCGGCGCCAGCAGCGCAAGCAGCGCGATCCAGCCGCCCGCGGCGATGGCCACGCCATAGGGCAGCGAGCCGCGCCGCGCGACGCGCCAGCGCTCGGCGGCGACCACGCGAAACAGGACCGGCGCGCCGGGTGCCGCCGGCAGCGGGCTCGGCAGCAGGCGCATCAGGATATGGACCGCCGCCACCACGCCGCCGGCGATCGCGGTCGCGGTCAGGAACGCGCCCAGCGACGAGACCGGCAGCACGCAGGCGGTGGCGCAGGCGAGCTTGACGTCGCCGCCGCCCATCACGCCGAACGCGTGCAGGAAGGCCAGGGCCACGAACAGCCCGAACGCGCCGGCCAGCGACCAGGCGAGCGGGACAAGCCCGTCAGCGAACGGGCGCAGCAGCAGCGCCGCGGCGATCAGCGCCAGCGACAGACCATCGGGAATGGTCCGCGTGGCGACGTCGTTCCAGGCGGCGACGAAGAGAATGCCCATTGCGATGGGCGCGAGAAGAGTCGACATGGCAGGGTCCCCGGGTGGTGGAACCAAGCGCGAAAGGGAGAGTCGCAGGTGGGCCGTCTGAACCAGGTCCGCGTCGGCTGCCGCGGTCCGATCGGTTTGCCGGCGCATCGAACGCGCCTGGCAGGATGAGCGCTCCGGATCGGATGCAGGCTACCGCAGCGGCCACAAGCGCCCAGCGATCACGAACCTGGCTCGCTGTCAGTGCTTCTCCCGGTGGGTGCTCGGGATCGGAACCAACCAACGGCCGGCATGACGCCGGGATGGGGAGAGATCAAGCCGGCGCGCGGGGTGTCACGCGCCGGCCGTGTTCTCCTCCTTGTGCCGTTTACAGGCCCGCGCTCACCTGACCGAAGACGGTCCCGACCTTGCCGCCCAGGGTCGCGGCGGCGCCAGCGACCACGGCGACGATACCAACGGCGAGAACCGCGTATTCCACCGCGCTGATGCCCTTGCGGTCCTTCATCAGCGCGAACAGGCGCGGAGCGTAGATGGCAGTGAGGGTCGTAAGCATGTCCAGTGTCCTCTCCGGGTTGTGGCCCCCGCCGCACCATGCGACCGGAGCCGATTGGGTGTCGTCCGAAGCGCAAAGTGCAACCATTACGTTCTTGCACCCTTTCGCTTCGTTGACAGTCATGAATCGGAACGTTGAGGAAAGTCAAGGAGATTTTCACGGGACCCGTCGCCCGGCGAGACGGTCTAGACCCGTTCGATTGCCCGTGTTTCGCAGGTTGCGCGACAACGGTTAACTTTGCGTTGCCGACTCGGTTTTTGAGAACGCTCAAGATCTGGGAGTCCACCTGCGACTCGGCCCAGTCAATGGGAGTCCACTGCCCGCGCGGCACCGCCACCGTCCTGTCGCGCCCGTCCATTCGGCGAAACGCCATCGAGCCGCACGGAGACGAGGTGCAAAAATGCAACAGGTGAAGTTTTGTGCCGGTTAACATCAGCTCATTTTCGGTTCGCTTTCTTAACATAATAGCGATCTGAGGCACCTTGGACGCAAGATATGGGAGTCCACGGAATCACAAGCGCACGATTCGGGAGTCCAGGCGACTCGCGGCCTCCCTGAACGTCCGGTGTTCCCCTATGGCGCCGTTGCCGAACCATCTCGTTGCAACTCCGTTTCACTTCGCGGCCTCCCGCGCTCCTCACCCCGATCTGTTGACGCTTCGTTATGGACTTTCCACCCTCTTGCGCTCGCCACGCCGGTGCCTCCCCACCCTCCGTGCCAGCCGGCGATCGCAACTCCGGGAGCCCGCCCGCATGGCCGGCGCCCAACTGCCAGGCGACCGCGGGCAGCCCGTCGGCGCACAGGCGCAGCAGCAGCGCCGCGGCGATCAGCGTCCGCGGCAGACCACTTCACGCACCGGACGGACCATGCAGGACGAGCCATCGGGACAGAAACGCCCGAGCGGGA
>JAJZUI010000064.1 GCA_021847175.1 Pseudomonadota bacterium
GGTGGGTACCATTCCTCCGGGCGAGCGAGCGCAGGCTCTGGCGGATTCCACCCTCTTCCAACCACGAGTTCGGCAGCCAGGGACCGCCAGCAAGGATGGCATTGTCGTCCGCTTCCAGGAGCCGGCGGATGAGCCAGACGAGTTGTTCGTTCCGGGCATGATCCCGTGACGGTGCCGGCCCTGGGCTGCCTGTCTTGCAGGCGCTGGGCGCGGCGTAAAATCCCGCACCGCGCCGCGATACGAGATATCCCATGGCCACGAGCCGGTCATAAGCCTCGACGACGGTGAAGCGGCTGACCTTGTATTCGTCGGCTAAGCCGCGGATGGAAGGCAATCTCGTGCCCGGGCGCAGGCGGCGGTCGTCGACCTCCCGCTTGATGGCGGCGACGATCTGATCGGACAGCGGTTGAGCGTCGTCACGGCGGATGACCAGCGAAAGCATGCGAGTTCCCCATCGTGCTGGATTAGGCAGGCCGTCGAAACTGGCCCGGTACTCGGGCCGGTACAGTCGAGCAGGTCGATCGCAGGACTGTTCATTCCCGCTCCGGCGCGATCCTGTCAGTGTACCCGTCGTCGCATGTTGCGCACAGTTACCACAACCGGCCGGGGAGACGAGTCATGCCGTTGATTCAGGTACGCGTGATCAAGGACGTGTTTAGCAAGGAGCAGAAGCAGCAGATCATCGGCCGCCTCACGGACGCCATGGTTTCGATCGAGGGCGAAGCCATGCGCGGCGTGACCTGGTGCGTGATCGAGGAGGTCGAGAGCGGCGACTGGGGTATCGGCGGAAAGGCGCTGACTGCCGCGGACGTCCACGCGCTCGCGCGGGGAAAGGCCGCGTAGCTTCTTCCTGCGTCGCGCACTCGCCTGAGTCGTGTTCGCGCGACGGCTAGGCGCTGGCCCTTGTCACAGCGCCTGGCAGCGCGCACATCCGGGGCATGGATGCGTTCGTCCAGCCACAGGAACCCACCGCCGCCGACGCGATCGCCGCGATAGGCGACGATCTCTCGCTATTCGACGACTGGATGGACCGCTACCAGCAGATCATCGACTGGGGACGGGCACTGCCGCCGTTTCCCGAGGCTTGGGCGGATGACGCGCATCGCGTGCCGGGCTGCCAGAGCCGGGTGTGGATGGAGGCCGAGAAGCGCGACGGGAAGTGGTATTTCGCCGGCACATCCGATGCCGCGATCGTCTCCGGGTTGGTGGCGCTGCTGCTGCGTGTCTATTCCGGGCGCAGCGCCGAGGAGATCGCATCGACGCAGCCGGCCTTTCTGCAGGATCTGGGCCTCATCCAGGCGCTGTCCACCAACCGCGGCAACGGGATCGCCGCTATGGCAAGGAAGATCCGCGAGCGGGCGGCTGCGGGATAAACCCCGTCAGGACAGCGCGCGCCTGAGGGCCTCGTTGACTGCGGCGGGGTTGGCCTTGCCGCCGGTAGCCTTCATCGCCTGGCCGATGAAGAAGCCGAACAGCTTGTCCTTGCCCGACTTGTATTCCGCAACCTTGTCGGCGTTCGCGGCGAGGACCTGGGCGATCGCCGTGTCGATGGCGCCGGTGTCCGTCACCTGGCGCAGTCCTCGGGATTCGACGATCGCGGCGGGGGCGTCACCGGTTTCCACCATCGCCTCGAAAACGTCCTTCGCGATGCGGCCGTTGATCGTGCCGTCGGCGATGAGATCGAGGAGCTGGCCGAGATGGGCGGCTGAGACCGGCGGGTTTTCGATGCTCCTACCGGTCTCGTTCATCGCGGCGAAGAGGTTGCCGGTGACCCAGTTGCTGGCAAGGCGGGCGTCGCGGCCCTTGGCGATCGTTTCGAAATAATCTGCCACGGCCTGGTCGACCGTGAGCACGCCGGCGTCATAGGCCGGGATGGCGTACTCCCTGATGAAACGGGCGCGCTTGGCGTCCGGCAGTTCGGGCAGAGCGGATCTCAGTTCCTCGACCCAGGCGGGGTCGAGCACCAGCGGCAGGAGATCGGGGTCCGGGAAGTAGCGGTAGTCGTGCGCGTGCTCCTTCGAGCGCATGGAGCGGGTGATCCCACGGCCGGGATCGTAGAGGCGGGTTTCCTGCTCGACTTCGCCGCCCTCCTCCCACACGTCGATCTGGCGTCGGGCTTCCGCCTCGATCGCATGCATGACGAAGCGGATCGAGTTGACGTTCTTGACCTCGCAGCGGGTGCGGAACGGCTCCCCGGTCTTGCGGACGGAGACGTTGACGTCGGCGCGCATCGAGCCTTCATCCATGTTGCCGTCGCAGGTGCCGAGATAGCGCAGGATGGAGCGCAGCTTGCGCAGATAGGCGCCGGCTTCCTCCGGCGAACGGATATCGGGTTCCGAAACGATCTCCATCAGCGCCACGCCGGAGCGGTTGAGATCGATGTAGGAGAGCACGGGGTCGCGGTCGTGGAAGGACTTGCCTGCGTCCTGCTCGAGATGCAGGCGCGTGACGCCGATATGGCGGGTGCTGCCGTCCTCGAGCACGATCTCGATCGAGCCGCGGCCGACGACGGGCATCTGGTACTGGCTGATCTGATAGCCGGCCGGCAGGTCGGCGTAGAAATAGTTCTTCCGGTCGAAGCGGGATTCGAGGTTGATCTCGGCGGCGAGGCCGAGGCCGGTGCGCACGGCCTGGGCGACGCATTCGCGGTTGATCACCGGCAGCATGCCAGGGAAGGCCGCATCGACGAAGCTCACCTGCGAGTTGGGCTCGGCGCCGAAGGCGGTGGCGGCACCCGAGAACAGTTTTGCCTTCGAGATGACCTGGGCGTGGACCTCGAGGCCCACGACGATTTCCCAGGAGCCGGTGCGGCCTTCCAGCATGTAGCTCATAGGGCGACTCCCGCGCGCAGCGAGGGGAGGGTGGCGAAGGCGGCGGCGCGCTCGATGGCGGCGCCGACGGCGAAGACGGTTTCCTCGTCGAAGGGCTTTCCCAGCACCTGCAGGCCAAGGGGAAGGCCCGCGGAATCGAGGCCTGCCGGGACCGAAAGACCCGGGATGCCGGCCATGTTGGCGGGGACCGTGAAGACGTCGTTGAGATACATCGTCACCGGGTCGTCCATCTTCTCGCCCATCGCGAAGGCGGCCGTGGGCGCCGTGGGGGTGACAAGCGCGTCTACCTTCTCGAACGCCTCGGTGAAGTCGCGCAGGATCAGGGCGCGGAGCTTCTGCGCGCGCAAGTAATAGGCGTCGTAGTAGCCCGCGGAGAGGACGTAGGTGCCGATGAGGACGCGGCGGCGGACCTCGGCACCGAAGCCGGCGGCGCGGGTGTTCTCGTAGAGTTCCTGCAGGTCCGAGCCGTCCTGGCGCAGGCCGAAGCGCACGCCGTCGTAGCGGGCGAGATTGGAGGATGCCTCGGCAGGGGCGACGATGTAATAGGTGGCGAGCGCGTATTTGGTGTGCGGGAGCGAGACGTCGACGAGGGTCGCGCCCTGCTCGCGCAGCCAGGCCAGGCCGTGCTGCCACATCGCCTCGATTTCCGGCGACATGCCGTCGCTGCGGTATTCGCGGGGCACGCCGATGCGCAGGCCCTTCACGCCGCGGCCGCAGGCGGCTTCGAAATCCGGCACCGGAATGTCGGCCGAGGTGGAGTCCTTCGGGTCATGGCCGGCCATGGAGGCCAGCATGATGGCGCAGTCGCGTACAGTACGGCCCATCGGGCCCGCCTGGTCGAGCGAGGAGGCGAAGGCGACGATGCCCCAGCGGCTGCAGCGGCCATAGGTGGGCTTGATGCCGGCGATGCCGCAGAAGCTGGCGGGCTGGCGGATGGAGCCGCCGGTGTCCGTGGCCGTCGCGCCGGGAGCGAGGCGGGCGGCGACGGCCGCCGAGGATCCGCCGGAGGAGCCGCCGGGGACGAGCTGGGCGTTGTCGCCATGGCGCGTCCAAGGGTTTACGACCGGGCCATAGGCGGATGTCATGTTGGACGAGCCCATGGCAAACTCGTCCATGTTCGTCTTGCCGAGGAACACGGCGCCGTCGCGCAGCAGGTTGGCGGTAACGGTGCTCTCGTAGGGCGGCACGAAGGGCCCGAGGATGCGGCTGCCGGCCGTGGTGCGCACGCCTTCCGTGCAGAACAGATCCTTGATGGCGAGCGGCACGCCGAGTAGCGGCGCGGTCTCGCCGGCGGCGAGGCGGCGGTCGGCCTGCGCCGCCTGCTCGAGCGCGCGTTCGGCGGTGACGGTGACGAAGGCGTTGAGCTTCGGGTTCAGTGCCGCGATCGCATCGAGGCAGTCGGTGGTGATGTCGGTGGAGGTGAAGTCGCGCCGGCGCAGCCCGTCGCGGGCCTCGGCCAGGCTCAGGTCGCAGAGAGTCATTCGACGACTTTCGGAACGGTAAAGAAATGATCTACGCGGGCGGGCGCGTTGGCGAGGATCGCGTCCGCCTTGCCGCCGTCGTTGACCACGTCCTCGCGCATCGGCAGGCGCTGGTGGCTGACGCCGGCGAGCGGGGCAACGCCTGAGACATCGACCTCGTTCAGCTGCTCGATCCAGCCCAGGATGCCCGAGAGTTCGGTTTGCAGACGCGTGACCTCCTCGTCCGTAACGCGGATGCGGGCGAGTTTAGCGATGCGACGCACGGTCGCGGGGTCGAGCGCCATGACCAATCCCTCGGCTCTTGCTTGGGTGGGAGGTGGGCAGGATAACGCCCGGCATGACGCTTCACAACCTTGCCGAGTTGCTGGCCGGGCTGCCGCGGGATGCGGCGGTGCTGGGGATCGATTACGGGCGGCGGCGGATCGGGATCGCGCTGTCGGACGCGCATCGGGGCATCGCCGGCCCGTATGCGGTGCTGCGGCGGGGGAAGCTCGCCGTGAACGCGGCGGAGATCCTGGCGATTGCCGAGCGGGAGGAGGTGGCGGCGCTGATCGTGGGCCTGCCGCTGGAGACGGACGGGACGGCAGGGCGGGCGGCGCAGGCGGCGCGGGACTGGGCCCACGCCCTGGCGGCGGCGACGGGGCTGCCGGTGGCGATGGCGGATGAGCGCTACAGCACGTCCGCGGTGCGGGAGCGGGCGGCCGAGCAGGGCCGTGCGCTGCGGGATGCGGACGCGCATGCGGCGGCCGAGTTTCTGTCCGCGGCACTGATGGAGGCGGGGCATGAGTGACGCGGACACGAGCGGCTGGGTCGTCGCACCGAGCCGCTACATCGCGCGGCGGGAGGCCGGGATGGCGGTGCCGGCGCCGCAGTCCATTTACCTGCCGATGCCCGATGGGGTGCGGTTGGCGGTGGACGTCTATGCGCATCGCGGGCGGCGGCCGACTCTGCTGATCGCGACCCCGTATTACCGGCGGGCCGCCCGCGTGGCGGGGTCCGCGGCGGAGGTGGCGCCGAACATCGCCAAGTATCGGGATGCCTTCGTGCCGCGTGGGTACAACCTCGTCGTGGTCGATGTCCGTGGGACGGGGGCGAGCTTCGGGACCCGGGATTCGTTCCGCTCGCCACGGGAGCGGGCGGACCTCGCGGCGCTGGCGGATTGGATCGTCGTCCAGCCTTGGTCGGACGGGCGGATCGGTTCGACGGGGATTTCCTATTTGGGCGCGGCGGCGGATTTCCTGGCCTCCACCGGGCACAAGGCGGTGCGGGCGGTGGCGCCGATCTCCGCCGTCTGGGACACCTGGCGGGACAACTATTGGCCCGGCGGGATTCTGCTGACCGCGCTCGTCGCGACGTACGAACGGCTGATCAGGGGGCTGGACCTCAATCGCAAGGAGATGCTGACGGGGCTCGGGACGTTTGCGGAGCCTGATTATGCGGGGCCGCTGCCGGTGGATGGCGATGATGGCTCGCTGCTAGCGGCGGCGATCGCGGAGCACGCGGGGAATTTCTCGCAGGCGCGGTTCATGGCGGAGTTTCCGTTCCGCGATTCCGCGCTGCCCTATGACGCCGGGTTCACACCGGATGCGTTCTCGCCCTGCGGGTATGCGGATCGGATACCGGCCGATGTCGCGGTCTATTCCGTGGGCGGGTGGACGGACGGGGCGGGGTATTCGAACGGGGCAATCTCGCGGTTTCTCACGCTCGCGCAAAACCCTCGGCATCTCCTGATCGGGCCGTGGGATCATGGGGCGCGGACCAATTGTTCGCCGTGGCGCGGGCGGGTGGAGCCCGAGTTCGACATGATGGCGGAACTGGTGCGGTTCTTCGACCATTACCTGATGGAGCGGGACACGGGGCTCGACCGGGAGGCGCCGGTGCATGTGTTCTCGCAGGGTGACGAGCGCTGGTTGGCGGCGGCGGACTGGCCGGTGGCTGGTGGCAGCGCCGTGTTTCACCTGCGGCCGGACGGGGCATTGGGCGAGGCAGCTGCGGGACGGACGGTGCACGCGACGGACCCGCGCGCGGGGACCGGGGATGCGACGCGCTATGAGCGGATCGCGGGGTTGCCGGTGACGCATCCCTATCCGTCCTGGCCGGCGGAGGATGCGCATCGGGCGTCATGGACCTCCCTGCCGCTCCCGGAGGAGATGCGGCTGGCGGGGCATGGGGTGGTGGAACTCACGGTCGAAAGTTCCGAGCCCGATGCGGCGATTTTTCTCTACCTGCTTGACGTGGCGCCGGACGGTACCGTCCGCTACGTGACCGAGGGGATGCTGCGGGCGCTGCATCGTGCCGAGATCGAGCCGCCGGCCAATCAGCGCGCGACCTGGCCGTGGCATGCGGCGACAAGGGCGAAGGCGGCGCCGATGCCGAAGGGCCAGCCCGTGGAGATGCGGGTGGTGTTGTTGCCGGTGGCGTGGCGGTTTCCCGCGGGGCACCGGCTGCGCGTGTCGCTCGCCGGCGGTGACGCGGACCACGCGATGGCGATACCCTATGGCCGCCCGCCGGTGTTGACGGTCGACGGTGTGTCCCGTGTCGTGCTGCCGGTGATGGCGACCGGGGCCTGAAGGCCCCGGCCGGGTGCAGGGGCGGAGCCCCTGCGCCTTACCTCACGCCCGCTGTATCAGTTCGATCTTGTAACCGTCCGGATCCTCGACGAAGGCGATGATGGTGGTGCCGAATTTCACCGGGCCTGGCTCGCGGGTGATCTTGGCGCCGGCGGCACGCAGCTTCTCGCAGGTGCCCGCAACGTCGGGAACCCCGATGGCGAGGTGGCCGAATCCCGTTCCGATATCGTACTTATCGACGCCATAGTTGTAGGTCAGCTCGAGCAAGGTGTGGGTGGCCTCGTCGCCGTAGCCGAGGAAGGAGAGGGTGTACTTGCCGTCCGGCACGTCGCGCCGGCGCAGTTCCTTCATGCCGAACAGCTCGGTGTAGAATTTGACGCTGCGGTCAAGGTCGCCGACGCGCAGCATCGTGTGCAGATAGCGGTAGCTCATATCGTCTCCTCCATTGTCGTACCCAAAAGGAACAGCCCGGACTCGCGGGCCGCTTCGGCGGTGGCGTCTGCGTCGGCGAGCAGCGTGGCGCCGGCCTCGAAGGCGATGCCGCGCAGGCCGGCCTTGGTCGCGGCGCGAATGGTGCCGGGGCCGATCGCGGGCATGTCCGCCCGCCGATCCTGCCCAGGCTTGGCGCATTTCACGAGCACACCGCCAGGGCCGGCGCGCGCGAGGGAGCCGGCGCGGGCGAGCATGGCGTCCGTGCCCTCGATCGCCTCCACGGCAAGGACGATGCCCTGCTGCACGACGCAGGCCTGGCCGACATCCGCGGCGCCGAGCGCCCTTAGCACGGCGAGCCCACGGGCGATGTCGGCCTGGGCCGCGGCGTCGGGGCCGTTGGGCGTGAGCAGGCCGGCGGGGGCGAGCGCCTCGGTGAGGATCTCGTGCGCGCCGAGGACGCGGAAGCCTTCCTCGCCTAGCACGCGCAGCACCGCCGCGAGCAGGCCATCGTCGCCGCCGAACGCCGCGCGGCCGATGCGCGCGAGCAGGCGCACGCCCTCCGCATCCGGGCGCAGATCGAGCATCGAGGGGCGCTTGACGGGGCCGACGACGACGACGTCGTGGCACTTCGCTTCCCGCAGAAGTGCCAGGATACGCCCGGCGGCACCCATGCGGACGGTGGCGTGCGGGTACGGGCCGACGATGGACGGTTCGGCGAATCCCTCCAGCGCCACGATAAAGACCTGGCGGCCGGCGGCCATGGCGGCGCGGGCGACCTGGCCCGGGAACGGGCCGCCGCCGGCGATGATGCCGAGAGGGCTGCGCTCGCCAACCATGGTGGATGGGGCCGTGGCTCAGTCCTCGGTGTCGTCCGCGCCGAGCGCCGCGCGGATCAGGCCGCGATGCGAGGGGGCGACGACGAAGGCGAGCATCTCGGCGACCAGCGGATCCGGATTCGGCACCGCCTGCAGGGCGGCGAGCCGGTCAGCGAAGGCGCCGGCGCCGCCGAACAGGCCGCGGAAGGCACGGCGCAGGGCGGCGATGGATTCGCGCGGCAGGCCGCGCCGGCGCAGGCCCACGACGTTGAGGCCCGAGAGGCGGGCGCGGTTGCCGATCACCATGCCGAAGGGGATCACGTCAGCCTCGACGCCGGAGACGCCGCCCACCATGGCGCCGCGGCCGATGCGCACGAATTGGTGCAGGGCTGCGGCGCCGCCGATGACGGCACCGTCGCCGATCTCGACATGGCCGCCCATGACGACGTTGTTGGCGACCACGACGCCGTCGCCGAGCGCGCAGTCGTGCGCGACGTGAACGACCGCCATCAGCAGGCAACCGGCGCCGACGCGCGTGATGCCGGTGCCGCCGGCCGTGCCGCGGTGGATGGTGACGTGCTCGCGGACGATGGTGCGGGCGCCGATCTCGGTCTCAGTGGGCTCGCCCTTGTATTTCAGGTCCTGAGGCGCCATGCCGATGGTGGCGAAGGGGTAGACCGTCGCACCATCGCCGATGCGGGTGTGGCCGTCGATCACCGTGTGCGAGATCAGGCGGACATTGTCGCCGAGCACCACGTCCGGTCCCACGGTGCACCAGGGGCCGACCACGACGCCGTGGCCAAGCTGCGCGCCGGGAGCGACGGCGGCGCGAGGGTCGATCGAGACTTGCGTTTCCGCCGCGGCGCTCATTTCGGTTACGCCCGCTCCATGATCATGGCGGTGTAGGTGGCCTCCGCGACCACGGTGCCATTGACGCGCGCGACGGCGTTGAACTTCCACACTTGGCCGCGGCTGCGCTCTTTGGTGCAGTGGATGTGCATCGTGTCGCCCGGCACGACGGGGCGGCGGAATTTCGCGCCCTCAACCGACATGAAGTAGACGACGCGGCCGGCGGCGTCCGCGCCGAGCGTGTGGACGACGAGGACGGCCGCTGTCTGCGCCATGCTCTCGATGATGAGCACGCCCGGCATCACCGGGTGGTTGGGGAAGTGGCCCTGGAAGAAGGGCTCGTTGACGGTGACGTTCTTGATGCCGATGGCGGACTGGCCGGGCAGCAGGGCCTCCACCCGGTCGATGAGCAGGAAGGGGTAGCGGTGCGGGATCGCGCGCAGGATGCCGGCAATATCGACGGTTGCGCCGGCCTCGGTGACGCCGGTTTCGGTTTCGTTCGCCTTCTGCATCGTTCTCAGCCCGTTCCTTCCTTCGGCTTGCGCTCCGCCAGGCGGCGCAGGATCGCCACCTGTCGGAAGAAGCTGCGCACGGGCATCGCCGGGGAGCCGACGACATCCTGCCCCTCCGCCACGTCCGCCATGACGCCGGCCTGGGCGCCGATGCGCGCGCGCGCACCGATTCGCAGATGGCCGGTGAGCCCGGCCTGGGCGGCGACGACGGCGAAGTCGCCGATCTCGGTGGAGCCGGAAATCCCGGCCTGGGCGACGACGACACAACAGCGCCCGAGGCGGACATTGTGGCCGATCTGCACTAGGTTGTCGAGGCGCGAACCGGGGCCGATCACGGTGTCCTGGGCGGATCCACGGTCGATCGTGGTGTTGGCGCCGATATCGGCGTCGTCGCCGATCAGCACGCGGCCGAGTTGGGGGACGGGGACAAAGCGGGGGATGCCGCCGGGGCCTTTGGGGTCGGTCGCGAATCCGAATCCTTCCTGGCCGATGCGCGCCCCTGGATGGACCACGACGCGGGCGCCGAGGATGGCGTGAGTGACGGTGGCGCCTGGGCCGATGCGGCAGTCCGCCCCGAGCACGACGCCGGGGCCGATCACGGCATGGGCGCCGACGCGGCAGCGCGGGCCGATCCGGGCACCGGCGCCGATGCAGGCGAACGGGCCGATCTCGGCGCTGGGGTCGATCGCGGCATGGGGCTCGACCCAGGCGTTGGCGTGGATCCCGGGCTCGGCCGGCGGGGCGGGATGGAACAGGGCCGCGACGCGCGCCCAGCCGAGATAGGGCTCCGTGGTCACCAGGGGAACGCAACCTTGGGGCGCGCGGGCAGCGAGGTCCGGGTGCACGATGACGGCACCGGCGCGCGTGGCTGCCAGCGCGTCCGCGTAGCGGCGGTTGTCGAGGAAGGAGACCTCGTCCGACCCCGCGCTCTGCAGTGGCGCCACGCCTGTGAACAGGCGCTCGCCCTCGCGCGGCACCGTCGCCGCCGCGGCGGCGGCGACGACGGCAAGCGGATGCGGGCCGCTATGCGCGAAGAAGCGGGGATCGCCGATGCCGCCCGAAGCCGTGCCCGGCTCTGCGGGCGCCATGCTACTTCTTCTTAGGCGCCGGAGCGGGGGCGGCCGGCGGCGTGGTGACCAACGCCGAGGGCAGCACCGGCGCCGGCTTGCCCGCGTAGGTCATCGGGTCGACGTTCTCGGGCGGGATGTTCACCGTCGGCATGACCTTGTTCATCTCCGCCTGCACCTCCCCGCTGATGTCGAAGGCGCGGGCGCTGATCGCGACCTGGGTACGCAGCAGCACGAGATTCATGCCGTGGCTCTGCGCTACCTGCTGCACCACCGCCTTGAGCACCGACTGGATCTGGCTGAAGGCGACCTGCGCCGCTTCCTGGATGTGGAGTTGGCGCAAGCGGAACGCCTTCTGGTCGGCGAGCACCTTGGCGTCGAGCTCGGAGCGGCGCTTCTGAATCTCGGCCGCCGTGAGCTTGGAGGCGTCGCGCGCGAGCGCTTCCTGCATGCTGCGCCAGGTGGCCTGGGCCTTCTTGGCGTCGTTGGCGAGCACCTGCAGGCGGCCGTTGATGACGTCGTCGACCTGCTTCACCACCTTCAGACCGTTCATCACCTCGGGCACGCCGATTGTGCCGAAGACCGCGGTCGGCGGCAGCGAGGCGGGAGGCAGGGGCTTGAGCGCCGGCAGCGGCGGCTGCGGGATGGGCGGGAGGGGGGCCGGGCCGACCTGCGGCGGCAGCGGCGCCGCGACCGGAGCCGGAGCGGGGCGTGCCGCCGGGGCGGGGTGACCAGGGATGAAGTAATCCTTGCTCTGCGCCATCGCGCCGACAGGCAGGGCGGAGACGACGGCGAACGATGCCGCGAGGACGGCGGGGCGGATGCGCATGGGGTTTAGAACCTTGTACCGAAGCCGAAACGGAAAAACTGGGTCTGGTCGTAGGGCTCCTTCACCACGGGCTCGGCGAAGTCGAGGTTGACCAGGCCGAACGGCGTGTTCCAGGAGATGCCGATGCCGGCGCCGACGCGCGGCGTCGCGTAGTCGGTGTACGGCACCGGTACGCCGTGCTGGGTGATGCCGCTGACGCCGCTGAGCGAGCCGATGTCGACGAAGACGCGGCCTGACAGGCCGAGATCGCGCGAGACCGGCAGCGGGAAGCGGAACTCGGTCGACTGCGTCCAGATGAACCTGCCGCCGAGGCTGTCGTTGTAGCCGGTAAGCGCGTGCGGACCGGCGCCGCCGGTGGCGAAGCCACGCAGATTGGCACCGCCGAGGAAGAAATTGTCGATGATCCGGCTCGGGCCGCCGAGGTTGAACAGGTAGCCGGTGCCGGCGGAGATCGCGAGGCCGTAGTCGCGGCTGCCGAAAATGCCGGCGAGCGGGACGTAGTAGGCGCCGTCGAGCTTGGTGCGGACGTAGTCGACGGTGCCGCCAAGGCCGGCGAAGTCGGTGCCGAGGCGCAGCACGTAGCCCTTGCGTGGATCGAGTGTGCTGTCACGGTAGTCGACGGTCAGCACTTGGCCGATCTGGGAGAGCGTGGAGCCGCCGGCCTCGTTCTGCACGAAGAGGCTGGCCGTGCTTTGCACGTCGTAGACGTCGCGATAGACCAGCGAGTAGGTCCAGGACTGGCGCAGGTGATCGGAGAAATTATACCCGGCAGTGAGCGAGAAGCCGGTCCGCCGCTCGTTATATTCGGCGATATTCTGCAGGTCCTGCTGGACGTTGAAGAGCTGGAATCCGGCGAGGAGGTTGCGGCCGAGAAAATAGGGGTTGGTGACCGAGAGGTCGGTCGAGATCTCTTGCTGGGCGATGATCGCGTTGATGCTCGTGTTGATGCCGGTGCCGATGAAGTTCGCTTCACTGAGGCCGATATCGGCGAGCGCGCCGATGTCGGTCGAATAGCCGCCGCCGATCGTGAGCTGGCCGGTCGCGCGCTCGGCGACGTCGACGGCGAGATTGACCTTGTCCGGCTCGTTGGTCGGCTGCGTCTTGATGGTGACGTTGTTGAAGAAGTTGAGGTCATGCAGGCGCTGCTGCGTCAACCGGATCAGCGCGGAGTTCAGCGGATCGCCCTCGGCGACGCGAAACTCGCGGCGGATCACCGCGTCCTGGGTGCGCGTGTTGCCCGTGATGTCGATGCGGCCGATGTAGACGTGCGGCCCCTCGCCGATGTTGAAAACCAGCGCGATCGTGTGCTTGGCGTCGTCGCGCTTCACCTGCGGGCGCACGTCGACGAAGGAATAGCCCTGGTTCTGCAGCGCGGTCGTGAGCGCCTGGGCGGCCTTCGCCACCGCGTCGCCATCATACCAGTCGCCGGGCGAGATGCCGACCTGCGCTTGCAGGCGCTTGTTGTCCGTGTGTGGCAGCGTGGAATGCACATTCACGCTGGTGACGCGGAAGCGCGGGCCTTCGTGGATGTTGAACGTGACGAAGAAGGACTTGCGGTCGGGCGCGAGCTCCGCGTTGGGCGGCGCGATGTCCACCTGGGCGTAGCCATTGTGCAGGTAGAAGCGGCGCAGTGCCTCACGGTCGGCGGCGAGGCGCTGCGGGTTCACGATGTCGGCGGAGGTGAAGATGTTCCACCACACTTCCTGGCGCGAGGTGATGACCCCGCGCAGCCGGCTCTCGGAGAAGGCGTGGTTGCCGACGAAGGCGATACGGCTGATGAAGGCCGCTGCGCCATCATGCACCTCGAAAACCACGTCTACGCGGTTCTCCGGGCGCTTGATGATCTGGGGCGTGACCGTGGTCGCGTAGTAGCCGCGCCGTGCATAGAGATCGAGGATGCGTTGCCGGTCGCGCGCCGCAGCCGCCTGGGTGAAGACGCCGCGCGGCTTTTCCTCCAACTCCGGCAGCAGCACCTTGCTCGTCAGCGCGTGGTTACCTTCGATCGCGACGCGGTCGATGATCGGGTTCTCCTGCACGCGCACGACCAGCGTGTTGCCCTCGCGCGTGAGGCGTACATTGGAGAAGAGGCCGGTTGCGTAGAGCGTCTTGAGGCTGCGGTCCATGGCCGCGGGATCGAACGGATCGCCGACGCGCAGCACCATGTAGCTCTCGATGGTCGAGGCCTCGATGCGCTGGTTGCCCTCGACCTTGATGGCCTGGACGGTGCCGATGCCTGCGGGCAGCGGTGGCGGCACGAAGCGGGGCTCCATCGAGCGCATCGGCGGGCCGCCGAGCGTGGCTGCGGGCATCGGCGGCGGCGGCGGCGCGGCGGCTGCGCCGGAGGCGGGCGCCTGGGGCGGTGCCGGGGTGGCGTTGGGCGGCGTGGGGACGGTGTGCGTGGGCTCCGGCGTCACCGCCTGGGCGGGGCCCGAGATCGGCGGTGCCGCAGTCGTGGCGGAGGGTTCCGGCGTGGCGGTCGCGGCAGGCAGCGGCGGGGCGGTGGTATCCGTGGTCTGGGCCCGCGCGGGGGCCATCGCCATCGTGAGACCAATCGCGAACACCGGTAGCGCGATCACCCGAAGCCACGTGGGCACACGGCTCATCAACTCAGCACGACCCCCATCACCGGCGCGCCCCCGGCCGGGACCCGCAACGCGGGCGGACCATACAAGCCACGGCGCCTATCGCAAGTCGTCGTGGCGAGGTGAGCGCAGGATTCCCTCGCCGGCACGCATGAACGTGGAAAATGGCGGCGCAAGAGCGGGGCGTGGCGCCTGGCGGAGCCAGGGTCTAGAACCAGCTGATGACGGAACCTGCGGCACACGTGGCGGTGGTGACCGGGGCCGGGCGCGGCATCGGCGCCGCGATCGGCCGGCGCCTGCACGAGGATCGCTACGCCGTGGTGCTCGCGGACCTCGATGGCGCGGCGGCGGAGGCGGTGGCGAGCCAGCTCGACGCTTCCGGCGCGACTGCGCTGGGCCTCCCGCTCGACGTAGCGGACGCTGCCGCCGTCCGGGGCGTGTTCGCCGCTGTCGCGGCGCGCTGGGGGCGGGTGGATGTGCTGGTGAACAATGCCGGCACCGCGACCCTTGCGCCGTTCCTCGATTTTCCGGCCGAGGCCTTCGCGCGGGTGATGGCCGTCAACGTCACCGGCGCGCTGCTCTGCGGCCAGGCGGCGGCGCGGCTTATGCGTGAGGCGCGCGGCGGGCGGCCGGGGGGCGGGAGAATCATCAACATCGCGTCGGTTTCCGGCATCCGCGCCGGGGCCGGGCGCACCGCCTATGGCACGTCCAAGGCGGCGCTGATCGGGCTCACGCGGCAGATGGCGGTCGAGCTCGCGCCATACGGGATCACCGCCAACGCGGTCGCGCCGGGGCCGGTGGAGACGCAGCTCGCCCAGCTGCACCACTCCGCCGGAGTGCGCGCCGCCTATGAGCGCCAGGTGCCGGCCGGGCGCTACGCCACGCCCGAGGAGATCGCCGCGGCGGTGGCGTACCTTGCCTCGCCGGCGGCCGCCTATGTGTCGGGCGTGGTCCTGCCGGTCGATGGCGGGTTCCTCGCGGCGGGGATGCTGGAGGGGGACTGACCGGCTCGAGCCACCACTAGCCCAGCAGGTGGCGGAACCAGGTGACGATCCGCAGTGCCTGGACGTCGTTCCAGGTGGCGAAGACGAACACCGCGGCGATCAGCGCGAGCCCGGTCCTGAGGCCCCATTCCTGCGCCCGTGGCGTGAGCGGGCGGCCGCGCACGGCCTCGAGCGCGAAGAACAGCAGATGTCCGCCGTCCAGCACCGGGATGGGGAAGAGGTTGATCAGCCCGAGATTGACCGAGAGCAGCGCGATCAGCGAGACGAAGCTGGAGAAGCCGAGCTTCGCCGCCTGGCCCGAGATCGCGGCGATGCGCAGCGGCCCGCCGAGGTCCTGCGCACCCTGGCCGGCGAGCATGTTGCCCACCGCATGCAGCGTGGCGACGGCGATGTTCCAGCTCTCCACCGCGCCCTGGCGGACGGAGGCGATCGGGCCAAGTCGTTGGGCGCGGAAGACATCGGTGCCGACGCCCAGATAGCCGACCGTCTGCCCGGCCTCGTTGCGCGCGACCGGCGTGGCGTGGAGCGTGATCTGCTTGTCGCCGCGCTGCACGCTGAAGGCGATCGTCTGGCCGGCATGGCTGGCGACCTGGTGTTGGAGGGCCGCGAAATCGGCGATTTTGGTGCCCTGCACGGCGAGAACCCGGTCGCCCTTGACGAAGCCGGCGGCGGCGGCGGGCGAGTGGGCGGCGACGGTGGAGATGACCGGCTGCGGGATTTCGAGCCCGGCGGTCATGAACAGGATCGCGAACACGACGATGGCCAGGATGAAATTGGCGATCGGGCCGGCGGCGACCACCGCGGCGCGACGGGCGATGCTTTTTTCGTGGAAGGTGCGGCCGGTCATCCAGGCCGCGCGGACCTCGGGGTCCGCCTCGTTGGGGTCGTGGCCGTGCAGCTTGACGTAGCCGCCGAGCGGGATGCAGCCGATCTTCCAGACGGTGCCGACGGAATCCGTCCAGGTGAAGATGGCGGGCCCGAAGCCGACGGAGAACGTCTCGACGAAGACGCCGACGGCGCGAGCAACGAAATAATGTCCGAACTCGTGCACGAACACGAGGATGCCGAGCAGGACGACGAAGGGGATCAGGCTGCCGAGGGGCGCGGGCAGGCTGGCCAGGAAATGTTCGATCAAGCGGCTCTCCGGCGGCAGACGGGCATGGCGGCCTCGCGCGCCATGGCGTCGAGCGCGAGGACCTGGGCGAGATCGTTCGCCGGTCGCGAGCCGAGGTGAGCGAGCACCTCTGCAACGACGGCGGCGATGTCGAGGAATCCGATGCGCCGCTCGAGGAAGGCGGCGACGGCGACCTCGTTGGCGGCGTTGAGGATGGCGGGTGCGCCGCCGCCCGCCTCCAGCGCCTCGCGGGCGAGGCGCAGCGCGGGGAAGTGGTCGAGATCCGGCGTGGCGAACTCCAGCGTGCCGGCGCGGGCGAGATCCAGCCTCCGGGCCGGGGTGGCGATGCGGTCGGGCCAGGCCAGCGCGTGGGCGATGGGCACCGTCATGTCGGGTGAGCCAAGCTGCGCGATGACGCTGCCGTCGCGCCAGCAGACCAGTCCGTGGACGATCGATTGCGGGTGGACCAGCACCTCGATCTCCGATGAGGCGAGGCCGAACAGGCGCGCCGCCTCGATCACCTCGAGGCCCTTGTTCATCATGGTCGCGGAATCGATCGAGATCTTGGCGCCCATCGACCAGACTGGGTGCCTGAGCGCGGTCTCGGGCGTGGCGCGGGCCATGTCCTCGCGCGAGGCAGTGCGGAACGGGCCGCCGGAGGCGGTGAGGATGATCTTTTCCAGCGCCTCGCGCGGCCCGGAGGCGAGCGCCTGGAAGATGGCGTTGTGCTCCGAATCGACCGGCAGCAGTGTGGCGCCGGCCTCGCGCACGGCGGCGAGCATGACCTCGCCGGCGCAGACCAGCGCCTCCTTGTTGGCGAGCGCGACGGCCCCGCCGCGGCGGATGGCGGCGAGCGTGGGGCGCAAGCCGGCGGCGCCGGTGATGGCGGCCATGGTCCAGTCGGCCGGGATGGCGGCGGCCTCGCAGACCGCCTCCGGCCCGGCGTCGGCGCGCGTGGAGGTGCCGGCCAGCGCGGCGGCGAGAGCGGGGTATTGCGCCGGGTCCCCAATCACGGCGCGCTCGGCGCCGAAGGCGACCGCCTGCTCGGCGAGCAGGCGCGCGTTCCGGCCGGCGGTGAGCGCGCGCACGCGATAGGCGCCGGGATGCTCGGCGAGTAGCGCGAGCGTCTGGGTTCCGACGCTGCCAGTCGAGCCCAGGACGGAGACGGTTTTCATGCGACGCTTCTTCTCATGCGATGCTCGTCTTGCGTAGCGCCGGATGCTTCTCTCATTTTTCTCAGCGCCAGAGCACTCCCCCGTTTCCCGTCGCCGCCGCAATCAGCCCCATCGCCGTGGCCGCCGCGAGCAATCC
>JAJZUI010000065.1 GCA_021847175.1 Pseudomonadota bacterium
GCCCGCCGGGGTCACGGAATAAGCCCCGTCACAGCATCAGGCTCATCGGATCCTCGACGACGCGCTTGAAGGCAGCGAGCCACTTCGCCCCGAGCGCGCCGTCGATCACGCGGTGGTCGACCGAGAGCGTGCAGGTCATCACCGTTGCGATGGCGATCTGGTCGCCACCGGTCTTGTCGCTGCGCACCACCGCGCGCTTCTCGCCCGCGGAGACCGCGAGGATCGCCGACTGCGGCGGGTTGATGATCGCCGAGAAGGTGGTGACGCCGTACATCCCCATGTTGGAGATGGAGAAGCCGCCGCCCTGGAACTCCTCGGGCTTCAGCTTGCCGGACTTGGCACGCGCCGCGAGGTCCTTCATCTCGTTGCTGATCGCGGCGAGGCCCTTCCCGTCCGCCCGGCGCACGATCGGCGTGATCAGCCCTTCCGGAATCGAAACGGCAACCGAGATGTCCACGTCGTCGTAGAGCGCGATGCCGTCATCGGTCCAGGACGCGTTCACCCCCGGCACCTGGCGCAGCGCGACCGCCGAGGCCTTGATGATGAGGTCGTTGACCGAGAGCTTGAAGGCGCCCGGGCCCTCCGCCGGCGACTTGGCGTTGAGCTTCGCGCGCAGCGCCAGCAGTGCGTCGAGCTCCACGTCCATCGAGACGTAGAAATGCGGGATCGTTGCCTTGGCCTCGGAGAGGCGGCGCGCGATGACCCGGCGCATCGTCGTGTGCGGCACGAGCTTGTGCGGCGGCAGGCCGGCTGCGGACACAGGCGCGGGCGCGGGAGCGGCGGCCTTCGGTGCCATGGCAGCGGCGGGCGCGGCAGGCTTCGCGAGCGCCGCCTCGACATCCGCGCGCACGATGCGCCCGTTGGGGCCGGAACCCTTCACCGCCCCGAGGTCGAGCCCCGCCTGCCTCGCCATCCGGCGCGCGAGCGGAGAGGCAAAGACGCGGCTGGCATCATGGCCGTTGGCCACCGCCGCCGGGGCCGCGACGGGCGCCGGCGCAGCGGGTGGCGCCGGCGCGGGGGTCGCGGCTTTCGGCGCGGGTGCCGGGGCCGGCGTGGCGCCACCTGGCACTTTCTCGCCAGGCTCGACCAGGATCGCGATCGGGTCGTTGACCTTCACGCCCTGCGTGCCGTCGGCGACGAGGATGCGGCCGAGCACGCCCTCGTCCACCGCCTCGACCTCCATCGTCGCCTTGTCGGTCTCGATCTCGGCGATCACGTCGCCGGCCCTCACCGTATCGCCCTCGTGCTTGAGCCAGCGCGCGAGCGTGCCCTCGGTCATCGTCGGCGAGAGCGCGGGCATCAGGATGTTGGTGGCCATCGCGCGATCTCCTCAGAACAGCTTCTTCACCGCGTCCACCACCCAGGCGGGCTGCGGCAGCGCGAGCTTCTCGAGATTGGCGGCGTAGGGCAGCGGCACGTCCGCGCCGTGCACGCGCGCCGGCGGCGCGTCGAGCCAGTCGAAGGCGTGCTCCATGATCTGCATCGCGACCTCGGCCCCGATGCCGGCGTAGGGCCAGCCCTCCTCGACGGTCACGAGCCGGCTGGTCTTCTTCACGCTCTCCACGATCGTTGCGGTGTCGAGCGGGCGCAGCGAGCGGAGGTTGATCACCTCGGCGCTGATCCCCTGCTCCGCCAGCGCCTCGGCCGCGGCGAGTGCGGTGCCCACCATGATCGAGAATGCAACGATCGTCACCTGCGTGCCGGGCCGCTCGACCTTGGCCTTGCCGATTGGCAGCACGAAATCATCCGCCGTCGGGCATTCGCCGCTGTGGCCGTAGAGGATCTCGTTCTCCAGCACGATCACCGGGTTGGGATCGCGGATCGCCGCACGCAGCAGGCCCTTGGCGTCCGCCGCCGACCAGGGGGCGACGACCTTGAGGCCGGGGACGTGCGCGTACCACGAGGCGTAGCACTGGCTGTGCTGCGCGGCGACCCGGCTCGCCGCCCCGTTGGGGCCGCGGAAGACGATCGGGCAGCCCATCTGCCCGCCCGACATGTAGAGCGTCTTGGATGCCGAGTTGATGATCTGGTCCATCGCCTGCATGGCGAAGTTGAAGGTCATGAACTCGACGATTGGCTTCAGCCCGTTGAGCGCCGCCCCCACCGCCATGCCGGTGAAGCCGTGCTCGGTGATCGGCGTGTCGATGACGCGGCGCGCGCCGAACTCCTCGAGCAGGCCCTGGCTGACCTTGTAGGCGCCCTGGTACTGCGCGACCTCCTCCCCGAGCAGGAACACGCGGTCGTCGGCGCGCATCTCGGCAGCCATGGCGTCGCGCAGCGCCTCGCGCACGGAGATCGGCTTGGTCGGGCCCCAGTCCTTTTCCGCCGCACCCGCGGGCTCCGGCGCGCGCGGTGCCGCGGCGACGGCCGGAGCGGGGGTGGGCGTCGGCGCCGGGGTGGGTGCCGGGGTCGATACGGGCGCGGGCTTCACCGCCTCGCCGTCGGCGCCGATCACCGCGATCGGCGTGTTCACCGCCACCCCCTCCGTGCCCTCGGGGACCAGGATGCGCGCGAGCCTGCCCTCGTCCACCGCCTCCACCTCCATCGTCGCCTTGTCCGTCTCGATCTCGGCGATGACGTCGCCGGGGCGGATATCGTCGCCCACGCTCTTGAGCCAGCGGGCAAGCTTGCCCTCGGTCATGGTCGGCGAGAGCGCCGGCATCAGAATCTCGGTCGCCATCGCTCAGCCCTCCACCAGCACGTCGGTCCACAGCTCCGCGGGATCAGGCTCCGGCGAGGCCTGGGCGAAGTCGGCGGCCTCCTGCACCACCCCCTTCACCTCGTCGTCGATGGCCTTGAAGCCGGCCTCGTCGACGCCCATCCCCTCCAGCCGGTGGCGCGCGTGCTCGATGCAGTCGCGCTCGCTGCGCATCTTCTGCACCTCCTCGCGCGTGCGGTACTTCGCGGGGTCGGACATGGAGTGGCCGCGGTAGCGGTATGTCTTCACCTCCATCAGGTACGGGCCCTTGCCGGCGCGGCACCAGGCGACAGCCGCCTTCGCCGCCTCCCACGTCGCCTCGACGTCCATGCCGTCCACCTGCGTGCCGGGGATGCCCCAGGCGGCGGCGTTCTTCGAGAGGTCGCGGCTCGCCGAGGCGCGCTCGACGCTGGTGCCCATGCCGTACTTATTGTTCTCGATCACGTAGATGCAGGGCAGCTTCATGAGCGCGGCGAGATTGAAGCTCTCGTAGACTTGCCCCTGGTTGGAGGCGCCCTCGCCGAAATAGGTCACGGCAACGCGGTCGTTGCCGCGATAGGCGTTGGCGAAGGCGAGCCCGGTGCCGAGCGAGACCTGCGCGCCGACGATGCCGTGGCCGCCGAAGAAGTTCCGCTCCTTGCTGAACATGTGCATGGAGCCGCCCTTGCCGCGCGAATACCCGGTGGCGCGCCCGGTGAGCTCCGCCATCACGCCACGCGCCTGCATGCCGGTCGCGAGCATGTGGCCGTGGTCGCGGTAGGAGGTGATGACCTGATCGGTCTCGTCGAGCGCCGCCTGGATGCCGACGACCACCGCCTCCTGGCCGATATAGAGGTGGCAGAAACCACCGATGAGGCCCATGCCGTAGAGCTGGCCCGCCTTTTCCTCGAAGCGTCGGATAAGCAGCATCCTCCGGTACGCGGCGAGCAACTGGTCGCGGTCCATGCCGGACGCGGCCTCCCTGCCCTTGCCACGCTTCTTCGCATCGACCGCCATGGGCACCTCCCGAGATCGGGCGAGACCTATCAACCGGGTCGGGCCGCCGCAAGCGCGGGATGGCGAAAAACCGTGATTGTGCAATGCAATACGAGACGTTAACCAGATTTCGGTTAACCGCTTGTCGGGCCGAGACGTTCGGCGTCGGCCGCGCAAGATTCTTCGCGCGCGGCGGCGCCCTCGGCAAGCTTGCGTCGCGGCCGCGCCCGCGATCGCAGCGCCGTTACGGCACCCGGTTGCTCAGAACAGCTTCTTGCCTGGCCCGTAGGGAACGATGATGTCGTTGGGCTGGCTGAGGTTCAGCATCGCGCGCACCCGTTCGTCGAGTACGTCGAGATCGAGGTGGTCGCCACGCAGCGCCGACACCCGGCGCTCCCAGACGGCAAGGTCGTGCTTGGCAGTCTTGAGTTCCGCGAGCGCCGCCTTCTCTTCCTGCTTGCGTTCGGCATAGGCGTGCAGGCCGCGGCTGCCCTGCGTCGCCTGCCAGCCGAAATAAGCGGCGAACAGGAAAAAGACGGCCGGCAGCACCATGCCGCGGACGCGCCGTCGGATGCTCCGGCCCCAGGAGGCGTTGGGGCGCGCGGCATCCGCGCGCGAAGCGGTCATCCGCGACGCAAGCAGGCGCGAGGGAAGCAGGGATGAGACGGAGAGGGACACGAGTGGCCTATCGGCAGGGCGTCGGGAAAGTGTGACTCGAAACACATTTTCTCCGATTTGCCAAAGGTTTCTGAAAAATTTTTCACCCCCACCCGGAGATTTGCCACCTATTTGCCATAACAGCGCCCGGCGGCGGTCCCAAAGCCGGGGTTGGATCGTGCCCACACAGAGACAGAAGCATCCCGAGGAGGCTCAGCGATGAAGAAGAAGGCGCTCCTGATTGCCGCCGCCGTGGCCCTGGCGCTGCCCGGCGCGGCGCTGGCCGATGGCTGGCACGGCCACCGTGGCGAGTGGCATGGCGACTGGCACCGCGGCTGGGCGCCGCCGGTCTATTTCGGCCCGCCGCCGGTCTATGTCGCGCCGCCGCCGGTCTACGTGGCACCCCCGCCCGTCTACGTGGCGCCGCCCCCGGTGATGTACGCGCCGCCCGTGGTGGTGGCGCCGCCCTCGCTGTTCCTCGGCTTCAACTTCCGCTGAGCCGGGGCCACCTCAGCGCCGCGTGAGGATCGTCCGCCCGGCGTACTGCGCCGCCGGGCCCAGCGCCTCCTCGATGCGCAGCAGCTGATTGTACTTGGCGATCCGGTCGCTGCGCGACAGGCTGCCGGTCTTGATCTGCCCGCAGTTTGTCGCCACCGCGAGGTCGGCGATGGTGGCGTCCTCGGTCTCGCCGGAGCGATGGCTCATCACCGCGCGCCAGCCGGCGCGGTGCGCCATCTCCACCGCCGCCAGCGTCTCGGACAGCGTGCCGATCTGGTTCACCTTGACCAGGATGGCGTTGGCGCAGCCCTCCTCGATGCCGCGCGCGAGAAATTCCGTGTTCGTCACGAAAATGTCGTCGCCCACGAGTTGCACGCGCGAGCCCAGGCGCTCGGTGAGCAGCTTCCAGCCCGCCCAGTCGTCCTCCGCGCAGCCGTCCTCGACCGAGACGATGGGGAAGCGCGCGCAGAGATCCTCAAGGTAGCCGACCATGCCCGCGGCATCGAGTTCCAGTCCTTCGCCCGCGAGCCTGTAGCGCCCGCCCGAGTGGAATTCGGAGGCGGCGCAGTCGATCGCGAAGGTGACGTCCTCGCCCGGACGGTAGCCCGCCGCCTCGCAGGCGCCGGCGATGAAGCCGAGTGCCTCCGCGGCCGAGCCGATGGCGGGCGCGAAGCCGCCCTCGTCGCCGACATTGGTGTTGTGTCCGGCCGCCGCGAGCTTCTTCTTCAGCGCCATGAAGATCTCCGAGCCCATGCGCAGCGCGTCGGCGAAGGTGCCGGCGCCGACGGGCTGGATCATGAACTCCTGGATGTCGATCGGGTTGTCGGCGTGCTTGCCGCCATTGATGATGTTCATCATCGGCACCGGCAGGATGCGCGCCGCGACACCGCCGACATGCCGCCACAGGGGCACACCCGTCTCCGCCGCCGCCGCCTTGGCGCAGGCGAGGCTGACGCCGAGCAGCGCGTTGGCGCCGAGGCGCGACTTGTTGGGCGTGCCGTCGAGGTCGATCAGCAGTTCGTCGATCAGCACCTGCTCCGCGGGATCCATGCCGACGATGGCGGCGAGGATCTCGCCGTGCACCGCGGCAACCGCCTCGCGCACGCCCTTGCCGCCATAGCGCGAGGGGTCGCCGTCGCGCTTCTCCACAGCCTCGTTGGCGCCGGTGGAGGCGCCGGAGGGAATGGCGGCGCGGCCGACGACGCCGCTCTCCAGGATCGCGTCAACCTCGATCGTAGGGCTGCCCCGGCTGTCGAGGATTTCGCGGGCGGCGAGGGTGGCTATGGCGCTCATGCGGGGCTCCGTTCGGCTGTCCGGGCGCTCTAACAGAGCCCGCGCCCGCTCGCCACCGCCCCCGGGTTGCCACTGGGCCGTTACCACTCGGCCGTTACCACTGGGCCTTTACCACTGGGCCGTTACGGCCACATCGTTACCGCCCGGTCCCCTCGGAGCCAGGAGGCGTGTGCGTCGGCGGAGGCTGGCGGCCGCGCAGCGCCGGGTCGCGCTGCTGCATGGCGATGCCCCAGACGATGGCGGCCAGGCCCAGCGCGCTGACCAGGATGCCGAGCGCATGCTGCCCGCCGGCGACCCAGGCGAGCCCGCCCAACGCCAGCAGCACGATGCCCACGGCCGGCGCCACGAGTGCCTTTCGCTGCCGGGGCGAGAGATCAGCCCACTGCGCCTTCATGCGGGTCGCTTCATCAGCCGGTCGATGGACAGAAGCTCGGCGATCACGCCAGGCATGGCGGCGAGCGGGATCATGTTCGGCCCGTCCGACGGCGCGTGGTCCGGGTCCGGGTGGCATTCCATGAAGATCGAGGCACAGCCGACCGCCAGCGCCGCGCGGGCGAGCACCGGCGCGAACCTGCGCTCGCCGCCCGAGGAGCCACCCTGCCCGCCCGGCTGCTGCACGGAATGCGTGGCGTCGAACACCACCGGGTAGCCGGTCTGCGCCATGATCGGCAGCGCGCGGAAATCCGTCACCAGCGTGTTGTAGCCGAAGGACGCGCCCCGCTCGGTGAGCAGGATGCGCTCGTTGCCGGTGCTGGCGATCTTGGCGGCGACATTCTTCATGTCCCACGGCGCCAGGAACTGTCCCTTCTTCACGTTGACCGCGCGTCCGGTCTCGCCGGCGGCGAGCAGGAGGTCGGTCTGGCGACAGAGGAAGGCCGGGATCTGCAGGACATCGACCGCCTCGGCGGCGGGCTTCACCTGCTCGATGGAATGGATGTCGGTGAGCACCGGGCAGCCCAGCGTCTCGCGGATTTCCGCCAGGATCGCGAGCCCCTTGTCCATCCCCACGCCGCGTGCGCCGCCGAGGCTGGTGCGGTTGGCCTTGTCGTAGCTGCTCTTGAAGACGAGCGGCACGCCGGCGGCGCGGCATATCGCGACCAGTTCGCGCGCGACCTCCGTCGCGTGGTCGCGGCTTTCGATCTGGCAGGGCCCGGCGATCAGCACGAAGGGCAGGTCGTTGCCGAAGGCGACCGGCCCCACCGTCACATGGCGCGGGCTAGACAAGTCGTGCCTGTTTCACGGCCGCGGCGATAAAGCCGCGGAACAGCGGGTGCGGCGCCAGCGGGCGCGACTTCAGCTCCGGGTGGAACTGCACGCCGATGAACCAGGGATGGTCCGGCCGCTCCACGATCTCCGGCAGCACACCGTCAGGCGAGAGGCCGGAGAAGCGCAGACCCGCCTCCTCCAGCCGCTCCCGGTAGCGGACATTGACCTCGTAGCGATGGCGGTGGCGTTCGTGGATGCGCGAAAGCCCGCCATAGATCTCGCGCACCAGCGAGCCCTCCGTGAGTTCCGCGGGGTAGGCGCCGAGGCGCATCGTGCCGCCGAGGTCCCCGCCGGCGGCGCGCCGCTCGATCTCGTTGCCGCGCGCCCATTCCGTGAGCAGGCCCACGACCGGCTCCGCGCAGGGACCGAACTCGGTGGAGGAGGCGCCGGGCAGGTTGGCGCGGTGCCGCGCCGTCTCGATCACCGCCATCTGCATGCCGAAGCAGATGCCGAGGAACGGCACCTGGCGCTCGCGCGCGAAGCGCACCGCCTCGATCATGCCCTCGGTGCCGCGCTCGCCGAAGCCGCCGGGGACCAGGATGCCGTGCACACCCTCGAGCTGGCGCACCGCGTCCGGCGATTCGAACACCTGGGAGTCCACCCAGTCGAGCCGCACCTTCACCTGGTTCGCGATGCCGCCATGGGCGAGCGCCTCGGCCAGGCTTTTGTAGCTGTCGAGCAGGTCCGTGTACTTGCCGACGACGGCGATGCCGACCTCGCTCTCCGGGTTGCGCGCGCGCCCGACGATGCCGTGCCAGGGCGAGAGATCCGGTTCGCGATCGAAGGCGAGGCCGAAATGGCGCAGCACTTCGCGGTCCATGCCCTCGGCGTGGTAGGATTCGGGCACCGCGTAGATCGTGTCGACGTCCAGTGCCGCGATCACCGCCTCGGCCCGCACGTTGCAGAACAGGGCGAGCTTGCGCCGCTCGTTCTCGGGGATCGGGCGGTCGCAGCGGCAGAGCAGCATCTGCGGCTGGATGCCGACGCTGAGCAGCTCCTTCACCGAATGCTGCGTCGGCTTGGTCTTGAGCTCGCCCGCGGTCTTGATCCAGGGCAGCAGGGTGAGATGGACGAACATCGCGCGCTGCGGTCCGAGCTCGTTGCCGAGCTGGCGGATCGCCTCGAGGAACGGCAGGCTCTCGATGTCGCCCACCGTGCCGCCGATCTCGATCAGCGCGAACTCCGCCTCGCGGCCGTTGGCATCGAGCACGTCGGCGGTGATCACCGCCTTGATCGCGTCGGTGATGTGCGGAATGACCTGCACGGTGGCGCCGAGATAGTCGCCGCGGCGCTCGCGCGCGATCACCTCGGCGTAGATGCGCCCTGTGGTGGCGTTGTCGGCGCGCGTGGCGTCCACGCCGGTGAAACGCTCGTAGTGGCCGAGGTCGAGGTCGGTTTCGGCACCGTCATCGGTGACGAAGACCTCGCCGTGCTGGAGCGGCGACATCGTTCCGGGATCGACATTGAGGTACGGGTCGAGCTTGCGCAGCCGCACGGAATATCCGCGCGCCTGCAGCAGGGCGCCGAGGGCCGCCGATGCAATGCCTTTTCCGAGGGATGAGACCACGCCGCCGGTGATGAAGACGAACCGCGTCATGGGCGGCCTTGATAGGCCGCACCCGGAGTCGCTGGCAAGGGCGCCAGCCTACTTTGTCGGAACGACCGGGCCCGCGGGCGCGGGCGCGGGCTTGGCCGGCGCCGTGGCGGCCGGCGGGGGCGGGGCGAGCAGGCCGCCGCCGCCCGAGGAATGGCCGAGCAGCGCCAGCGTGAGCGAGAGGGCGAAGAAGATGGTCGCCAGCACCGCGGTGGTGCGGGTCAGCAGGTTGGCGGTGCCGCGCCCGCCCATGAACGCGCCCATGCCCTGCGAGGAGCCGATGCCGAGCCCGCCGCCCTCGCTGCGCTGGATCAGCACGACGCCGATCAGCGCGATGGTGACGAAGAGAAAGACGATGAGCAGGACAAGTCTCATGGGGCGCGGAACTCGTGCGTTCGGGGAGCAGGCGGGCGGGGACTGGAACGATGGCGGCGCGGGGCGGAAGGCTGCGGGCTTGTAGCGCCTGCGCGGGCAAGATCAACCCGTGGCCTGCCGCCCGGGTCTCAGGCCGGGCAGGCGGCGGCGATGGCGAGGAACGACTGGGCGTCGAGGCTGGCGCCGCCGACCAGCGCGCCGCCCACCTCCGGCAGGGCGAGGATCGCAGCCGCGTTCTCGGGCTTCACCGAGCCGCCGTAGAGGATTCGGATGGAGGGCCCGACGCGGTGGCGGATCGCGGCGTGCATGGCTGCGATGTCCGCCTCGGTGGGGGTGCGGCCGCTGCCGATGGCCCAGACCGGCTCGTAGGCCACCAGGCCCTCGAAACCATGAGGAAGGCTGCCGGCGAGCTGGCCGGCGACCACCGATTCGGCCCAGCCCCCTTCCCGCTCGGCCAGCGTCTCGCCGACGCAGACGATGGGCACGAGCCCGGCCCTGGTCGCGGCATGGACCTTGGCCTGGACCACGGCGTCGGTCTCGCCGTGGTTCGCCCGCCGCTCGGAATGGCC
Organism: Pseudomonadota bacterium; assembly: GCA_021847175.1. Lineage (GTDB taxonomy): Bacteria > Pseudomonadota > Alphaproteobacteria > Acetobacterales > Acetobacteraceae > JAJXXT01. The sequence goes on from JAJZUI010000065.1 coordinate 9,926, forward strand.
GAGGATGACGTGGGTGGCGCCGGCGTCGCGCAGCATCGGCGCCGAGAGGTCGCCGGTATGGGCGCCCGAGGCTTCCGCGTGGCAGTCCTGGGCGCCGACCCGGCAGGCGGAGCCGAGCAGGGCATGCGCGACGGCGGCGAGCACCGTCGCCGGCGGGCAGACCAGCAGCTCGCAGCTGAGCCCAACGCCCCCCTTGCCGGCCGCGCCACGGCGAAGCGCGCCGGCAAGCTGCGCCGCCCCGTCCGCGAGCATGTTCATCTTCCAGTTCCCGGCGATCATCCGGCGCATGCGTGATCCTCCCCCAAGCTGGCGGGCCTAAATTGGCGGCCCCCAAGCTGGCTGAGACGGTATGGCATTGGCGGCGCGGCCTGCCTATGGTGCGCCGCGCCAAGGCCCCCCAGGGCCCGCCCCGCAAGTCCGCCCAACCAGCCCGCCTCAACCAGCCTGAAAGCCAAGCATGCTCGCTATCCTGCGCCGCTCGCTCGATACTTGGCCCGTGCGCCTGTTCTTCCTCGCACTGGTGGCAGCCTTCGTGTTCTGGGGCGTCGCCGCGCGCATCAATCTCACCGGCGGCATTCCTCCGGTCGCGCGCGTGGCCGGGCAGAAGATCACGCTCGCCCAGGTGCAGCAGGCCTATCAGAACCAGTTGCAGCGCATCCAGGCGTCGATGCCGCAGGGCCAGCTTCCCTCGGCGCCGCTGCGCAAGGCGCTGGCTGCCCAGGTCGTGGACCAGCTCATCACCGCGACGGCGGTGGACACCGCGATCGGCCGGCTCGGCGTCATCGTGCCGAAGCAGGCGCTGCAGCAGTCGATCTGGGCGATCCCGGCCTTCCACGGTCCCTCCGGCCAGTTCGACCCGGCGACATTCCAGGCGGTGCTGAGCCGCAACAACCTCTCCCAGGCGCAGTTCCTCGACCTGATGCAGGGGCAGCTGGCGCGCACGCAGTATTTCGGCGCGCTGCGCTCGGGGATCGTGAGCCCGGACGTGCTGGCGAAGCTCGTCTACCGCTACCGCGGCGAGACGCGCGTCGCCGACGCGACGACGGTGCTCGCCTCGGCGATGCCGGCGCCGCCCACACCCACGGCGCGCAACCTGCAACGCTGGTACGCCAACCACCCGGCGGATTACCGCGCGCCGGAGTACCGGCGCATCCGCGCCGTGGTGCTCTCGCCGCGCACGCTCGCACCGGAGATCAAGGTGACGGAGGCGGAGATCGCCGCCGAGTTCAAGCGCGAGGAACCGAGCCTGGTGCAGACCGGCAAGCGTAGCGTCCAGATCGTGACGGCCTCCGACGCGTCGAAGGCGAAGGCGATCGCCGACGCCTGGAAATCGGGGGCGGACTGGACCGCGGTGCAGGCGCTGGCAAAGAAGGATGGCGCGTCCGCGCTCAGCCTCGCCAACGCGGCGCGCGGCGCCTTCCCCACCCCGGCGCTGGCGGATGCCGCCTTCGCGGCGAAGGAGGGCGAGGTCACCGGCCCCATCGCGGCGCCGACCGGCAGCGTGGTGTTCAAGGTGACCGGCATCACCCACGCGGTGACGCCGACGCTCGCCCAGATGCATGACGCGATCAAACGCGCGCTGATCGACCGCCGCGCCGCGAGCCTGATGGACGCACGCGCCACCAAGCTCGACAACCTGCTCGCGGGCGGCGCGGCGCTGGCCTCGCTGCCGGGCAATCTCGGCCTCGGCGCCGTCGAGGGCACGCTCGACGCGCAGGGGCTGACCGAGGCCGGCAAGCCCGCGCCCATTCCCGGCGACGCGGCGCTGCGCCAGGCGCTGGTCGCCGAGGCGTTTCACGCCAGGCCCGGCGACCTGCCGCGGCTGATCGACGGTCCGGCGACGCCCAACGGCGGTGTGAGCGGCTATTTCGCGCTCGAGGTCAAATCGATCATTCCGGCGCACGAGAAGCCGTTCGCGGAGGTGGAAAAGCAGGTCGCCGCCGACTGGACGGAGAACCAGCGCCGCCACGCCGCCGAGACGATCGCGGCAAAGATGCTGACCGAGGTGGATGCCGGCGCCACGCTCTCCGAGGCCGCAAGCAAGGCCGGGCTCACGGTGACGCGCCTGCCCGCGGTGACGCGCACCGGCGGCGTCTCCGGCTTCCCGGCGCCGTTGCTGGACCCGCTGTTCGCGACCAAGGAGGGGCATGCGACGATGGCGGCGACGCCGGAGGGGTTCGTGGTCGCGCAGCTCGTTTCCGTGCACGACCCCGATCCCGCGAAGCACCCGCTCGCCTTCGCGCGGCTGCGGCAGGGGATCGCGGGCACGATCGACACCGACCTCGAGGCGCTGGTGACGCAGGCGCTGCGCGACCGCGGCAAGCCCACGATCGACCAGGCGCAGCTTGCCACCGTCTCGGCGGCCGGCCCATGAACGCCACCCCGCCCCCCGGCTTCGCCGGGTTCCGCGAGGGCTACGACGCCGGGCGCGGCGCGGTGCTGACGCGCCGCTCGGTCGCCGACCTCGACACGCCGGTCGCGGCCTTCCTCAAGCTCGCGCACGGCAAGGCGAACACGATCCTGCTGGAGAGCGTCGAGGGCGGCGCGGCGCGCGGGCGCTATTCCATCATCGGGCTCGAGCCGGACCTGATCTGGCGCTGCCGCGCCGGGGCGGCGGAGATCAACCGCGACGCGCAGGCGGCGCCGTTCGCCTTTGTGCCCGAGACGGCGAAGCCGCTGGAGAGCCTGCGCGCGCTGATCAACGAGAGCCGGCTCGAGGTGCCCGCCGGCGTGCCGCCGATGTGCGGCGGGCTCGTCGGCTATCTCGGCTACGACATGGTCCGGCAGATGGAGCCGGTCGGCGACCGCAACCAGGACGCGCTCGGCCTGCCCGAGGCGCAGCTGCTGCGGCCCACGCTCTACGCCATCTTCGACAATGTCTCCGACCTGCTGACGCTGGCGGCACCCATCTATCCGCGCGCCGGCGTCACCGCCCAGGCGGCGTGGGAGGCGGCGCAGGCCAGGCTCGCGGCGGCCGAGGCGGCGCTGGCGCGGCCGTTGCCGCTCGCCGCCCCGCCGGTTTCGCTGCCGGCGCTCGCCGAGCCCGCCTCCAACTTCACGCGCGAGGGATTCAAGGCCGCGGTGCTGCGCGCCAAGGAATACATCGCCGCCGGCGATGTGTTCCAGGTCGTGCCGAGCCAGCGCTTCTCCGTGCCCTTCGCGCTGCCGCCCTTCTCGCTCTACCGCGCGCTCCGGCGGATCAACCCGGCGCCGTTCCTGTTCTTCCTCGATTTCGGCGGCTTCAGCGTCGCGGGATCGAGCCCGGAAATTCTGGTGCGGCTGCGTAACGGAACGGTCACCATCCGCCCGCTCGCCGGCACCCGCCGCCGGGGTGCCACGCACGAGGAGGACGAGGCGCTGGCGAAGGAGCTTCTCGCCGACCCCAAGGAGCGCGCCGAGCACCTGATGCTGCTCGACCTCGGGCGCAACGACGTGGGCCGCGTCGCCGAGATCGGCAGCGTCAAGGTGACGGAGAGCTTCGCGATCGAGCGGTTCTCCCACGTCATGCACATCATGTCCGACGTGCAGGGCAAGCTGCGCGAGGGGCTCGACGCGCTCGATGCGCTGATCGCGGGCTTCCCCGCCGGCACGCTGACCGGTGCGCCTAAGGTGCGCGCGATGCAGATCATCGAGGAGCTGGAGCCGGTGCGCCGCGGCATCTACGCCGGCTGCATAGGCTATTTCGCCGCCGACGGCTCGATGGACACGTGCATCGGGCTGCGCACCGCGGTGATCAAGGACGGGACGATGTACGTGCAGGCCGGCGCCGGCGTGGTCGCGGACAGCGACCCCGACGCCGAGGAACAGGAGACGCGGCAGAAGGCGCGCGCGCTGATCCTCGCCGCCGAGGAGGCGGTGCGCTTCGCCGCGGGTGGGACGGTCTGACCGCCTGACAGGCCCGCCGCCGGTGGCGCCGCGGGCACGCCTCGTGCACAGTGAGCCGATGGCAGGCGAGGCGGGGAAGGCCGAAACGAGGAAGGCGGGCCGCGGACGCAGCCGTGGCCGCAACGTGCGCATCACCGATGTCGCCGCGGCCGCCGGCGTGGCGCCGATGACCGTCTCGCGCGTGCTGAACGAGCCTGACCGCGTCTCACCGGAGACGGCGCGCAAGGTCCGTGCCGCGATCAAGGCGCTGGGCTACGTACCGAACCTTCTGGCGGGCGGGCTTTCCAGCCGCCGCTCGCGCATGGTCGCCGCCATGGTGCCGACCATCGCCTCGCCGATCTTCTCGGCCCCGCTGCAGGGCTTCACCGACCGCCTGGCGCAGGCCGGCTATCACGTCATGCTGTCGCTCACCGGCTACCGCGCCGACGCCGAGGAGGCGATGCTGCCCGCGGTGCTGGCGCGAAGGCCGGACGCGCTGCTGCTGACCGGGGCGCGGCGCGGGACGGCGATGCGGAGGATGCTGGCCGCCGCCGGCGTCCCGGTGGTGGAAATCTGGGACAGCGGGCCCGCCTTCGACAGCCTGGTGGGCTTCGACCACGAGGAGGTGGGACGCGAGGTGGCAAAATTCTTTCTCGCCGCCGGGCACACGCGCTTCGCGGTGCTGTCCGCCTCCGACCCCAGGGCCGAGGCGCGCGCCGGCGGCTTCCTGCGCGCGGCGGCGGAGGGCGGGGGCGAGATCATCGAGACGCGGCGGCTGCCCGCGCCCTCCAACGTCAGCGAGGGCCGCCAGGCGCTGCGCGAGATCGCGCCGCAGTTGCACGGGCGCACGGCGCTGTTCTGCAGTTCCGACCTGATCGCGCTCGGCGCCGTCACGGAGGCGCGGGCGCTGGGGATCAAGGTGCCGGACGCGCTGGCGGTCTGCGGCTTCGGCGATTTCGATGCCGGGCGCGCCTCCGAGCCCTCGATCACCACGGTGAGCGTGGACGGCACCGCGATCGGGCGGCAGGCGGCGGAGCTGCTGCTGGCGCGGATGGCCGGCGCGGCGGCCGGCCCCGCCGTGCGCGTGCCGTTCCGCATCCTGCCCAGAGGTTCCACGTGATCGGGCTCCACGTGATCGGGCTCCACGTGAGCGCAGCGGCGTGAGGGGATGCGGTTGCCCCTGCCCGCGAGCGACGGTATCGCTAACATAGGATGCGACCGCCGAACGGAGGAAACACGATGAACCCCGAGACCCTCGCCCGCCTCAAGCGCGCCAGCACCGCCACGCTGACGACGCAGATGTTCAAGCGCGGCTTCCGCAACGTGTTCATCCAGGGTGTGCGCCCGCTCGGGCGCTACGGCGAGAACATGGTCGGCCCGGCGATGACGCTGCGCTACATCCCGGCGCGCGAGGACCTCGACGTGCTGGAGGGTTTCGCCAACCCGGAGCACCCGCAGCGCAAGGCGATCGAGACGGCGCCCGCGGGCTGCGTGCTGGTGATGGATTGCCGCGGCGAGACCCGCGTCGCCTCCGGCGGGCAGATCCTGATGACCCGGCTGTGGAAGCGCGGCGCCGCCGGCATGGTTTCCGACGGCGGCCTGCGCGATGCCGCGGCGATCGCGGAGCTGCCGATGCCGGTGTTCTGCGCCGGCCCCTCGGCGCCGCTCAACCTCGTGATGCACCACGCGGTCGCGATCAACGAGCCGATCGCCTGCGGCGGGGTCGCGGTCTATCCCGGCGACATCATGGTGGGCGACACGGACGGCGTGGTGGTGTTGCCGGCGCACCTTGCCGACCAGATCGCAGCGGACTCGGCGGCGCAGGAACACATGGAGATGTTCCTCGCCGAGCGCATCGCCGGCGGCGCACCCCTGCCCGGCACCTACCCGCCCAACGAGGCGACCAAGGCGCTCTATGTGGAGTGGTGCAAGGAGCGTGGGCTGACGCCGTAGCCCGTCCATTGGGGACGCTCATCGCTGGATGAGTATTCCCCACGGATCGTCAATAGGTCTCGACACACCACCCCGGTTTGCGCTGAAGCGATCGTGGGACACGTAAACGGGGGCCGGGATGGCGTACGAGGATCGCGCGGGGCTGAAGGTCGCGGCGGAGCTTTGCCGCTTCGTCGAGCAGGAGGCGCTGGCGGGAACCGGGCTCGATGCCGCCGGCTTCTGGGCCTCCTTCGCCCGCATCGTCGCCACCTTCGCGCCGCGCAACGCCGCCCTGCTGGCGCGCCGGGACGAGTTGCAGGCGAAGATCGACGCCTGGCACCGCGCGCATCCGCTCTCGGCGTTCGATGCGGGAGCGTACCGGTCCTTCCTCGCGGAGATCGGCTACCTCGCGCCGGCGCCGGCGCGGGTCGCGGTGCGGACGGCGAATGTCGACCCCGAGATGGCGCTGGTCGCGGGCCCGCAGCTCGTGGTGCCGGTGAACAACGCGCGCTATGCGCTCAACGCAGGCAATGCGCGCTGGGGCAGCCTCTACGACGCGCTCTATGGCACCGACGCCATCCCCGAGGACGGCGGGGCGACGCGCGCCGGCGTCTACAACCAGGTGCGCGGCGAGCGGGTGATCGCGCGCGCCAAGGCGATCCTGGATCAGGCGGTGCCGCTCGCCGGCGCCAGCCACGCCGATGTCACGGGCTATGCCGTCGAGGGCGGCGGGCTGGTCGCGCGGACCGCTTCCGGCGGCGTCGGGCTAAGGGATGCCAGCGCGCTGGCCGGCTGGCGCGGCGAGGCCGTGGCGCCGTCCGTGGTGCTGCTCGCGCATCACGGGCTGCACCTGGAATTGGTGCTGGATCGCAACCACCCGATCGGGCGCGCGGACAAGGCGGGCGTGGCGGATGTGGTGCTGGAATCGGCGCTCACCACCATCATGGATTGCGAGGACAGCGTCGCGGCAGTCGATGCCGCGGACAAGGCCGAGGTCTATCGCGCCTGGCTCGGCCTCATGCTCGGCACGCTCTCGGCGAGCTTCGAGAAGGGCGGGCGCACGCTGGAGCGCCACCTCAACCCGGACCGCACCTACACGGCGCCGGATGGGAGCACCATAACCCTGCCCGGCCGCAGCCTGATGCTGGTGCGCAACGTCGGCCACCACATGATGACGGACGCGGTGCGCGACGCCGAGGGTCGTGAAATACCCGAAACGATCCTCGATGCCGCCGTCACATCGCTGTGCGCCATGGCGGACCTGCAGGGGCGCGGCCGGTTCCGCAACAGCCGCACGGGCAGCGTCTACATCGTCAAGCCCAAGATGCACGGGCCGGACGAGGTCGCCTTCGCCAGCGACCTCTTCGCCGCCGTCGAGGACATGCTGCGCCTGCCGCGCTTCACGCTGAAGATGGGCATCATGGACGAGGAGCGGCGTACCTCCGCGAATCTCGCCGCCTGCATAGCGGCGGCGGCAGAACGCGTGGTGTTCATCAACACCGGCTTCCTCGACCGCACCGGCGACGAGATCCACACCGCGATGGAGGCCGGCCCGATGGTGCGCAAGGGCGACATGCGCAAGTCGGTCTGGATCGGCGCCTACGAGAACAACAACGTCGATGTCGGCCTCGCCTGCGGCCTCGCCGG
>JAJZUI010000282.1 GCA_021847175.1 Pseudomonadota bacterium
CGCGGGTGTTCGCGGGCGTCGATGTGACCAAGGCGCCGATCCCGGTGCTGCCGACCGTGCACTACAACATGGGCGGTATCCCGACGAACCTGCACGGCGAGGCGCTGCGCCCGACCGCGAGCGACCCGGACGCGGTGGTGCCGGGGCTGATGGCGGTGGGGGAGGCGGCCTGCGTCTCCGTCCACGGCGCCAACCGGCTCGGCACCAACTCGCTGCTCGACCTCGTCGTGTTCGGCCGCGCCGCGGCGCACCGCGCGGCGGAGACACTGAAGCCGGGGGTGGCGCAGAAGCCGCTGCCGGCCCGCGCGGGCGAGGCCTCGCTCGACCGGCTGGACGCGGCGCGCCACGCCAAGGGGGGCACGCGCGTCGCCACCCTGCGCGAGCGGATGCAGCGCACGATGCAGGGCCACGCCGCGGTGTTCCGCACCTCGAAGTCGCTCGCCGAGGGTGTCGAGAGGATGCGCGAGGTCTGGCAGGGGCTCGGCGACATGTCGCTCGCCGATCGCGGGCTGATCTGGAACTCCGACCTCGTCGAGGCGATGGAGCTCGAGAACCTGATGGGCAACGCCATGGCCACGATGGCCGGCGCCGAGGCCCGCCACGAGAGCCGCGGCGCCCACGCGCACGACGACTTTCCGGAGCGCGACGACCACGAGTGGATGAAGCACACGCTGGCCTGGTGCGACGACGACGGCGCCGTGCGGCTCGCCTACCGGCCGGTGCGGATGCAGACGCTGACCAACGAGGTCTCCGTCATTCCCCCCAAGAAGCGCGTTTACTGATCGGAACGTTCCATGGTCGAGTTCGCCCTTCCCGCCAACAGCCGCGTCACCGCGGGGACCACGCATCCGGCGCCGTCGGGTGCGAAGAACACGCGGACCTTTCGCATCTACCGATGGAACCCGGATGACGGGAAGAATCCGCGCACCGATGTCTATACGGTGGACATGGACCACTGCGGCCCGATGGTTCTGGACGCGCTGATCAAGATCAAGAACGAGATCGACCCGACGCTGACCTTCCGCCGCTCCTGCCGCGAGGGCATCTGCGGCTCCTGCGCGATGAACATCGACGGCACCAACACGCTCGCCTGCCTCAAGCCGATCGACGAGGTGAAGGGCGAGGTGAGCATCAACCCGCTGCCGCACATGCCGGTGGTGAAGGACCTGGTGCCCGACCTCAGCGGCGCTTACGCACAGTTGCGCTCGATCGACCCGTGGCTGAAGTCCGACACGCCGCCCCCGCCGGACGGGGAGCGGCTGCAGAGCAAGGAGGAGCGCGAGAAGCTCGACGGGATGTGGGAATGCATCCTCTGCTTCTGCTGCTCCACCGCCTGCCCGTCCTACTGGTGGAACGGCGACCGCTATCTCGGCCCCGCGGTGCTGCTCGCGGCCTATCGCTGGATCGCCGACAGCCGCGACGAGCGCACCGGCGAGCGGCTCGACGCGCTGGAGGATCCGTTCAAGCTCTATCGTTGCCACACCATCATGAACTGCACGCAGACCTGCCCCAAGGGCCTCAACCCCGGCAAGGCGATCGCGAAGATCAAGACCCTGATGCTCGAGCGTCAGGTCTAGGGCCGGGGGCAGGGCGCCGCGCCTCGATGTATGACGGCCCGGCGGTAACGCAAGCCGAGCGGCGCCGCGCCTGGATCGACTCGCTCTTCGTCGACCACGCGATCTTCCGCCTCGCCTGGTCCAACGTCGCCGAGGTGGTGCCGGGCCGGCTCTGGCGCGGCAACCACCCCACGCCTGGGCGGCTGCGCCGGCTCAAGCGCGAGCTCGGGCTGCGCACGGTGATCAACCTGCGCGGCCACCGGCGCTGCGGCTCCGACGCGCTGTCGCGGGAGGAGGCGCGGCGGCTCGGCCTGGTGCACATCGACATGGCCTTCGAGAGCCGCGGCGCGCCGCACCGCGAGCGCATCCTGCGCCTTCACGACATCTGGCGCTCGGTCGAGACGCCGGCCTTCATGCACTGCAAGTCGGGCGCGGACCGCGCGGGGCTGGCGGCGGGGCTGGTGCATCTGTTCGATGGCGGCACGAGCACGCAGGCGCTGGCGGAACTCACCTGGCGGCGCGGGCATTTCTCCCGCTCGCCCACCGGCATCCTGGATGCGTTCTTCCATCTCTACGCGACACGGGCCGAGGGAAGGCTGCCGTTCCTCGACTGGGTGCGCGACGAATACGACGAGCAGGCCCTGCGCGCCTCCTTCCACGCTGGCGGGCTGGCGACGTTCCTCAACGACCACGTGCTCGGCCGGGAGTGAGCGGCCGGCCGCCCGGCCGCGCGGCGTTTCCCCGCCGCGCCCTCGCAGGCTAGGATCGCGCCATCGCGGCGGCATGCGGGAGACGGTCATGAAGGTCCAGGTCTGCATCATCGGCGGCGGACCCTCCGGGTTGCTGCTGTCGCAGCTGCTGCACCTCAAGGGCATCGCGACCGTCGTGCTGGAGAAGCACACGCGCGAGCACGTGCTCTCGCGCATCCGCGCGGGCGTGCTGGAGCACGGCTTCGCGGCGCTGATGCGCGAGGCGCAATGCGGCGAGCGGATGGACCGCGAGGGCGAGATCCACCACGGCTTCTTCATCGCCCATGATGGCGGGCGGATGGACCGCGTGGACCTGCACAGATATTCCGGCGGCAACTCGGTCATGGTCTACGGCCAGACCGAGCTGACGCGAGACCTCTACGACGGGCGGGAGAAATCCGGCGCGCCGACGGTGTTCGCGGCCGAGGACGTGGCGCTGCACGACCTCGCCTCCGACCGCCCCTTCGTCACCTGCCGCCGCGACGGCGAGACGTTGCGCGTCGATTGCGACTACGTGGTCGGCGCCGACGGGTTCCACGGCGTGAGCCGCAAGTCCATTCCCGCGGGCGTGCTGCGCGAATACGAGCGCGTCTATCCGTTCGGCTGGCTCGGCGTGCTGTCGCGCACCAGGCCGGTCTCGCCGGAGCTGATCTACGTGAGCCATGAGCGCGGCTTCGCGCTGTGCTCGCTGCGCTCCCAGGTGCTGAGCCGCTACTACATCCAGGTGCCGCTGGCCGACCGTGTCGAGGACTGGTCGGACGAGGCGTTCTGGGAGGAGCTACGGCGACGGCTGCCGGCGGAGGTGGCGGCACGGCTGGCGACC